>NZ_CP100390.1:3595000-3820000 GCF_026016465.1 Alkalimarinus alittae
AGGAACCCTACGCTTAAGATCTAAATCTTTAAACGAGTAATATCGAATATTACTCACCATCAAGATACCAACACCCGCCACAACAACAAGCATTAGCAGAGCTGAGAATGTTGAAGCGCCTATGCCGTGTATGTGGTATATCCATATCAAGCCCGCCACAACCCCCGCAGCGGCGGGACTAGGCAACCCAACAAAAAAACGGCTATCCACTGAGCCTATCTGCGTATTGAAGCGAGCCAACCTTAAGGCCGCACCAACCACCAAGATAAAGGTGCCGATCCACCCTAAATTACCTAAAGTATTTAAATTTAGCGAAAAAGCCACCAACGCTGGAGCAACACCAAATGCAACCATATCAGCAAGGCTATCGTACTGCTCTCCAAACTTGCTTTGAGTATTAGTCATACGTGCTACTCGACCATCTAAACCGTCAAGTATCATTGAGATAAAAATAGCAATTGCAGCCTTATCGAAATCACTATTCATCCCAGCAACAATAGCATAAAAAGCTGAAAACAAAGAAGCAGTTGTGAATAAGTTAGGCAGCAAATAGACACCTTTTCTTCTGATCAACGAGCCCTCCACAACCTCTTCCTCAATAACCTCTGCACCCAAATCATCAGGGCAAGACGCGCCAACCTGAGGATTAGAATCAATTGCTTCTTCCGATGAATCACGATGATCACTCATAGGTAATACGACCTTTCTTATTAGTACTTTAAAGTTATATGATAACACCAGAAAACTTAATTTGATAAGCTATCAAATTAAACCTAGTTAAGACTCTCCATAAGCGCTAGATTCATACAAAAAAACGCCCAGCAGCTATACTATAACTGAAGGACGTTTTTTTGATTTTCATAAGTAAAATTCAATACCTATGACAAACTAACCAAGCATTTACAGACTTAATACCTTTTCGCCTCTAGCAATACCCGATACACCTGAACGAACCACCTCTAAAATACAGCTAGCACCAATCGTTTGGATAAATGCATCGAGCTTATCACTATTGCCTGCAAGCTGCACAGTATAGATCGAGCTAGTAACATCAACAATTTGTCCGCGAAAAATATCAACTGTACGCTTAATTTCAGCCCGCTGAGAGCCTGAAGCCTTAAGCTTAATTAGCATGAGCTCTCGCTCTATGTGTGCACCCTCAGTTAAATCAACAAGCTTCACCACCTCAATTAACTTATTCAATTGCTTGGTGATTTGCTCTATCACTTTATCTGATCCTCGCGTTGTCACTGTCATACGCGACAACGTTGGATCTTCTGTGGCAGCAACAGTCAAAGTTTCGATATTATAGTTGCGCTGAGAAAACAACCCGACAACTCGCGAGAGTGCTCCCGGCTCATTTTCAAGCAATACTGAGATAATACGACGCATTATTAAGTCCTCTCCGTTTTGCTTAACCACATATCCTTCATAGAACCCCGAGCGATTTGCATAGGATATACATGCTCGTGCGGATCAACTAAGACATTAATGAATACCAGCTTATCTTTCATTGCAAAGGCTTTCTCTAGTGTCGGCTCAAGATCCTCAAGTTTTTCAACTGTAAGCCCCTCATGTCCATACGCCTCTACCAGCTTAGTAAAGTCTGGCAACGACTCCATGTAAGACTGAGCATGACGAGACTCATAGTTCATATCTTGCCACTGCTTAACCATACCCAAAGACTGATTATTTAAGATTAACACCTTAACTGGAAGATCATACTGCTTACAGGTCGAAAGCTCTTGAATATTCATCTGAATACTCCCCTCACCCGTTACACAAACGACATCTTCATCAGGAAAGTTTAACTTTATCCCCATAGCAGCAGGGAAGCCAAACCCCATCGTCCCAAGGCCACCAGAATTAATCCAGCGGTTTGGCTTATCAAACTTATAGTACTGCGCGGCAAACATTTGATGCTGCCCAACATCGGACGTCACAAAAGCATTACCCTTTGTCACCTTATAGAGCGCTTCAATAGCCTGCTGAGGCTTTATGCTGTCTTTTGAGGGCTCAAAACGACCACCATGAAACGCCTTCCAGCCATCAATAGTCTTCCACCAAGAAGCCAAAGCATCTTCATCAGGGCTTTGCTTGCTTTCTTTTATAAGTGCCAGCATTTCTTTAAGGACCGAGTCGACAGGCCCTACGATTGGAACATCCACTTCAACCGTTTTTGATATTGAAGCTGGATCAATATCGATATGTACGATTCGAGCACCCGGACAAAACTTATCAATAGCATTGGTTACACGATCATCAAAACGCGCCCCAATTGAAACGATTAGATCAGCATGGTGCATAGCCATATTGGCCTCATAACTTCCATGCATACCCAACATACCCAAATGCTGCCTATCTGTTGCAGGATAACTACCCAACCCCATTAACGTGTTCGTTACAGGATAATTAAGCAATTGTGCGATTTCTTTAAGCTTATCTGAAGCTTTACCCAAAATAACACCGCCCCCAGCATACAAAACAGGACGTTTTGCCGCCAAAAGCATATCAACAGCTTTTTTAATCTGACCCGAATGACCTCTTACAACAGGGTTATATGAACGTAATTTAACCTTTTTGGGATAAACATATTCATATCGCTCATTAGGCGTCGTCATATCTTTTGGGATATCAACAACAACCGGCCCAGGACGACCTGTCTGTGCTATATAGTAAGCTTTTTTAAGGATTTCTGGGATTTCAGAAGGATGCCGGACAGTCAAATTA
This sequence comes from Alkalimarinus alittae, assembly GCF_026016465.1. Taxonomy (NCBI): domain Bacteria; kingdom Pseudomonadati; phylum Pseudomonadota; class Gammaproteobacteria; order Alteromonadales; family Alteromonadaceae; genus Alkalimarinus; species Alkalimarinus alittae. The sequence continues at coordinate 3,597,731 of NZ_CP100390.1, forward strand.
TGCTTAACGACAGGCCTTGAAACACCCATCATATCAGTTTCTTGAAACGCATCTTCACCTACTAGCGTAGAAGGGACCTGCCCACACAATACAACCATCGGTATAGAATCAGTAAAGGCGGTAGCGATACCCGTAATAGTATTCGTGGCACCCGGCCCCGACGTCACCAATACAGTACCGGCTTTACCAGTCGCGCGCGCATAACCATCAGCCATATGCGTCGCAGCTTGCTCGTGCCTTACTAAAATATGTTTTACTTTATCTTGACGGAATAGCGCGTCATAGATATGCAGTACGGACCCACCTGGGTATCCGTAAATGTACTCAATGCCCTCGTCTTGTAAAAAACGGGCTATCATGTCAGCGCCAGACAATAGCTCCACGGTAAACCACCCTCTCATTTGTGTTTTTAGAAGCAACCACCAATCCAGGGAGCCTGAGGATCAATCTCTTATGAAGACTGATATCAGATAGACATCACACGCACAACAAATCTTGAGAGGTTATCTCCTGATCATCTAAACCACCTGTTAGTGACTTAGAGCTGCATCATTTATACAAATGACTGCCGTTAAATGGATTTCAACAACAATGCTATACGTGCTTCAACAATATTACTGCTCGGGGTTACCTGCTGTAGATACCCCCCTGACTTGGGCAACCAACAATTCTCTACACCAACCAAACGATAGTCAATAGTAATTGGCTTATTCGGCCAGAATATGTCGCATTTTCTTAATTTTATCGGTCATTTTTATTAATTTATGTCTATAGTTAAGTAAATACGGGTTTTGTATTTTAAAAGATGCGCCGTTATATTAGATTTACCATCATACCTTCAAGACTTAATTTGAAAGCAACTGACGTGAGTGACATGAAACCAAGACACGCATTACTTATCGCTTCTGCGATCCTTACTTTTTCGCTAGCCACCAACCATTCACATGCAACCAATGTGTATAAATGGACCGACGACAACGGCGTGATTCATTATGGTGATAAGCGACCAGAAGGCGCAAAAACAGAGACACTCAGAGTTGAATCTAGATCTTCTGCACCCCGCACATCACCAATCGACCAACTGGACACTATTAAAGAGCAACAGGAGAAGGAGGATTTAGCGAAACAAGAACAGCAAGCAGGTGATAAAGTTAAAGAGCAACAGAAATTACGCTGCAGCCAAGCTAAAAACAACCTCCAGACTATCGAAAATAACTCTCGAATTCGCATAGAGGAAAATGGTGAACTGCGATATATGACACCGGAAGAAATCAATGCTAAAAAAGAAGAAATGAACAAAATCATAGAAGACGCTTGCAGCTGAGCGTTAATAACGCTTTAGCACAAAAAAACGCGGCAAGTGCCGCGTTTTTTTGCTTACTATGAGATAGCTATTTTTAATGCTTAGCGTTAAAAACTAAGGCGTCATTTTCAACGACACCCTGAATCACATCTCCCCGCTTAAAACGACCAGAAAGTAAGTCTTGTGAAAGTGGGTTCTCTATCCATTTCTGAATAGCCCTTTTCAGAGGTCTAGCACCATAAACAGGGTCATAACCAGCCTCAGAAAGCTTACCCATCGCTTCGTCAGTCATCTCCAAACTCATTTCTTGCTCAGCCAATCGCGCATTCAGTAATTGCAATTGTATTGCAGCAATCCCTTGAATTTGCGCTGACCCTAATGGGTGAAAAACGACAACCTCATCAATCCGGTTGATAAATTCAGGGCGGAAATGACCACCCACAACTTCCATCACCGCATTCCGCATCTGATCATACTGCTCTTCTTCTCCACCCATCGCTTGAATAACATCAGAGCCAAGGTTGGATGTCATCACAATAACCGTATTTCTAAAATCAACCGTCCGGCCTTGACCGTCAGTCAATCGACCATCCTCTAGCACTTGCAACAGAATATTGAACACATCAGGGTGAGCTTTCTCGACTTCATCCAATAATAAAACCGAGTAAGGGCGACGCCTAACAGCCTCTGTTAAATAGCCGCCTTCTTCATACCCGACATAACCCGGAGGCGCACCAATAAGGCGAGCAACAGAGTGTTTTTCCATAAACTCTGACATATCGATACGGACCATTGCGTCATCTGTATCAAATAAAAATGATGCCAATGCCTTACATAACTCTGTTTTACCTACGCCTGTTGGGCCAAGGAACAAGAACGAGCCATTAGGCCTATTAGGGTCTGCCAAGCCAGCTCTAGATCGCCTCACAGCATCAGAAACCGCTTTTACCGCTTCTGTCTGACCAATAACCCGACCATGTAAATCATCTTCCATACGCAACAATTTGTCACGCTCGCCCTCTAGCATTTTTGAAACCGGTATCCCGGTCCATTTGGACACTATCTCGGCAATCTCTTCATCTGTAACACGATTTCGGAGAAGGGTCATTTCCATCATTTCAGCTTGGCTCGCCATATCTAGCTGTCGCTCTAGCTCTGGTATTTTGCCGTACTGTAATTCAGACATTACCGCCAAGTCGCCACTTCTCCTAGCCGCCTCCAACTCAACTCGCGCCTGCTCGAGATCACTTTTTATCTTTTGCGATCCATGCAGTGCTGCTTTTTCTGTTTTCCAGATTTCTTCAAGGTCTGCAAATTCTTTTTCGGCGGTTTTGATCACCGCATCAATATCGGCCAATCGTTGCCTAGAAGCTTGATCAGTTTCTTTTTTAAGCGCTTCTCGTTCAATTTTTAACTGAATAAGTCTTCGCTCAAGCCGGTCTAACGCTTCAGGCTTTGAGTCCATTTCCATACGAATCTGACTTGCCGCCTCATCCACCAAATCAATGGCTTTATCTGGTAATTGGCGATCAGTAATATAGCGGTGAGATAACTTCGCCGCCGCTATAATTGCACCATCATTAATCTCAACCCCATGATGAACTTCATATCGCTCTTTTAAACCTCTTAAAATCGCGATGGTATCCTCTACATTTGGCTCTTCAACCAATACTTTCTGGAAGCGTCGCTCAAGTGCCGCGTCCTTTTCAATATATTCACGATATTCATTTAGTGTGGTTGCCCCTACACAGTGAAGCTCTCCTCTAGCAAGTGCAGGCTTTAACATATTGCCTGCATCCATAGAGCCTTCTGCTTTGCCTGCCCCCACCATGGTATGAATTTCATCAATAAACAAAATCACTTGACCTTCTTGCTTGGCCAAATCATTTAGTACACCTTTCAACCGCTCTTCAAACTCCCCCCTAAACTTAGCACCCGCAATCAAGGCCCCCATATCTAAAGACAATACACGCTTGCCTTTTAGCCCCTCAGGCACTTCACCGTTTACAATGCGCTGCGCGAGACCTTCAAGAATAGCCGTCTTACCAACACCCGGCTCACCAATTAAAACAGGGTTGTTCTTACGGCGACGTTGCAATACTTGAATCGTGCGTCGTATTTCATCATCGCGACCAATAACTGGGTCTAGCTTGCCTTCTTCTGCACTCGCGGTAAGGTCAATTGTGAAACGCTCAAGCGCTTGTCTATTCTCTTCTGCCCCTTGATCATTCACTGTTTCACCACCTCGAATGCGCTCTATGGCGCCTTCTAATTGTTTGCGATCAACACCTGCATCATTTAAAAGCTTGCCCACTACACCCTTGTCTTCTAGGGCCGCTAACAATACCAACTCACTCGATATAAATTGATCTTGACGCTCTTGCGATAATTTATCTGATTTATTTAAAAGCCGCCCTAGATCATTAGACATATGGATATCGCCATCACCGCCTTTAACCTGAGGCAATAACGCGATCTGCTGAGCAACATTTTTTCTAAAGGTAGGCACATCGACCCCTGCCTGTTTAAGCAATGCGCTAACACTGCTTCCTTGTTGGTCAATTAATGCCTGAATTAAATGTACAGGCTCGATAAAATTGTGGTCTTTACCAATGGCGATTGACTGAGCATCGGATAACGCTGTTTGCAATCGGCTGGTTAGTTTATCCATTCTCATTTTTTACTCCGATAAGCGGCAAGTCATCCCCATCGCCAAGCCAACAACATCTTCGCAATATACATACTTGGTGTAGGGATTAATTTCTATTAACTACTATGTAGGGGCTTATAGAGGAAGTTTCAAGTCAGCCAGATCAAAGAGGCCATTCGCCCAGTGACGCCACTACGGCGATATGAGTAAAACTGGTGGTGGTTATTCCATGTACAGTACTCGCCACCATGGATATCGGTCACACCTAATGCTTTCAAACGAATACGGGCGAGAGCATATAAATCAGCCAACCATTTCCCCTCAGTCGTGTTAACTGGCGTAAACGCTCGTCTAACCAACGCTAAAAGATGATCGTTTACGGAAGAAGTAAACGCATCAACAACGTCTTGCCCAACTTCAAATGCAGAAGGACCGATGGCGGGGCCAAGCCAAGCAGTCACCTCTAATGACTGCGGAAATGTCGCCAACGTGTTGTCGATAACACCTGCCGCCAAACCTCTCCAGCCTGCATGAACCGCGGCCACCTGCCGACCTTGTTTGTCACACAGCAATATTGGCAGGCAATCAGCAGTCATAATGGCGCAAACTGTATTTCGGTTTTGGGTGTAGGACGCATCAGCGTCTCTTACCACACCATCAGTAAGCGCCTCGCAAGCAAAATTACCGTGAACTTGATTTAACCATTGGAGATTACGACTGGGGAGTTGGCATCGAGCAGCCAGTTTGTTTCTATTTTGAAGAACGTGATCAGGCGAATCATTAACATGATCCCCCAGATTAAACGAGTCATAAGGCGGCAGACTCACGCCGCCTAAGCGAGTTGTAGCCAATGCGCGAACATTTTCAGGCAAAGGCCACTTAGGCACAAGAAAAGACTCATTAAGAGCCATCCGTTACTCCTCGGCGTGATGCTGTTTCAGCATCTCTAGTAGATATAACATGTCATCAGGCAGGTCAACTTCCCAAGACATTTCTTTACCGGTCGCAGGGTGGATAAGAGTTAGTTTCTTAGCGTGTAACGCCTGTCGCTTAAAGTGGCGCACGGCATCAGCCACCTCTTCTGAAGCGCCCGCCGGTAAACGCAAACGACCACCGTAAACAGGATCACCCACTAGCGGGTAATGCAAGTGTGTCATATGAACACGTATCTGGTGAGTTCGCCCCGTTTCGAGTTTAAGACGAATATGTGTGTGCGCATCAAACCGTTCAATAAGCCGATAGTGTGTTACAGCAGGCTTACCAAAGGGATGAACGGCCATCTTAATTCTGTTTTGAGGGTGCCGAGCCATTGCTTGCTCTATGCAGCCCCCGCCAGTCATGACGCCCGTCACGACTGCTTCATACTCTCGCCCCATAGTTCGAGTTTGCAACTGATCTACAATCGATGTATGCGCCACTAAAGATTTAGCCACTACCATTAATCCCGTAGTGTCCTTATCTAGACGGTGGACAATACCCGCTCGGGGTAATTTAGCGATATCGGGGTAGTGATGAAGTAACGCATTCACCAAAGTACCAGATGCATGACCCGCCGCCGGATGAACAACTAACCCTGCGGGTTTATTTAAAACAATAATATCGTCATCTTCATAAATAATATCGATCGCAATATCTTCTGCTTCCCAACGTTCTTGAGATTCAACTTCCGCATGGACACCTACAACATCGTCAGTTGACACTTTATCTCTTGGCCTAATGACTTGGCCATTAACGGTCACTGCGCCCGTTTTAATCCAGCCTTGGATGCGAGAGCGTGAATGCTCAGGCATGAGTTCAGCTAACGCCCTATCAAGCCGTTGCTCGCCAAGTGACACAGGGATAATAAAATCTGCTTCTATAACTTCTGACATTAATTGTCCTAATTTTTAGTGCCGCCGCAGTAAATTTCGTTCGACCGCAACAAGTGCTTGTGCGGCGATATATTGCTGAGATGACAAATTCTAAAGCCATATAATCGATATGACCAATATAACTGTCGCATTTTAACGGCGGAACGCGGCTTTTCATACCCCGCTACCCGTCGGTTTTTAGATATGAGGTCACTCAACACCTATTCCAAATGCCTTAGTTATGGAATAATAGCGCGACTAAAGACTTTTATCCTTTACTGGGGCGTAATAAAACGCATATTCCCAGAAATAATAAGTTAACTGCACTTTCTCTACGGACACAAAATATAAATGCGATTTCTCCACCGTTTCACATTAACCGCCACGCTTTTATTGTTAGGTGCCTGCGCGTCAACGCCAGACCCTGAACTAACTGAAAAAGAATATTATGACGAAGCGAAAGCGGCTATCGACGCCAAAAACTTCTCGCTAGCAACAAAAAATTTAGAAGCACTCGAAACACGCTATCCTTTTGGGCGTTATGCAGAGCAGGCACAACTTGACCTTATTTACGCCCGCTACAACAACATCAACCTCGAAGGCGCTAGAGCCGCTGCAGACCGTTTTATTCGTCTCCACCCTCAAAGCCCGCATGCAGATTATGCCTATTACATTAGAGGCATCGCCTCTTATAATTTAGACATTGGTTTAGCGTCTCAGTATTTCCCTGCAGTTGATGTCACATCACGCGATCCTGGTGAGATGAGAAGAGCTTTTGATGATTTTTCACAACTCTTAACCCGTTACCCCAATAGCAATTATGCAGCCGATGCGGAGCAACGCATGGTCGAAATTAGAAATCGCTTATCAGAATACGAATTACATGCTGCGCGCTATTACCTAAAACGAGAGGCCTATATCGCCGCCGCTAACCGAGCAAGCCATATCGTAAAAAACTTCCCAAACACATCTGCAGTTGAGCCCGCTCTCACTATTATGGTGGAGACATATCGATTATTAGGTATGAGTAGCCAAGCCGATGATGCGTTGGATGTTTTAGCAGCAAACTTCCCTGATAGTGAATCTTTTGATAAGTCTATGAGGTTTAAACCTAGTGAAATTCAGAAACAGCAACGCTCTTTACTCGGCGTAGTAACCTTTGGTTTATTTGAATAGAAAACCGATTGGCTGAGAGCGCTTTAACGCTCTCAGCCAAGGCAGATTACTCCCCCGCTTTCCAGCCCGATGTAATCGGGTAACGCCGGTCTTTACCAAACCCCCTTTCAGTAATACGCACACCAATAGGTGCCTGCCTTCGTTTATACTCATTCACATCAACTAAGCGTATAACCCGCTCTACAATACTGCGTTCGTACCCTTCAGCAACAATCGCATGCGCGCTGTAATCACACTCGACATATAAATATAGAATATGGTCTAACTCATCGTAGGGGGGCAAGCTATCCTGATCTTTTTGATCGGGGGCCAGCTCAGCAGATGGTGGTCGCTCAATAACACGCTCAGGAATAACAGGTGAAATAGTATTTCGATAGCGCGATAACTTATACACTAAAGTTTTGGGTACATCTTTAAGCACATCAAAACCACCTGCCATATCACCGTATAACGTTGAATACCCCACAGCAATTTCACTTTTATTACCTGTTGTCAGCACCAGTGAACCAAACTTGTTTGATAGACTCATTAACAGAACCCCTCTGCAACGCGCCTGTAAATTCTCTTCTGTTGTATCGGGCGCCAAACCACTAAATGGCTCGCTTAGGGTTTTCATAAATGCATTATACATAGGCTCAATAGAATACACGTCGTACTTGACACCCAACGCAACGGCCTCAGCTTCAGCGTCTTCAATGCTCATGCTAGAAGTGTATTTAAAGGGCATCATGACGGCATGAGCTCTCTCTTTACCTATAGCATCGACAGCAATTGCCAGTGTTAGTGCCGAATCAATGCCGCCCGAGAGCCCTAACACAATCGACTTAAATCCATTTTTATTCACGTAATCTCTAACGCCTAACACGAGCGCATTATAAACTCTCGCTTCTGACGAAAGCTCTGGATGAAGCGTCTGAGGAATAGGCCTGCACGCTGCTTCGCAATTAAAATCTACCGGATACAAACCCGCTTGATACTCTGGCGCATTGACAACACACTGACCATCAAGATCAACGACCATTGAGCCACCATCAAACACAAGCTCGTCTTGCCCTCCCATTAAATTGACATAGACAATCGGTATTCTGTGCTCAGACGCCTGTCGGAAAAGTAACGCTTTGCGCTGTCCAAGTTTGTTTTCGTGAAAAGGCGAGGCATTTAAATTAAGGATTAGATCAACATTCTCTGCCGCAAGCTGTTTTATAGGGGCTTCATGCCAAATATCTTCACAAACAGTTAAGCCAATTTTTAACCCCCTAAATTGAACAACACTCGGCTCATGCCCTGTTTCAAAGTAACGCTTTTCATCAAAAACTTGATAATTCGGTAAGAACTGCTTTCGATAAAGCTGAACAACCTCCCCGTCAGCAATAAACGCCGCCATATTAAATAGCTGCCCATCATCCCTCCAAGGATAACCAATAACAACCGCAATTCCTTTAGCTGCCTGCTTAACATCTTCGACTGCCCGCTCTATCCGGAGCTGCAAACTAGGTCTTAACAAAAGGTCTTCTGGCGGATAACCCGTTAAGGTTAGCTCAGGGAAAACAATAATATCGGCCTGATGTATCTGGCTAGCCTGCTCGATAGCCTCAACCGCCTTTGAGGTATTGCCGGGAATATCCCCCACAAGAAAATCAAGCTGAGCCATTACTACACGTAACTGATCGGACATAGATAACCACACACTGCTGTCACAAATTTGATAATAATCTCACAGACTCTCTGTGAGACAAGTAATGAGGTATTATACTGAATCTAACACATTGGAACGACTAGATTAATCATTTCAGTACGAAATCACCTGGAGTCAGGATTGGAGCATTCAGCACAAAGCCTTCGGCTTTTCCGTTTTTACAATCACTACCGAATTGTTGTGGGCTTGATTTTAGTCGGCGCAGTGTTTTTTAACATATCGTTCATCGACCCTGCACAGCAAAGATCGGCGCTCTATCAAATCACGGCTATTTGTTACTTATCGATCAATGTTTTTACAGCGTTTATTCTGCTTGCGGGCTTTCAGGCAAACTCAAAACATATCATCACAGCCATTATCTTCGACATTATTATATTGCATATTCTTATGTACGCGAGCAACGGGGTCCAGACAGGACTGGGCAACCTCGTAGTCATCAGCGTTGCGGCGGGTAACATTCTTATTCGAGGGAGGATTGGGACCCTATTCGCGGCACTGGCAGCCTTAGCCTCGCTGGGCATAGAGCTAAACCAAGTATTTAATTACGATGACAAGGTTGACGGTGTGGTGCGGGCAGGACTGCTCGGCATTATCTATTTTGCCGCTGCCTTTTTACTCCAAAATATTTCCACACGAATTAGCCAAAGTGAAGAACTGGCTCAGGTACGAGCAAAAAACATTGTCGAACTTGAAAAGCTCAACCATCAAATCATACAGCGAATGCAAACAGGCATCGTCGTGACAGACGAATTTGGGAATGTCAGGCTTCTCAACCAAGCCGCACTCTCTCTACTCAATGTGGATGACGAACGAAAACTACCTGCCCCCTTAAAACAACGGCAGGATTTGTGGCGAGCGAACCCTAATATCCGGACGGAACCCTTCCAAACATCCGCCTCAGGCACAATGTTACAAGCCAACTTCACTCAACTTAAAAAAGATACAGGGTCTGGCATACTGATATTTATCGAAGATACCAGTAAAATATCTCAGCAAGCACAACAAATGAAATTGGCCTCTCTAGGGCGCCTTACCGCCGGTATTGCGCACGAAATTCGAAACCCATTAGGGGCCATCAGCCATGCGGCGCAATTGTTAGCGGAATCTGAGTCATTGTCTTCTGCCGACTCACGCATGACCGACATCATCCAGCGTCACTCAGGCAGAGTAAACGGCATTGTTGAAAGTATTCTTCAGCTTTCAAGGCGTAAGCAACCAGAAGCCATTGAGAACAATATCAATGAATGGCTGATCAAGTTCTTTCAGGACTATACGCTTTCGCACAGCCCCACCCCTGAAATAACACTAAAATTAAAAGAGGAGTCGCCGATCGCTCGCTTTGACCCCTCTCAAATAGAGCAAGTGGTCACCAACCTTGTTGATAATGGCCTGCGCTATAGTGAAAAGGTAACTGGAAAACCAACGCTCACCGTTTGTAGTGGCATCAATGAGCGAAATGGCCTAGCATTTATTGATATTATTGACCAAGGCCACGGCGTAAGTGAAGAGGACATCGAACATCTTTTTGAGCCTTTCTTTACAACAGAAAGCAGCGGGACAGGTCTAGGCCTTTATCTCTCAAGAGAATTGTGTGAGAGCAATCAAGCACAACTCAATTATTATTCTAATAATCAATCGACACGCTATAAAACAAATCAAGACACCCAGAATAAAGATGAGCGTAAAACAAGCGAAAGCGAAGAACATCAAGGCGAACAGAACAGTCCAGACAGCCGATTTCGCATCACCTTCGCACACCATAAACGAATTATTTAGTGACCAAACATAATGACCATTAAAACAGCCCTTATTGTTGATGACGAACCGGACATTAGAGAATTGTTAGAGATTACTCTAATGAGAATGGGAATAGATACTTGTAGCGCAGAGAATATAACCAAGGCGAAGGCATTGTTAGAGACTCAAGAGTTTAACCTCTGCCTTACAGATATGAACCTACCTGATGGCAACGGCATTGATCTGGTTTGTCATATACAGCAGTACTTCCCTCAAATTCCGGTAGCTGTCATTACCGCTTACGGCAGCGTAGAAACAGCCATTACTTCACTAAAATCTGGGGCATTTGATTTTGTATCAAAACCAGTCGACCTAGCCAGACTACGTGAACTTGTCAGTTCAGCACTTAAACTAACCGAAGAGAAAAAAGTAAGTAAAGAAGCTGTAGAAACAGGAAACCTTTTGCTAGGCGAATCACCAGAAATGGAGCGCCTACGAAAGCAAATTCGCAAACTAGCACGCAGCCAAGCACCGGTTTATATCAGCGGGGAATCAGGCAGCGGAAAAGAACTCGTTGCACGAATGATGCACCTTCAGGGACCTCGATCAGAAGCACCGTTTGTACCGGTAAACTGCGGAGCCATTCCAAGCGAGCTAATGGAGAGTGAGTTTTTCGGTCACAAAAAAGGCAGTTTTAGTGGGGCAGTAGAGAACAAAGAAGGGCTATTTCAGGCTGCCAATGGTGGAACCTTGTTTCTAGATGAGGTCGCCGACCTTCCCATAGGTATGCAAGTCAAGTTACTCAGAGCCATACAAGAAAAAGCCGTGCGCCCAGTTGGGGAGCAAAAAGAAGTCTCTGTGGATGTTCGCATTCTTAGCGCCACTCACAAAAACTTGGCAGAACTGGTTGAAACTGGAGAGTTTCGACAAGACCTTTACTACCGAATCAATGTCATCGAGTTGGATGTGCCTAAGCTTCGAGAGCGTAAGAGCGATATCCCCTTGCTTGCAAACCACATATTGCAGCGCATAGCCGAAGAGTGTGATATCTTTGATGCCAAAATAAGTGATGACGCCATGAGTAGCCTTAAAGAGTATCACTTTCCTGGCAATGTGCGAGAACTCGAAAACATTATCGAGCGCGCCTTTACACTGTGCGAGAATGATGTAATCGAAACCAGCGATCTACAACTAAGACCTGCCAGCAAGCCTGATGGCGCGATGGAGTTTTCAGAGAATTCAGTACAGCGAAGTGAAGACACCTCCTTAGAAGATTTCTTAGAAGGCATAGAAAGAAAAACCATAGAACAAGCGCTCGAAGAGACTCGTTGGAACAAAACCGCTGCGGCCAAAAAGCTGGGTATTACATTTAGAGCGCTGCGGTATCGTTTGAAGAAGTTAGATATGGAGTAGATTAACGCCCTAAGCCACCTCGGGTTTTAATATTCGATTTTTAAGTGCATAAGGCTCTGGGTTAACAGGGCTTTCTTGCTCTAACAGTAAAGAAGTCATAACCCTTACCGCTGCAGGCGCTAGCACTAGGCCGTTTCTAAAATGGCCGGCGTTCACATATAAATTCTTAATCTCAGGCACCGCACCAATAAACGGAATACCTTCAGGGGCGCCAGGTCGTAACCCTGCCCAATGGTGCTCGATTTGCGCGCCCGCCAACGCAGGGAACATATCAATAGCAGTATCTGCGAGCTGCTGCTTTGCTTTACCCGTCGTTTGTTTATCAAACCCGACATACTCCAACGTACTCCCTGCTAGCACTCGGCCATCTCTTCGAGGAATGACGTATTTTCCATCGCTCAGTACAACACGATTCACAATACCGGGCTTTGCATTAAATAAAATCATCTGACCTCTGACAGGCTCGACCGGTAACGATACCCCCACCGCCTCCAGCAGATTGCCCGACCATGCGCCCGCCGTTACAACCACATTATCTGCGTTGATAACGTTATCTTTAACAATGACGCCTGTCACAACACCAGACTCGACGGTTAGGCTAGATACAGCAGCCTCTTCAATAATCGTGACTAACGGTTCACTCTTGATACTTTTATAAAGCGCCTGCACGAGTCGAGGATTACGAATACTGCCCACTTGCGGCATCCAAAGGGCATCATGAACCCCTTCCCGAAGGTTTGGTTCGAGCTTATATATTTCATTTTTTTCAATCAACGCCGCCCAGTTATTATGCGCCGCCGCCCACTCGAGCGCCTCGGTTTGATCTTCAATAGAGAGCATCATTAAACCATGGCGAGTAAGTTCTGGGTCAATACCACTTTCTGCCTCGAGTGACTCTGCCAGATTGCTGTAATAACCCTGAGACCAAGCCGCAAGTGCGGTTACTGGTTCAGAATAACGCCAAGGATAAAGTGGCGATACAATCCCGCCGCCCGCCCAGCTAGCTTCTTTACCGCAAAGACCTTTATCGATCAGCGTCACTTCAACGCCTGCTTGCGCAAGCTCTCTCGCTTGCATCATGCCAATGGCGCCAGCGCCGATTATGATTGTTTTCATTAGTACTCTTTTTGAAGAATTTTCACATTAAAAACCAAAAAACTAGTGTGTGGTGTTGAAAGGCATTTCTTATTTTATGATAATAAAGTCATTGCCAATGGATGGCAAAACTTAGCTACATTCACATAATCAAGGAAGATATTATGAATTGTCGTGGACTTTCATTAATAGAAGTTTTAATCACTCTCGCAATAATCACCCTATTAACAGGGCTTGGTATTGCAAACTTTTCTAGTTCAATTAATCAAACCCAAGTTGACGCTCAACTGCTCTCCTTAAGACAGCTTTTTTCAGCATCTCGTCAAAAAGCAATAGATACTCAAGACTATATAACCGTCTGTCCCTCAGATGACTCAGTCAATTGCAGCTATCAGTGGGAGCAGCCAATAATTGCGTTTTCAGATCGAAACAAAAACGCGATGGTCGACCATGACGAAACGATTTGGATAACATCTAAGCTATTCAATATAACCCAACCTCTAGCAAAAAAACCATCTAACAAACCCTATTTTCGATATAGCCCCGAAGGGTATACTCAAGGAAGTCCAGGCAACATTCAGTTTTGTGGGGCTAACCAGCAGGCGAATACAGCAAGAAAATTTACGCTCAGTATGGCAGGTCGTACCAGGCTATCATCTGATAAAAACAAGGATGGCATTCATGAAGACAGTCGAGGTATTAAGCTCAACTGTCCAAATTAACTTACCAACAGTTGTTGGTAGTAGGAGTTTTACTACCCGCTTGATTAAGCGTCAAGGTTCCGCACTTATCGCTCAACTGAGGCCCAACGGGTGTTGCCGTTAATGTATAGCTAGTAGCGGTGACAGCCAACGTTAGGTTATAAAAGGTAGCACTTCCTTCAAACGGTGTTTTTGTATGCGCAAATACCGTATTCAAAGGTGCCCCGCTGTTGCCACCTGAGCCAGTGCCTGCATAGGTGTAATTAATGCTATAGAATCGTTCGAGTGCTTGAGCGAGCTGAAGTAAAGCCGACTTGGCATCAGCTCTGCGAGCCTCTTGAATACTATTGGTATAAGCAGGGTATGCAACCGCAGCCAGAATACCAATGATTGCAACCACAATAACCAACTCTATCAGAGTAAAGCCTCTATCTTTTTTCATTTCTAATAATTCTCCTTTTACTGAAGACTATCACCTTAGACAGCCTTCAGTGCCTTTATAGGTTACCTAACTTCTCGCCAGCTTTGTCTCTTCTGAGTCGAAGCGCCCCCTTCAAGTATTGACTCTATCTTGCCTGTTGAGGTACCCACTTCTTTAAACTCATTACCGCTATTGGGGTCATCAATAATGGCAGGTGTTGAAGGAATTCCGCCATCTTCTCCTCCTGGCTGAATACCGCCAACGGCCGTATCCCCAACACCGTCACCATCTGTGTCTATTAAGTCTTTTGAGTCTATGACTCCGTCATTATTTGTATCGTATGGACTATCTTTTAAAGCGCCACCATTTTCGACATCCATCTCCATAAGCCAGCCCGTTCCTCCTGCGGCACATGGATCTGTCGATGGGATTAGCGTAGTAAATATAATTCGGCCATTCCTCACCACAGCATTACTGACCTGTCTCTCGCCATAGTTATTGGTATTTGAGCCTTCAGTGTTAAACAAGTCCATATACCAACCTCTGTGAGGTGTCGCGCCCTCCCAATTAATTGCGTTATCAGTGACCAGCCTGAAGTTACCAACAAAGTCACCACCAGCATCCTTCAGAGTTGACTCTTTAATGATAGACTGTTTCAGTAATGCACTCCGCCCTGTAATAGTAGTGCCATTATCCCAAAGCCCATGGAACGCTTGAGTTAACTCTCCTGAAGAACTGTTATCGCCATTTTCTATATATTTACCAGTCCCGAAATAGACCATATAGTTATGACCTGTTTTATGATACGGGTGCGTACTCACTTGAACTTTAGTGGTTATAGGCAGTTGGTTACCTGCTGAGTCTTTAGCAACGTAAAGTGGTGCTGGATCAGTTCCTGAAAGGAAATAGCTCTTCCAGTTTGTTGTACTATTAGAAGACACATCAAACTTCCACACATTACCAAACAAGTCGCCGGCATAAATATAATCAACAATATTATCTCCATTGGTATCAATAGGTGTTGGTTCATAGATACCGTTTGGCCTACCTGTTGACATTGGATCATCTACCATTCCAACGCCTGTATCTAGCTTCTTGATAATGCTTCCGTCTTCAACATCAACTAGATAAATCACTGCATTACCTGTGCTGCTTACATTAGCATCAGCCTCTGTATTGTTATAGCCATTACCAAACAAGGCAGCCCACTTACCGTTGGCCATTCGAACTAAAGAAGCCTTTCCAAAGGTATACCCCAAGTCAGCATCATCAGCATCTGTAAACTCCCATAACACAAGGTCTGAGGCATTACTTTCATCAAAAGAGCTATAGTCAGAAGTTGTATCAAGGCCATGTGGATCGGTAATATCCAATGCAAATAGCCCTTGTCCGCCGCCTCGTAAACTTCCTACAGCAACGGTGTGCCACAATGAGTCCGTTGAATCAAAGAATACATCGCCGAAACCCGTTGGACCATCAACATAATACCGGTGTGAATAAGAGGGTCGTGCAAGCTCTCCTAAGTTAGAGAAGACTGACGTAGGCACATAACCTAGCACTTCCTGCCCTCCTCCCGAAGCGTTATCGGCCCAAGCATTGACACCATGAAACATGCCATCATTGGCGCCAAAATAAAGCATAGGCTTACGGTCTTTAAAGCGTGCTCTGAAATCGCTATATTTCTGTGTAGCACTATTTTCAGGAGCCGATGTTGCACCAATAACATCCCAAGTATCTTTATAGAAAAAACCAGGCCGAGGTACATATGCAGGGTCCGAATGAACAATATCCCCTAACACATTACCATCTCTTGTCCTAAAGGCTCTACTAGCCCCTACAATACCTTGCTCTTGAGCGTCATCACCACGAATATAGTTAAGAAGATCAGCACCATAATTTTGCTGATCAGTAGTTACTCCCGCTAACAAAGCAGCAACCTCTGCTGGCGCTAACTCACCACTTGTAGGACTGCTATAGTCAGAAGGCCAACGGAAAGGTATGCCCTCCTCATTCGCACTATCATATGTCAATATTTCTCTAACGGTAGAGTGACCTGTACCTGTTGCTTGATCTTTAAGTCGATCCTTAACATTCCAAACCTCACTACCCGGTATTATTGTTCCATCGGGTTGAACAGGTAAGGCCAACACAGACCCCGTCCATTTTTCTGCATCAAAAAGGGCTTGATAAAGCAATGTGTCGGTTCCCAATGCGCCAGAGTTAACGGTTACCGTTGCCGATGAACCACTTCGTGCCAAAATCTCATCAAATGCTTTAGCTAATTGAGCACCTAGCCCCAATGCGTTAGTGACTAAGAAATAGTTATCAGGGTCACCGTCTCCATCTTCATCCCACTCACTTTGAAGGTCAGGTGTATCATCATCATTTTTATCGACAAAACCACCCCATTTTGCTGCATACCATAACGGGTCTTTAAGTACAGATGCGCCAGGAGTTAAACCGGGAGAAAAAGTTCGTACAGCAACTAAAGGGAGATCATCTGTCCCTCTTGGTTGACCCGCCCAAACACCAGGAGGCGTATCAAGGTAATAACCATTGTGGTCAGTACTATCCGTATCCCTAACTTCTAAATAAACACCGTCTCGAGTGGTACCTGAAATAACATAACCCATGTGCTGATTGATAGAACCTGATGCAAAAAGGGATTCGAGTGTCACGGTCACAGTTCCAGCAGCATCCAGCTTATAACGATACCTTACAAGAGCATCCATATCGTGGTCAGCACCTTGCTCAACATCTTCAAAGTTAACCAAGAAGCTACCTTCTGTAGCCCCTAAACTTTCAATATAAAAGTCAACAATTTGGTTAGTAGGCTGAAAGTCACTTACGCCTGAACTAATACCGTAACCACTTACCGATTTAGCAAACGGCACCAGCGTAACATTGTTTCCGCCAGCCACAGGGATACTGATTTCAGGTAATGGAGATGCCAAAGCCACAGAGAACGTATTGGGTCTTTGCTTGTATCTCGAATCCTTTTTAGTACTTACAGCTGCTGGCTCAGCAGTGGTCCCGCTAATATCATTTAACCAACCGTAATAGGCTACTGAAGCAGCATAATAACTCCCTTGCTTGGTAGGCTCTTCTGGAGCCAAACCTCTAATTGTTCCTAAACTAACAACATTTTTAGGTTGTGGTGTTTTCCCTTCATTGGTTTCAGATTGCCCAATGTACTTCATGCCCTTAACATCACCTTCACCGATGGTGATGGTGTCGCCGTAGTCTTTTGCATGCAGTCCAGGCAGAGCACTATCGGCCGCCATGCTGCTAAAATAAGACCCCGGTACTGTATCTGAGTCATAAGAAGGGTTGATATCACTAATCACTAATTGGAATGGCTTAGCACAGTATGGATATCCATTATCCGCTGTATCATAGGGGTCATTCCATGCAGCCTTAGGCAGACCTAAACTATTATCAATACTGCCAGAGTTAGTATAATCAAATGAAGGGTGAGCAGCTTTTGCACCTGAAAAATAGCGCAAGCTTTCGTACATCATTTCTGCCACAGGGTTGCCCCACATACTACATTCGCCATTATTGATGGCTCTATTTACAATCCAGCCACAACCGTACTGGCTACCGGTAAAGCCATCGACTCGAAGTGCATCAATCGTTTTAATAATACCTACCGTAGATGTAAGAGTTCCGTTTGTAGCATTGATTTCATTAGTCAAGGAACCTATTTGTTTTCGTAAAACACCGCCCTGTGTATTACTTTCATAAGAGCCCGTTAAAAGCCCAAACATCATCGAATCATTTTCACCATACTTATGCAGGACACCTGTGGGTTTATAGTTGCCATTCGGATACTGTTGACAATTGGTCTCTAGCTTACCCGCACGACAAACTTCGACATTGACCTCATAGTCTGTAATAACCGAGCTCTCGGTCGTTTTATTCCAGCGTAATACAAAGCTATCCCCGCCGCCTCTTTCTTCATGACGGAATTGAATCGTGTAGTTATAGCCACCTAACAAATAGAATGTATCGTTATGGGAATCATTATTAGCTGCGCCATGGCCTCCATACCAACCAAGAACGTGGTCGCCTGAAGGGTCTCTTATAATAAACTCTACCGCATCATCACCATCGACTGAAAAGGTATAATTGCCATTAGCCGGCACAGTAAGATTCCCATCTATAACGGTAAGATAGTTATCATCATCGCCATAAGGATTGTTGTTACCCTGAATTGTTGTCATAGGGCCTGAGCCATCTAAACGACTAGCTACTGCATAGTTTGTTATCCAATTGTTATAGTCAGCATGATTATTAGGGTGACCACTACCTGTGCCAGAAATATCATATGTTCTACGAAAAAGATTACTTAATACCGTATCAGGTACTACCTCCCAAATACTTCCACCTCCAGTGGCACAATTTGAGCTTGCACCACACTTAGAGCCGGCTACCGGCAACTGCCGGGATACCCAATCCCACACTCTAAAGTTAGTATCGTTTAACACCCTCATAAGAGGCTCTGTTGAACCGGTTAACGTCACATTAGCAAAAAGGTGTCGTGTACCTGGCTTTGGTTCAGACAAGTTGGTGTAATCTGAAATGTTGTAACCTGGGCTAGCGGCTGGGTCATATTCCTTACCCCATGTATGGGCATCTTGTGGAATATGTGTACGCTGAAGCACCGTAAGCGATGCAGTGTCTATATCACGATAGCCTCCATACAATACCTTACGAAGCGCATCAATACGTGCTGTTGTGACATAATTTAAAAAGTCACCACTCCAGCTGCCACTAACTGATGAGCAGGTTTTATCTGTTGTCGCATCTTTAGGCTCAAACCGGTCTGATGAGCCGTCATAATCGTAACAGCGGTAAGAGTCAAAATATCCGAAGTAATCAATGCTAGGTTTATAACCAACATCAACAACGCCATCGCCATCCAAATCAGACGCATCATTATAAGCTTCATAATAAAGCTTATGATCCCGCCCCATAACAAGCATGGAGAGAGGTGGCACTGTTGACGATACAAACAGCGGGGCGGACTCTAAGTTTAGCGTGGCTGCACTTACCGCTATGGGGTGCATACTGGCGGCCATGACGATTAAGCCTGAAGCAGCAGTATGTAACATTTGCTTTATTTTCATGATCAATATCTCCGTTGCTTAACCCACTAGACTAAGGCGTATTTAAATAGACTTTTCGTGCATAGACACTTTGCAAATGCACTGTAGCACCGCCTGGGCCTTCACCTTTGGATGTTGAGGTATAGTAGAACATTGCTGGTTTTGGAACACCTACACTTAAATCTTGTACACTACTTGCGCTATCAGCCGACTTAATGTCTGGCTGCTCTATAACAAACCTAGGGGTTGTCTGGCCGTTATAACTAGAGATTGCTTCTCCATTACTCGACCACCAAGCTGTCGCCGCACTTTCCCACCAACCGGAGGACAAGGTCGCTGACATATAGCCGTCTGTTGTTCCAACGACGGGGATATCTACATCTGGGGACAGCAGTGCCTCGGCTGCAAACAAGCCAGACTCGGCCGCCTGAAAAGCCACTTGGTTATCGCGAGAGTTAGAGGTCATTTTCGTACCTAGCGTCGACATATTTATTGCGCTTGTACCTATAATGGTCACCAACAGCAACATCACCAGTGCGACGATAAGTACCGCGCCTGTCTGCGTCTGCTGCATTGGTTTTAATTGAGTGTTAAAAATCATAATTTATTCCTCTTGCTAACTAGCAAGCAGTTCTAAGGTATAAAGTTTCTTAAAGATACAGATTGCTGAAACACCATGCGCGGCCGGCCATCACCTGGTGCGGTCACCGATTCATCTAATAAGTTGTAGGTAATAGTGTTGGTGACTCCGGTTGTATTTTCATTGGAGGCACTTAGCAACGCCACCTTAACCGCTCGCACGTCTTCCCAGTTCGTTACGCCTGTTGAGTTTACGTATTGCGTGACTTCATTTGCTGAGCCTATGCCATAAAGTATCTGCATGTTTTCAATGCCATTTACCAATGGTTGGTCATCTGAGCTAACCAATGCACCAAGCGTGTGGGTTTCAGCAGTAAAGCCATATACTCGTGATGAACAGTACAGACTAGGTATATTTTCAGTACTGAGAGGGTCTACAGCACGAATATAATAGTGATCAACAGCCAACTGGTTGTTGAGCAGGCTAGACCCTAAACAAGTTTCAATACTGCCATCTGGTGCACCTGTCATCCGGATAAATATCTCATCAGTTCCATCTTCAATGTCTGCATTTGTCGCATCATTATTTCGACCAAAGGTAATGGATGTACCCTCTGTAAACTCTGCAACTGCTGGGAATTTTCTTTCTACCCCTATGGTACCCCAATACCCGGCATGCCTAAGACTACGAGAAATAAAAAACAACCCAAACCGACCGTTTTCAAGTGTATGTGACTGCGCTGAAACCACGCTATACGTCTGCTTACTGCCTAAAAATATTTGTATAACACCCGCCATTAAAACAAGGCCCAGTACCATAGCGATCATAAGCTCAACAAGAGAAAACCCTGTCTGCCGAGTGTGTGAATGAGTAATCATCTAAAACCTCACCGCTGTAAACATACAACCCGAATTGTTATTGTCAGCTGCTGTACAAGTCGAAGCCGTATAAGACCCGCCGCTTGCGCCCCCTCCTACCGCTGCGTCCCAGGTTATGGCAATACTGTATTCTCGAGTAGCGGCATCATAAGCCACACTTAATGCGCCTCGAAGGAGTAGCATCTCGTTGGTCATTCTATCGCTAACTTGCCACAAGTCATGAGCCGCCATTTGAGCGCCACTGCAAGATGCGGTATGGCAATTAGGCGTCGGCTCTGCAGCTACAGGTGTCCCTGCATAGTCACCATCAACCGCGCTATCCATGTTTGCCATCATGCGATCAACCAAATCACTTGTGACCATCTGAGCCCTAGAATTTAAAAATGATTGAGTGCCGCCTTTTAAACTTAAAGACTGTAAGCTAGCTACGCCTAGAAGCCCAATCGCTAATATCAATACAGTAACTAGCACTTCTATTAAGCTGACACCGCTTTGTTTATCTCGTTTATTAACAGCCTGCATCAGCTTCCGCTCCTGTTCGAACTGTTCCTGTCGTTACCCCTAATATAATAGCTCTTGCCGTGGCCTCGCCGTCAGGGTCGCAAAATGCGAACGTGCCAGAATCAAACCCCGTATCTAACATGCCTGTTGGTTCATATCGAAAAAAATTATTGATGGGCGATGGCACCACACCCTCAGTCACAAAATTAATAGTAAAGCCTGTCACCCCTTCATATACACGGATAATATTGCCTACTGTTGGTGTAGTGCCTGAGGCGCTATCCTCAAAAACAATCCATCCCGTACTCCAGTCTGTGGTTGCCAAACAAGAGGTTGAATTTGACGAAGGGCAGATAGAGACCGTTCTATTTCTTGTTACCGCTTCTGTACGTGCATACTGAAGCGCATTTAGCAAGCCGTCTCGTGAACTGCCAATCTTGTTATTTTCAATCATTCGACCAAATGAAGGGACTGCAATAACTGCAATAATGGACAAAATTGCTATGGTTACCAGCAACTCAATCAGCGTAAAACCTTTATTATTCATAAGTAATCTCTACAAAAATTCCTAGCGTTACCCTACCCAATGAGCAAATAAATGTCTCTGCCGTTCTGATGAGCGGCTATTTCAGTCGACAACTGGTTTTTGATTATCTGTTTTCGAGAAGTACATCTCATATTTCAGGCAAAAAAAAACGCGCTAGATAATTTACCCAGTGCGCTTTTCAGTATAGCCGAACTTAATCATTTGACTTATTTACATTTGCTTAACAGGTATTCTCAACTCTTTAGGCATACTAAACACAATATTCTCTTCTCGTCCGTCAATCTCTACAGGTACTTCACCGCCCAATGCCTGAATACGCGCAACAACCTGTCTCACAAGCACATCAGGCGCTGACGCTCCGGCTGTAACGCCTACATTCTTGCGCCCATCTAACCAGGCGGGATCTATACCTTCTTCGTTATCGATTAAGTAAGCCGGTGTACCCATTCGCTCAGCTAACTCGCGTAATCGGTTTGAGTTTGAGCTGTTCGGTGAGCCCACGACCAACATCAAATCACAATCAACGGCGAGTTGCTTCACAGCATCTTGTCGGTTTTGTGTGGCGTAGCAGATATCGTCTTTACGTGGACCTTCGATATTCGGGAATTTTTTTCGTAAGGCGTCGATAACTCTGGCGGCATCATCCATAGAGAGTGTTGTTTGTGTTACGTAAGTCAGGCCTTCTGGATTTTTAACTTCTAACTTATCAACGTCGGCTTCGTCTTCAACTAAGTAAATATGACCTCCGGCTGAGTAGTCATACTGCCCCATAGTACCTTCTACTTCTGGGTGGCCATGATGCCCAATAAGCACGCATTCGCGGCCATCTAGACTATATTTACTTACTTCTAAGTGCACTTTGGTGACTAGTGGACAGGTGGCATCAAACACTCGAAGTCCACGAGTTTTAGACTCTTCTTGAACGGCTTTTGAAACACCGTGGGCACTGAATATCACCAATGAATCATCTGGCACTTCTTCTAGTTCATCAACAAAAATCGCGCCACGGTCACGTAGGTTATCGACGACAAACTTGTTGTGGACGACTTCATGCCGAACGTACACGGGGGCTCCGAATACATCGAGCGCTCGATTCACGATCTCGATCGCGCGATCAACACCGGCACAAAAACCTCGGGGATTAGCCAGACTTATCTTCATATAGCTCTACTTCTCTTCGCTCTATTGCTAGTCGCTTTATTTCTCTTCACCCAAAGCGGTTACGCTTAGTATTTGCACATCAAAACGCAACGTCTTTCCTGCCAACGGATGATTAAAGTTAATCACCACATCTTCTTCACCCACTTCATGAACAACACCAGGCAATTCTGCTTTATTGGCATCTGCAAATGAGACCATTAACCCTTCAACCAGTTCCATATCTGCTGGAAAGTCTGATTTCTTCATGGTTTGCAGGTTGTTTTCGTTTGGCATTCCAAAGGCTTTTTCTGGTGGTACATCCCACTGGCCTTTTTCACCCGCTTTCATGCCGACCAATAACGCTTCGAAGTTTTCAGGAAGGTTGCCATCGCCAAATTCAAATGCGGCGGCATCCCCTTCAAATGTCGAGTCAACCACCGCACCGTCTTCTAGTTTTAGTGAGAAATGTAAAACAACGCCGGTGCCCTTACCTATTTCCAATTCGCTCATTCTTGATACCCTATTAAATAAGTGCTTTTCTATAAGATCTTGTTATATCTCTACTTGTTTATACTTTTTCGACTGTTTCTGGGTTTGGCTTTCGAAATATGTCGAGCGCCATCATGATAGCCCCTACGGTAATCGCTGAGTCCGCAATATTAAAAGCGGGGAAGTGATAGTTCTGCCAATAGAAATGTAAAAAGTCGACTACATAACCATGTATTACTCGGTCATATAAGTTACCTAGTGCGCCGCCTAGCACCAGCGCAATCGCAATCGCTAGCCATTTATCACCTTTGATTGAGGCTAACCATTTCACTAGCATGACACTAATCCCGACTGCTAATACAGCAAAAAACCATCGCTGCCACCCCCCTGCGCTAGCCAGAAAACTAAATGCCGCGCCGGTATTATGTAACAGTGTAAAGTTAAAAAAGGGTAGTACGGGTACTGAAATGGCGTAGTCCAACATATCTGTTGCAAGCCATTTTGTTCCAAGGTCCAAAAAAACCACAATTACTGATAACCACAACCACTTCAACATAGAGATTTCACGCCATTTAATTGATTTAGTCTGTAGGCCGGAGATGACTTTTTTGTCGAAATACATTCCGACCTACATAGAAGGCTTTTAAGCAAACTGTCGTGACTCACCGTCTCCATCAACGTTTTCGATACAACGCCCACAGAGTTTTGGATGCGCGTCATGTGAACCTACATCTTCACGCTGATGCCAGCAACGATCACACTTTTCATGTTCGCTTGGTACAATCAGCACTTTAAGGCCTTCTACATCGGTCTCAATTGCATCGCTTGCACCTTCTGCATCAAGCCCCACCACTTTGGCTTCTGATGTAATCAATACAAATCGTAGCTCTTCACCCAGTACTGATAATGCTTGCTTCAATTCATCGCTACAGAACAAAGTGACGGCAGTGGTCATTGAGCCTTTTGTTTTTCCTGCTTTACGGCCTTCTTCAAGCTGCTTATTAACGGCCGTTTTAACCGTTAGTATCTGTTCCCAGTATGCTCGACCCTGGGCCTCATTATCATTTAAAGGTGTCAGCCCTTGATACCACTCCTGCACGAATACCGTACTGCTTCGATCGCCAGGTAGACTGGTCCATATTTCATCAGCGGTAAAGCTAAGAACAGGGGCAATCCAGCGAACCAGTGCCTCGGTAATATGATACATCGCCGTCTGGCAAGAGCGTCGCTCTAAACTATCTGGCTGAGTGGTGTACTGGCGGTCTTTTATGATATCAAGATAGAAACCACCTAAGTCGATACCGCAAAACTGAAGTACTTTCTGGTTCACCGCGAGGAAATTATATTCGTCATACGCCTCGATCAGCTCTTTTTGCAGCAACAGCGCTCTATCAACCACCCAACGATCAAGTGCTAGCATATCACCAGGTGCGACGGCATCTGTTGCAGGGTTAAAGCCGTTAATGTTGGCGAGCAAGAAGCGCGAGGTGTTTCGAATTCTGCGGTAAGAGTCGGCAGTCCGCTTTAGGATTTCGTCAGACACCGTCATTTCGCCACTGTAGTCTGTACCCGCTACCCATAAGCGAAGAATATCGGCACCTAGCTTGTTCATCACTTCTTGAGGGGCAACGACGTTACCCATTGATTTGGACATTTTCTTGCCTTGACCATCAACCACAAAGCCATGAGTTAGCACTTGCTTATAAGGTGCTTGACCATTTATCGCGATACCCGTTTTTAGTGAGGACTGGAACCACCCTCTGTGCTGATCTGAGCCCTCTAGATAAAGGTCAGCAGGGTATTGACCTAGCTCTTCTCTTTGCTTTAATACAGCGGCATGGGTAACACCAGAATCAAACCATACATCTAACGTATCTGTGACTTTTTGCCACTTAGCCGCGTCGTCGCCCAACAATTCTGCAGGATCAAGATCAAACCACGCGTCCATCCCCTCTTTCTCAACACGCTTGGCGACTTCTTCAATCAACCGGCTAGTGTCTGGATGGAGCTCTTGGGTTTCTTTATTTACGAATAATGCAATCGGAACACCCCATGTACGCTGGCGTGAAATACACCAGTCAGGGCTTTGCTCTAACATGCCTTCAATACGCTGCTGACCCCAAGATGGAACCCATTTAACGCCTTTGACTGCCTCTAGAGCGGCGTCTTTAAGACCATTCTGCTCCATGCTTACGAACCATTGGGGTGTCGCACGGAAAATCAATGGTGTTTTGGTTCTCCAACAATGCGGATAGCTATGACGGAAAGACTTTTTGTAAACCAATTTTTTATGCTGATCTAATACATCGAGCACCTTGGCATCAACTTTATAGACATGTTCACCCGCAAACAGTTCTGTGCCTTCACGGAATACACCGCCATCATCAACCAAGTTCAAGGTTTTTAAGCCGTAAGCACGACCCACATTAAAATCGTCCACACCGTGATCAGGTGCGGTGTGAACAGCGCCTGTACCCGCATCGGTGGTGACATGATCACCCAAAATAACCGGCACCTGACGCGTTGAATAAAATGGGTGAGCGAGTAATTTGTTTTCTAAGTCAACCCCTTTACAGCGACCAACCACTGCGTAGTCTTCAATGCCGTAACGCTGCATGTTATCAACATGAAGCGCCTCAGCCATCACCATACGTTCTTTACCAAAACCTGCATCGCACTCAACTAACACGTACTCTAATTCTGCATGTAACGAAACCGCTTGGTTAGAAGGTAATGTCCACGGTGTGGTAGTCCAAATAACAATAGACGCTTCGCCTTCACCGCCGCCACTTTCAAGCGTGAATGCACTAATAAAATCACTCTGATCTACTGGCGTGAAACGAACATCAACCGCGATTGACTCTTTATCTTGGTATTCAACTTCGGCCTCTGCCAAAGCTGAGCCACCGACGACACTCCAATATACGGGCTTAAACCCTTTATGAAGGTGACCATTTTCAACAATTTTGCCTAAAGACCGAATAATGTCTGCTTCAAACGCAAAGTTCATTGTTAAGTAAGGGTTATCCCAATCACCAAACACGCCTAAGCGGATAAAGTCAGTTTTCTGACCATCAACTTGCTTTTGTGCATACTCGCGACAGGCTTTTCGGAAGGTTTTGACGTCGACTTTAACGCCTGCCTTGCCTATTTTCTTCTCAACATTGTGTTCTATCGGTAAACCGTGGCAATCCCATCCTGGGATATAAGGGGCATCGTAGCCACTGATTGTTTTAGCTTTAACGATGACATCTTTCAATATTTTGTTAACCGCGTGACCAATGTGAATACTACCATTGGCATATGGAGGTCCATCATGAAGAATGAATTTTTCCGCACCACGACGTGCATCCCTAATTTGCTGATAAATGCCGTTGTCTTGCCAATCTTTCAGCATTTTCGGCTCGCGCTGGGCTAGATTCCCTTTCATCGGGAAGTCAGTATCAGGAAGGTTTAGGGTGTGCTTATAATCACTCATCGTTGGTCACTTCATCACAATTAAAACGAACGGTTAAATTTAATCAACTAACGCTCATTTATTTGGGTTAACATTTATTTCTGAGTTTTTTACTTATTGCCAGTATTACTCAGCGTATCAAAATAAGTCTTTGTCTCTTCAATATCTTTGAAGATTTGTTCTTTTAGTCGCTCTATATCAGAGAACTTCTGTTCATCACGAACTTTATGTTTAAACACTACACTCAGATGTTGGCCGTAAATCGAGCCTTCAAAACCAAACAAGTGAACCTCAAGCGATGGTTTTACACCATCGACTGTAGGCCGAATACCTATGTTGGCCACGCCTTGTAAACACTCGCCAGACTCAAGCGTTGCCTCTACTGCGTACACACCCTTTAACACTAGCACTTTTCGCCCTAGTGATACATTCGCTGTAGGTACGCCAAGTTGACGGCCTAACTTTTGGCCATGCACAACACACCCGGTAATCGTATAAGGGTGGCCTAATAAACGCCCTGCTAGTGCAAACTGGTTTTCATCCAGTGCGTTACGAACTCTGGTACTGCTTACTCTATCACCTTCGAGCGCTACAGTACGCGTGTTTTCAACTGAAAAGCCTTTCTGCTGCTGTTCAAGCAACTTGCCGGTCTCGCTTAATAGCGCAAAATCTCCAGCACGATCACAGCCAAATCTAAAGTCGTCGCCAACGACCAGATGCTTGATTTGCAAGCCAGAGACTAATACCTGTTCGATAAATTGATGAGCTGGCATTTCGTGCAACTCATCATTGAATGTTAAGCAAACAAGGTAGTCTATATCTAGCTCACGCAGCGCAACTAACTTTTCTCTAAAGCGCATTAACCGCGCTGGCGCATCGCTCTTTCTAAAATACTCTTGGGGCTGCGGTTCAAATATAACCACCACAGAAGGTACACCCAATTTTTTTGCTTTATCTTTAACTTGCTCGATAATAACTTTATGACCTAAATGAACGCCATCAAAATTACCAATAGTCGCGACACAACCTAGCCCTCTAAAGCTTAAAGCCTCACTCTTCGAGCCAGAAACACGACTGTTTTTTTGCGACGCTAAACTGCGCAGCCCACGTACGAGCTTCATTAAGACCAACCTACTAAAACAAATGCGCGATTATATAAGGATCGCGGAATTAAATCTAACCATCTGAGTACATTACTGCCTGCAATCTAGTGCCGAACAAGAAATGACCTTAACCGTATCCCAGACACATACAACGCAACAAAGTATGAAGCACCGCCCGAAACAACCATGATGGAAAGATATCCTATTCGCTCCATAACCGACATCAACAGCCAATCAGGAAAATACTGCAACAACACCAAAATCACACCGGACATAATCAATAGCGAGAAGAGCAACTGAAACATAAACTTACCCCAGCCATCCTGCAACCAATAAACACCCTCCTTCAAAAGCCCTCGGTAGAGTAAGTAAGCGTTTAACCAAGCAGATAATGCTGTCGCCAACGCCAACCCTGTATGCGCGAGAGGCCAAATCAGTATGAGGTTAAAAACCATATTAACCACCATCGCGATAACACCGATTTTGACGGGCGTTTTAGTGTCCTGCCGCGAAAAGTAACCCGGCGCCAATACTTTAATTAACATGAAAGCCATTAGCCCTGATGCGTAAGCGCGTAGACTGAGCGTTGACATAGCCACATCAAGCTCTGTTAACTCACCATGATAAAATAATGTCGCCAACAAAGGCTCCGCTAATAGCAACAACGCAATCGCCGCCGGAAAACCGATCACCAATACCACTCTAAGCGCCCAATCGAGCGTCTTTGAAAAGGCATCCGATGACTCACTGGTGTGTTTTCTCGACAGAGAGGGAAGAATGACCGTCGCTATCGCGACACCAAACACCCCTAAAGGCAGTTCTGATAGTCGATCAGAATAGTAAAGCCACGAGACACTCCCCGTCTGTAAAAAAGAAGCCAATATCGTATCGAGCAGTAAATTAATCTGACTAACGGAGACCCCAAACAGCGCAGGCAGCATCAGCCGCATTATTCTCGCCACACCCTCATGACGATAGTCTAGTCGTGGACGCGGCAGCAATCCCATTTTGAGCAAAAAAGGAAACTGGAAAAATAGCTGCAACATGCCTGCTATTAACACCCCCCACGCCAACGCTATAATAGGGTTCTCAAACAATGGCGATAGCCAAATCGCCGAGGCAATAAGCGACAAGTTGAGCAATACGGGCGTAAAGGCAGGCACCGCAAAGCGCCCATAACTATTTAAAATAGACCCTGCAAATGCGGTCAGTGATATCAGCAACAAATAAGGGAACGTTAAGCGTAACATTTCGCTAGCAAGGGAAAACTTTTCTTCATCCCCAATAAACCCTGGTGCAAAAATAGTCGTCAATACTGGCGAACCCACAACAGCCAACAATGTAACAACCAACAAAACCGCACCTAGCACCCCTGCCACAGAGTTTATGAGAGCCCTAACATCGCGTAATTCTTTCTTTGCACGATATTCAGATAACACAGGCACAAAGGCTTGCGAAAAAGCACCTTCGGCAAACAAGCGCCTAAGAAAGTTAGGAATCTTAAAGGCCACAAAAAAAGCATCAGCCCCTGCGCCCGCGCCAAAGTAACGCGCGATGACAATATCCCGAACCAACCCTAAGATTCTGGATAGCATGGTCATTGAGCCAACAACGCTACTGGACTTTAAAAGTCCGGGTGAAGATGGAGGCTGCTTAACCGAGTCATCAACGCCTTTTTTTTCACATTTATTTTGTAAGCGACTACTTTTTTTACTTTTCAACTCGATTCTCTCGGTATTTCCTGCATATATCCAACAGCCAAAACCCAGCAACCATGCTAGCTACAGAAGGATAACGATATAAAAGTGGGCAATAATAACACTCTCCCTTTAATAATTCGCCTCAACTCTGTATCATTGCCCATCCGAAGGATCAGTATGAATCGTTTTCATAGGGTTTTTATTGACAATAAGGTTTTAAACGGGCATAGTCTCGCGTCATTTATTTTGAGATCGCTCAAAAGTATACAGCATTTTCCTAGTCGAGGAGTTCAACGGTGGCAAATTCCCCATCTTCAAAGAAGCGCGCACGCCAGCAGGAAAAGCGTCGCCAGCACAATGCAAGCCAACGATCAATGGTTCGCACATACATTAAAAAAGTTACCGCTAAAATTGAAAGCGGTAATCATGAAGAAGCTCAAACAGCCTTTCAGGCTGCAGTTCCTGCTGTTGACAGCATGGTTAACAAAGGCATTCTTCCAAAGAACAGAGCAGCTCGTATTAAGAGCCGCTTGAATGCACGAGTGAAAGCGTTAAAAGCCTAACTTGTACATCCATAAAAAAACCGGCTACTGCCGGTTTTTTTATGGATAAAATTTACCCTCAACCTATACCAACACCAAATTATCCCGATGCACTAACTCTGGCTCATTAATAAACCCTAAAACTGATTCAATCTGATCGCTAGGTAAACCAATAATTTTAGCTGCATCAAAGAAGTCATATTCCACTAAACCACGCGCAACCTCATTACCCTGCTCATCCACACAAGCAACCATTTCTCCGCGCCTAAACCTTCCCGACACAGACTTAACACCTACAGCCAACAGACTACGCCCTTTTTGACGAAGCCCACTCACGGCACCCGCATCCAAAACAAGCTGCCCTCGCGTCTGCAAATGCCCCGCCAACCATTGCTTGCGCGCCGCCTGACGCTCTTGATTTGGGAGCAATAACGTCCCCAGCGCCTCACCCTCTCTTAACCTACAAAGCACCTTATCAATCCTACCACCCACTATCACCGTCTGCGCACCAGAACGAGCCGCCAAGCGTGCCGCTCGAATCTTAGTCACCATACCGCCACGACCCAGCGCACCCGAACCTCCAGCCGCCATCTGATCCAGTGACATATCATCCGCCTGCGCTTCACTGATCAATGAAGCATCTACATTTCTTCGCGGATCTTTATCATACAAACCATCTTGATCAGTCAGAATAATCAGCGCATCCGCCTCCACCAAATTAGCCACCAACGCACCCAATGTATCATTGTCACCAAACCGAATCTCATCAGTAACAACCGTATCATTCTCATTTACAATAGGAATAACATTCATCCCCACCAAGGCTTTTAACGCACTACGAGCATTAAGATATCGTTTCCGGTCAGACAGGTCATCATGAGTCAGCAGTATTTGCGCCGTATGCAACCCATACCGTTTAAACTCCGTCTCGTAAGTCTGAATCAACCCCATTTGACCCACCGCAGCAGCCGCCTGCAACTCATGCAACTGACTAGGCCTTTGAGTTAAGCCCAGTCGCGTCATGCCTTCTGCTACAGAGCCTGACGAAACTAAAACAACCTCTATACCCTGCTCTCGAAGCCAAACAAGCTGATCAACCCACAACGCAATTGATGCCTTATCAAGCCCTTTACCATCATTAGTTAACAACGCGCTTCCGATCTTAACTACCCAGCACTGAGATTTTAACAACGCCTGTCGACCCGACAAATTAATCACCTATATAAAAATAAAAAAGGAGTAAGTGGTAAGCAGCAAGACCCAAAAGCCTTAACCTAACTCCAACTTACCCCTTGCACTTATTACTTATTACCTACTACTTGTTACTTCTTAACCACTACTTACAACTCAACTACGGCGCATAAACAACTTCAGCTTCATCGTCATCATCATCAAAGTCATCAAACTCATCCACTTCCGTTGATTTCTTCTTCGCTCGTGCCGCCTTCAATGCCTGTAACTTTTCTCTTGCCTCTGCATCCACTCGATTACGTAGCGCTCTTTCTGCTTCAGCTAACGACTCATCTTCAGCCTCTTCAGCTGACCTAGCCTCCATCCACTCCATAATATCAAAGCAGAGCTGCTTAGTGCCCTCACCCTTAATAGCAGAAATGTGATAAATAGGCCCCGTCCACGCCAATTCATCTTGCAACTGCTTGCAGACTTCGTCACGCTGATCTTCCGGCAAAAGATCTAATTTATTTAATACCAACCAACGCTCGCGCCCTGCCAACGTTTCACTAAATTTCTCTAACTCGTGCGCAATGGCTCTTACCGCATCCGCCGGCTCAACCTCATCATAAGGCGCCATATCAACCACATGCAATAACAAACGCGTTCTTACAAGATGCCTAAGAAAACGAATACCTAAACCCGCACCTTCTGCAGCACCCGGAATTAGCCCCGGTATATCCGCCACAACAAAACTTCTATGAGGCTGAACACTTACAACCCCTAAATTTGGGACCAGTGTCGTAAAGGGATAGTTCGCCACTTTAGGCTTGGCTGACGAGACCGCTCGAATCAGCGTGGATTTGCCCGCATTAGGCATCCCCAACAACCCTACATCCGCTAAAACCTTCATCTCTAACCGAAGGTTTCGCTCCTCCCCCAGACTTCCGTTAGTCGTCTGGCGTGGTGCTCGGTTAGTACTAGACTTAAATCGCGCGTTACCTAACCCGTGAAAACCGCCGCGAGCCACCATTAACTGCTCGCCCACAGTAGTCAAATCACCCAACACTTCTTCAGTATCAACATCAATAACCGTTGTTCCTACCGGAACCTTAAGGATGACATCCGCACCCTTAGCCCCGCGACAATCACGACCACTACCACTCTCACCCGTCTTTGCTCGATAACGCGGCTGATATCGAAAATCTATCAACGTATTAACAGAACCATCAACCTCTAGATAGACAGAACCGCCATCACCACCATCACCACCATCAGGCCCCCCTTTTTCGATAAACTTTTCCCGACGAAAGCTCAGACAACCATTTCCGCCCTTTCCGGCCTCACAATAAATAGTCGCCTCATCTACAAACTTCATACCCAACTCCCGCCAAAAAAATAATCGCCCAGCCCCGACCCACAATTCAAACTTGTAAAGCAGTCCAAACCAACCACTCACCGTACAATATAGCAACATCCAAGCTAAATGCACCGCAAGCTAAAACACACCAGAATCACACCGCCGGCAAAAAAACACCACCGACTAAAATATACTACAAACCACCATAACAAAACTATTAGCAGCCCAAACAAAAAAAGCCCCGCAAGAGCGGAGCTTTTTCAATACCAACGACAGATTAACTTGCTACAACAGTAACAAATCTGCGATTCTTGGCACCTTTAACTTCAAACTTGATAACACCGTCTGCAGTTGCAAACAATGTGTGATCTTTACCACAGCCAACATTTACCCCAGGGTGAAACTGAGTTCCACGCTGACGAACGATAATGTTGCCTGCTTTAACTACCTGACCGCCGTACATTTTGACACCAAGTCGTTTCGACTCCGAGTCGCGGCCGTTACGGGTACTACCACCTGCTTTTTTGTGAGCCATCTGTTTTCTCCTCTAGCCGCTTACGCGTTAATTCCAGTAATTTTAACTTCTGTGTACCACTGACGGTGACCCATCTGCTTCATGTGGTGCTTACGACGCTTAAATTTCAAGATCTTAACTTTATCGTGACGACCGTGGCTAACTACTTCTGCAGTAACCTTAGCGCCTTCAACAACAGGAGCGCCGACTTTGATATCATCGCCATTAGCAACCAACAACACTTTCTCAAACTCTACAGCGCCACCAGTTTCTACTTCAATTTTTTCTAGCTTCAGCACTTCACCTTCAACTACACGGTGCTGCTTACCGCCACTAACAATAACTGCGTACATATAAATCTCCGACTACCCGCAGGCAGTACCATCTATTACTCGCGCAAATATAAAGCACCAGCCAGTGCATTTACGCGAACAAATTCATATACAAATTCGTCTTCACATCCAAACTTAACTACCTGCTTCTACTGGAAGCACTCTGTCAACCATATTGCAGGGCGGTTCTGAAGGGCGCGTAATTATATTAAAGGCAATAAATATCTGCAAGTCTAAATTTCACCCAATCTTCCAATGCACTAAAAAAACATGCTTATCGCAAATTCTGGCGAGGAACCCCTTGTGCAGACGCCTTAGAACTTGACAGCCGGACAGCCACCCCATAGCATTCCCTGCCAATATACCGATGATGACGACAGCTAAACTCATTTAGCTCGTTCCAGCCATCTGTCACTACATAATATCAACTAGAAGTATCTGAGCATTACTATGCAGGCACAACAAGTACTCGAAACAGTCGCCAGTGATTTTAAACAGGTTAACCAGCTAATCGTAGAACAACTTTCTTCTGACGTTCCATTGGTTGAAAAAATCGCACACTACATTGTTGAGAGTGGCGGCAAACGAATGCGCCCTTTGCTCGTTCTTCTAACCAGTAACGCCCTTAACTATAAAGGCAGCGACAATATCAAGCTGGCAACCATTATCGAGTTTCTGCATACAGCAACACTTTTACATGACGATGTGGTTGATACCTCTGACTTACGCAGAGGCAAAGCCACCGCCAATGCAAAATGGGGGAATGCACCTAGCGTACTGGTTGGCGACTTTCTATACTCTAGAGCTTTTCAGATGATGGTTCAGATTAGTAGCATGCCCATTATGAACATTTTGTCTGACGCTACAAACGTTATAGCAGAAGGTGAAGTTTTTCAGCTAATGAACTGTAAAAACCCTGACGTAACCGAAGAAAACTACATGGAGGTCATCAAGAACAAAACAGCCATGTTATTTCAGGCCGCATCCCACAGCGGTGCTGTTGTTGCTGAAGGCTCTCCTGAGCAACAAGCAGCTTTAAGAGATTACGGACTTCACTTAGGCCTTGCATTCCAACTAATAGATGACGTCTTAGATTACACCGGATCAGCCGAAGACATGGGCAAAAACGTTGGTGACGACCTTGCAGAAGGCAAGCCCACCCTACCTTTAATTTACGCTATGAAGCATGGCTCAAATGAACAGGCTCAGATGATTCGCAACGCGATCAGAAAAGGCGGCCTAGAAGACCTGTCACTGATAAAGTCTGCCGTTCAAACGACTGGCGCGCTTGATTACACCATTAACAAAGCAAAGGAAGAGTCAGACAAAGCAAAGGCTTGCCTTAATACACTACAAGACTCAATCTACAAAGACGCTCTTTTTGCATTGGCAAACTTAGCCGTTGACCGCAACCACTAATAGACTATCGATGAAGCACCCCTACAAAATACAAAGAATCATGCCCTTGCATGATTCTTTAATGTACGCCAACGACTCGATTTAGTGCAAGAATCTATTGACTACCAATATAAGTACATCTGTATAATAATCTTATTTATAACCCGCGCTTGATCAGGACGATATGCTCCAAGCGTTTACTGCCGGAAACTTAACCCAAGAGCATCAACCTTTATGCAGCAACTATCTGATTTGGATGCATCCTTTCTTTATTTAGAAACTGACAACTCACCCATGCTGATCGGTGGGATCTATGTTTTTGATAACGCTCAAAGAGAAACCCCAATGAATTTTGGTGAGTTTTACTCTTTTATTGAATCCAGACTGCACGTTGCCAGCTTTTTCCGTCAACGCCTAGTTGAAGTGCCACTTAAGCTAGACCAACCCTACTGGGTTGATGACCCAGAGTTTGAGCTATCGAAGCACCTATCGTATGTCACGCTCATCGGCGAAGATAAAGACACCCAACTAACTGAGCTTGCAGCAGCGTTATTTAGCAAGCCAATGGAGAGAGATAAGCCCCTCTGGTCAATTACCTTTGTTGATGGGCTTGAAGGGGACCCCAATTTACCCGAGAATGGCTTTGCGATGATCGTCAGAATACATCATGCAGCCATCGATGCCCTTAGTGGTGACGAAGTGATGAGTTCACTACTCGACTTTTCTGAAGCTACGGCTAACATCGAAAAAATATCCGCATGG
Source organism: Alkalimarinus alittae (assembly GCF_026016465.1). Lineage (NCBI taxonomy): Bacteria > Pseudomonadati > Pseudomonadota > Gammaproteobacteria > Alteromonadales > Alteromonadaceae > Alkalimarinus > Alkalimarinus alittae. Next base: position 3,633,357 of record NZ_CP100390.1, read on the forward strand.
AATCCGTCTCCGCTACCGAGCAAATTCAGATTAATAGGCGGCGCCTACGGAAATGCACTAAGCACCCCGCTTAGACTAGCCAATATTGCTAAAGACACTGCCGCCTCGACCTTTTACTCAGTCTTGCTCCAAAGACTGCGTAACCTAAACCTCCCTCCTGCGCTATTTAGCGCACCAAGGACTATTTTCAATAACACCATCAGCGATAAACGCGCACTACATTATGTAGAGATACCGTTAGAGCGCATAAAAAATATTCGTAAAGAGATCGATGACTGCACCATCAATGATGTTGTAATGGGGATCTGTGCCGAGGCATTGCACCGTTTTTTAAAGGATCACAACGCAACACCTAAATCCCCCCTTATCGCGATGACCCCCATCTCGGTAAGATCTAAAAGCTTAGAAAGAAAAACCGGCAACCAACTTTCGGCTATTATGCTATCGCTAGCCACAGATATTACACACCCTATAGCCAGAATCAAAAAGATTCATGAGAATGCCGTTATTTCTAAGACTTATAGCCAAGCGATTTCTGCAGGACGCCTAACAGAGCTTATCCCCTCTAGTATTGCAGCCTTATCCGCCAGGATTTACACAGAATTTCAGTTAGCTCAGCGCCATAAGCCGCTATTTAATATTCCAATCACCAATATACCTGGGCCACAAAAACCGCTTTATATGAACGGTTCAAAACTAATAAGCCAGATCGGCACAGCCCCGCTCTTTGATGGCATAGGCCTTGTTTTGGTCGTGGTAAGTTATAATGGAAAAATAACCATCAGCGTTACATCTTGCCCGTCAATGGTCGAAGTTCCAGGGAGTTTTGAAAACTATTTACTAAAAGCGGTTGATGACATTGAGCAAACGCTTCATACCCCGGTTCCAGCAGAAGCATTATCTGACGACTCAACTGAACAAACATCTACGTTAGCTCAGATGCGATCAGGTTTTATCAATGATATATCAGGTCTTTTTGGCAACCTATTTAGCAGCAGCGACACAAGTAACGCTGAGAAAGATAGCGCTGAAATGGATGGCACTGAAATAAGTAGTACTGAAAAAAAATAGAACCGGCAATCCGAGTAGCACTGACACACCTAATAGAAGGCCATAAAAAAGCCCGCTTAATGCGAGCTTTTTTATTTTTTGATGCAGCATATAAAATGCCGCTCATGCCAAAAAACTACTTAAACGCCCACTTAAGAAACGCTTTCTTTTCATCAGTGCTCGCACTATCCCAAAGAACCTTTAGCGCATCTATCGTCGGCAATGCTCCACCTTGAGTGGCAGTAGCCCTCACAGGCACAGCAGTAGGTGCAACCATACTTGTTTCGCTTGCAACCCCACTCACAGCTGCGACACTCGCAACAGCAGTTGCCGCTACGGCAACATTACCTTCACTTGATTGCCCTGCTGTAGCCGCTACAGCAGCAGTGTTTTCAGTTGCGTCACCTTCAACATAAAGCGTTGATTCAGCTACAAAACGATCTGACGAATCTACTAGCGTCGCCTTAAAGCTATCTACGTTAGCTCTTGCCGCTCTTTTATTTTCAGGGCTTTCAAAGTTAAAACGATATACTTCGCCCACTTTTGCATTAAAACGAATCATCATGGGCTTTGTTACAATCAATTCAGCATTCGACTCACCAATTTCTTTCTTTCCAGGCTTTGCCCAAAGTGTTTCATGTGTAAACGTAATAACATTAACCCCTGGCAATAACTGATAATTCAAATCTAACTCGGGTATCAGATATTTTTTTACTTCTTTACCATTAACCGATAACACCTCAATACCATCAGAAACAGACAGCACCGCTGAGCGAGATGGATCTACTTGAGGACCATCATAGGTTTTCACTAACGAGGTTGATGAACAACCCGACATTACCAATAATACCAATAGAGAAAGCCAGACCCTCTGCAACTTACCTAATACCAACATTCACTTATCCTTTTGACGATAACTTAACATAAGGGTTAATTGTCACTATTACGTTAATGTTATGCAATAGCCATTAATGGATTAAACTCACTTGTTAACATCAAAAATTGTTGAAAAAATAGGCAAGTATTGTACAGTGTAATGATAATTAGAAAAATAATGCACGTTATGGGGTATAAACAATGGCTCTTAATACACACAAAGTTGAGGCGCGAGGCGGCGAACCAAGCGAAGTTCCATTTAGAAGCAATCGCTTTTTTTGCGTTGGACATAAATGGTATTTCTCTACTCGAGAAGGCTTCGATAGTGGCCCTTATGCAGATAGAGATCGAGCTCGAGTGGGCTTAGATCGATTTCTACATATCGTCAGCCTATTGCCAGGCAGCAACAGGGTACATTAAAAGCGTAACGCAGTATCGCCTTACCCTTACTTTGCGCAAGGGGGAATAGTTGCGGATAAGACAAAAATAAGCTTACTTAAAGCGAAAACGCTAGTAGCTGTAAACACATCAACGCATATATTCCCGCCATCACGTCATCAACCATTATCCCAAAGCCACCCGTTATCACTTTATCCGCGGTTTTAATCGGCCAGGGCTTCCAAATATCAAATATTCTAAACAGCACAAATCCAGTCAACATCCATACCCACCCAGCAGGTGCAGCAATCATCGTAATCCAGTAACCGACAAATTCGTCCCAGACTATTCCGCCATGATCATGAACACCTAGCGCTTTAGATGCCTGATCACAGAGCCAAACGCCCAATATAAACGTAACCACGATAAACCCTAAGTAAAGCCACAGAGGCAGGTATTGAAGGGGTAAATACAGCAAAACAGCCATCGCCGTACCGAACGTGCCCGGTGCTTTCGGTGCACAGCCGCTACCCAACCCAAAAGCTAAAAAATTAACTGGGTTTTTCAGAAACCCTTGCGGAAGCTTTTTCACTTAAATACTCCTGTCAGCCAGACACTAAACGTCAATTCATCTATTCAATCTAAAAATGGGTATAGCCTTTGGGGCTTAACACGCGCTCACTACCGTCTTCATATTTCATTTTTAGCCCGCACTCGCTTGATACAACCCCAACAACACTGACGGAGTCAAATAACGCCTCGTTTTTCAACTTTTCATAGCAAGCCTCAGGCATACAAAAACATAGCTCGTAATCATCCCCCGCCGTTAATGCAAGTGATAGCGATTGCCCCTCCATTTCGGATAACAACGCCACTGATCGGGGAATGTTATTTTCGTACAGTAAGCCACCTACACCTGAGCGTTTGGCAATATGGCTAAAGTCGGCGAGCAAGCCATCAGAGATGTCAATTGCAGCGGTTGCATGCCCTCTAAGGAAACACCCAAGCGCTATTTTCGGTTGTGGACGAAAATAGCGTTCAAGAAAATGCCTACTATTTTCTGTGGTTGCGTCAGGGGTGGATTCTAGCTCAAGAAAGCCTAATGCAGCACCCGCATCGCCCAATGAGCCTGACACACAAATCAGGTCTCCCGGTTGAGCACCTGATCGCTTAATCGCTTGACCGGCAGGAACAAGACCATGAACTTGGATCGATATCGTTAGCGGCCCTTTTGTCGTATCTCCACCAATCAATTTAATCTGATATTCATTCGCCAGCTCAGACAACCCTTGAGAAAAGTCTGATAGCCACTTAGGGTCACTTTCAGGCAACGTTAACGCCAAAGTGAACGCTACAGGTGTTGCCCCCATCGCAGCTAAGTCACTTAAACTGACAGCCAAACAACGATAACCTAAATGATAAGGCGTAATACTTTCAGGAAAATGGACACCGCTCACTAGCGTGTCAATTGAAAGGCATATTTCATGCCCGGGAGGTGTACGCAAAATCGCGCAGTCGTCACCAATACCTAGAGGAATAACAGGGGAATCAAACGAAGATTCATCAAACGCCCCCACATTACCAAAAAAACGAGAGATTAACCCAAACTCATCGACTGAGTGATTAGTCATCTCGTTATACCGCGTAACACAGTTTATTTTCTGTGCTTGCCACGTGTCTCTTCTGCACGCAATCTAAGCGCTAACTTATCAAGAACACTATTAATGTACTTGTGGCCATCGGTGCCACCAAATTTCTTGGCGAGTTCAACCGCTTCGTTTATAACGACACGGTACGGCACATCAACTCTGTGCTGCATCTCATAGGTGCCCATGCGCAAAAGGATCATCTCTATCGGGTCAACGTCTTGCACAGGTCGATCAAGAAACGGCTCTATCTGACTATTTAAGTCAGATAGATGCTTGGGTATTCCACGAAGCAATTCTCTAAAGTAGGTAACATCCACTTTAGCCATATCGTTATCGACTGAAAATTCAGCCTCGATTTGAGAGACATTCGAACCCGAAAGCTGCCATTGGTATAGCGCTTGTAACGCTAAAGAGCGGGACTTACGACGTTGCGCAATCCCCAATCTAGCGTTGTTTTGAGAGTTATTGGCAGACTGATCGCTCACCGGCCTTACGCTCCCATTCCGTTAAATAAGCTGACCATTTCTAACGCAGACAGAGCAGCTTCACCACCCTTGTTACCTGCCTTAGTACCTGAGCGCTCAATCGCCTGTTCAATACTATCTACAGTCAACACGCCAAAGACGATAGGTAGGTCAAGATTAAGTGACACAGACCCCAACCCTTTAACACATTCGCCTGCAACATATTCAAAGTGAGGCGTTCCGCCACGAATAACAGCACCTAGTGCAATAACGGCGTCATACTTTCCTGTTTTTGCGACTCTCTGAACAGCCACAGGAATTTCAAATGCGCCTGGCACTCGGTAGATTTCGATATCTGCTTCTTCTATGCCGTGACGCTTAAGCGTATCAATCGCGCCTTCCAACAAACTTTCTACAACAAAGCTATTAAAACGACCTACTACAATCGCATAGCGACCACTGCAGTTTCGAAAATCACCTTCGTGTGTTTTTATAGACGACATCTAAATCTCCAACATTAACAAGTGGCGAACCACTGACATTCAAATTCAATAATATTTCATCACCCATGCAAAGAATATTTTTACACGGGTAAATTAAACGCTATGGCTGATAAGGGATGTATTCAACAACCTCAAGATCAAAGCCTGATATTGCAGAGAACTTCATAGGCGCACTAAGTAGCTGCATTTTACGCACACCCAGATCGTTCAAAATCTGCGAGCCAGTACCCACCGTCTGATAAACACCAGAGCCTGCTTGCGCTGCGCCTCGTGTCTTCTTAGGGGTAAAAAACTCTGTCACACGCGCTTCCAAATCCGCATCTGAGTTGGTGCTTAATAAAACCACAACCCCTACACCTTCAGCAGCAACCCTTTCAAGTGCTCGATGTAGTGGCCAACTAGAAGAACCTTTCTGTCTAGCACCCAGTAAATCTCTTAAAGTGTCAGCCATGTGAACCCGAACAGTAACCGGCGTTTCTTGATCAATATTGCCTTTCACCATAGCAAGGTGCGTTTCACCCTGAATCGTGTCTTTATAAGTGACCAGCTTGAATTCGCCATACTCAGTATCAATCTGATACTCGTCTACTTTCTCAACGGTCTTTTCATTTAAGGCACGATAATGAATAAGGTCTGCGATGGTACCTATTTTCAAGTTATGCTCTTGAGCAAAGGCTTCCAAATCTGGCCGTCTGGCCATCGTGCCATCTTCGTTCATAATCTCAACAATTGCGGCAGCAGGTTCATAACCGGCCATTCTAGCGAGGTCGCAACCCGCCTCAGTATGCCCTGCTCGGCTAAGTACGCCACCTGGCTGCGCCATTAGCGGAAAGATATGTCCTGGCTGCACGATATCTTCTGGCTTAGCCGTTCGACTAACAGCAGCACGAACAGTATAAGCTCTATCAGCTGCAGATATTCCCGTTGTAACACCTTCGGCTGCTTCTATTGATACCGTAAAGTTGGTTTGGAATTGCGCCTGGTTTGAATGAACCATCAGCGGCAACCCTAAATACTTACAACGCTCATCGGTCAGAGTAAGACAAATAAGCCCGCGCGCATGCTTTGCCATGAAGTTAATATCTTCAGGCCGCACTTGCTCCGCAGCAATAATAAGATCACCTTCGTTCTCACGATCTTCATCATCCATCAGAATAACCATTTTACCCTGACGAATATCTTCAATAATCTCTTCTATGCTATTGAGCTCCATTGAGCCACCCTTTCAAGAATTTAACATTTTAAGACTTCAGACATTCGTGATAAGCCTTAGCATTATCAATGAAGTCTAATCGTTTATTGGATTTTTGCCTGCATAATTCATTAGCCAAACGATCTAAGGGCTTATAGCCCTTGGGTTTTAAATAGCTAACAACGCGTCAGAAACCCACACTCTTACTTTAAAAATCCATTATTCGCCAAAAAATCCATATTGATTTTTGAACCACTATCACTTGAAGGCGACGTGCTTCCGTCACCAAAGGTCAATAGCCGTTCTAGATATCTGGCGACCAAGTCCACTTCAAGGTGAACATTACAACCCTGTCGATATTCATTAATGACCGTTTCTGCTGCCGTATGCGGCACAATATTGAGTACAAATTGAGCCCCGGACACAGAGTTCACTGTCAAACTGACACCATCGACGGTAATTGAGCCCTTTTCTGCAATATATTTTGCAAGGTCTTCAGGTGCATTGATAATAAAACGAATAGATCGTCCATCATCATAGCGGTCAACCACCTCTCCTACACCGTCAACGTGGCCACTCACCATGTGCCCACCTAATCGGGTCGATAATGTCAGTGCTTTTTCTAAATTAACGCGCGTACCCACGCTATATCCACTCATTCGAGTGTGCGTCATGGTTTCATTGGAAACATCAGCCCAAAAACCATTATTTTCGAGTGTTGTGACCGTCAAGCAAACACCATTTACCGCAATACTGTCGCCCAGTTTAACATCTGAAAGGTCCAGTGTATCTGTCTCGATAAAAAGTCTACTGTCACCACCTTGAGACCGTATAACGCCAATTCGTCCTATTGCTTCAATAATACCGGTGAACATCAACGCTACCTTTTAAGTTATTCCGTCTCTAATTGATAGATGAAACGAATATCGTCTCCTACGACTCGGCTCTCTAAGAGCTTCATCGGTATTTGTTGAGACATCTTATCAATCGGAAGATTGAGCAACGGTCTAGCTCGACTGCCCATCAATGTAGGGGCCATATAGAGCCAAAGTTCATCGACCAGTTGCTGATACACAAAAGCTCCAGCCAATGTAGCACCCGCCTCAATCAATACTTCATTACAGCCTTGAGCGGCCAACCAGCTCAATAATAGCTTTAAATCAACACGTCCGTTATCAGCAGCAAATGACTTAAACGATATTTGGTCTGAATTTTTTAAGTCGTGCTCGATCCCTTTATTGCCTGCCATAGCGACAACAATTTTACCGCTCAACTCTACTAATTTTGATTCCGATGTAATGTCACCTTCAGAATCAACAACCACCCTTAAAGGCTGTCGCTCCGCTATTGCTTCAGCGTTTTCTAAGCCTAGCTCGTTTGCCCTCACCGTTAGCGATGGGTCATCGAGATTGACTGTACCTGAGCCGGTAATAATGGCCGAACTTCTAGCCCTCAACCGCTGTACATCTTGTCTTGCAGGCGCACCCGTAATCCACTGACTTTCACCTGAAGCCATGGCGGTTCTACCATCGACACTCATGCCCAGTTTTACCCGAACCAACGGAAGGCCTGTTTTCATACGCTTAACAAAGCCGGGGTTAAGTGCTTCAGCTTCAGCTTGAAGTAAACCGTACTCAACAACGATGCCGGCATCTCGTAGTTTCTGAAATCCACTGCCTGCAACCAACGGATTTGGGTCTTGCATAGCAGCAACAACCCTACTGACATTGGCTTCAATTAATGCATTACTACACGGTGGTGTTCGACCAAAATGACTGCAGGGCTCTAAGGTAACATAAGCAGTTGCGCCTTCTGCCTTCGCACCCGCTTCGAGCAGTGCATTTACCTCTGCATGGGCTTGTCCCGCTTTCTGGTGCCAGCCTCTACCAACAATGCAACCGTCTTTGACAATGACACACCCTACTCTCGGGTTAGGATCTGTCGTATATAACCCCTTATTGGCGAGCTGAATCGCCTCAGCCATATAAATTCGGTCTTGGTCAGTCATTATTAATCACATCCACACAAAAGAATCAGGCGTTTTGGTCCTGATTGGATAAACGATCAATCTCTTCTTTGAATTCGTTAAGGTCTTGAAAACTACGATAGACAGATGCGAAACGAACGTACGCAACCTCATCTAGTTTTCTTAATTCTGTCATCACTTCTTCGCCAACAACCATTGACTTCAGCTCTCGCTCACCGGTTGCACGCAAGTGATGCTTAATGCGGTTTATTGCTTGCTCTATTTCTTCAGTGCTTACAGGGCGTTTTTCAAGCGCTTTGATAAAACCTGCACGCAACTTGTCTTCGTCAAAAGGCTGTCTAGTTCCATCATGCTTAACGACTCTAGGCATAACTAGCTCAGCAGACTCGTAGGTTGTAAAACGCTCTCGACATGATAGGCATTCACGGCGGCGCCTTACCTGCCCACCACCTGCAACCAAACGGGAATCGATAACCTTGGTATCTTCTGCACTACAAAATGGGCAATGCATGGTGTCTTCCTGTGATGAGGGTTAGCTTCGATGAAGCGCTTAGAGAACTAATACAAAAGGTGAGCAATGCCCACCTATCGCTTACGTTTATAAACTAGGTTAGTACGAACCAGATTAGTACATACTAGATTAGTACACACTTAGCCTTTATAAACGGGGTGCTTTGCACAAAGCTCAATTACTTTCGCTTTAGTGCTGGCAATCACGTCTTCGTTATTGATGTCGTCAAGAATATCGCAAATCCACCCCGCCAGAGCACGTACTTCGGCTTCTTTGAAACCACGACGAGTAACAGCAGGTGTTCCTATACGAAGACCACTGGTAACAAATGGCGATCGAGGATCATTAGGAACCGCATTTTTGTTGACGGTGATATTGGCACGACCTAAGGCTGCATCTGCATCTTTACCGGTAATATCCTTGCTGATCAAGTCAACCAAGAACAAATGGTCGTCAGTACCTTTAGATACGATATCTATACCACGCTCCATGAACACTTCAACCATGGCTTTGGCGTTATCGGCTACTTGCTGTTGGTATACTTTAAACTCTTCAGTCATGGCTTCTTTGAAGCAAACAGCCTTAGCTGCAATAACATGCATCAAAGGCCCCCCCTGACTTTCAGGAAACACAGCAAAGTTCAGTTTCTTCTCAAGTGCTTCGTCCGCTCTTGCTAAGATCAAACCACCTCGAGGACCGCCTAATGTTTTATGGGTCGTCGTGGTTGTAACATCTGCAATATTAACAGGGCTAGGGTAGACGCCTGCAGCAATTAAACCTGCAACGTGTGCCATATCAACAAATAAATACGCACCGACTTCATCAGCGATTTCACGGAAACGCTGCCAGTCAACAACACGCGAATAAGCAGAGAAACCTGCAACAATCATTTTTGGCTTATGTTCACGTGCTAATTCAGCCACCTGATCATAATCGATTTCGCCCGTACCCTCTTTCAAGCCATATTGAACAGCGTTATAGATACGACCAGAAAAACTAACTGAAGCGCCGTGCGTTAAGTGTCCGCCATGCGCTAAGCTCATACCCAAAATAGTATCGCCGGGCTCACAAAGTGCCATGTAAACAGCCGCATTAGCTTGCGAACCAGAGTGAGGCTGAACATTAGCGTAATCGGCGCCAAACAGTTCTTTAGCTCTATCGATCGCTAATTGCTCAATAATATCTACGTGCTCACAGCCACCATAATAACGCTTGCCAGGGTAGCCTTCTGCATATTTGTTAGTTAATACAGAACCTTGTGCTTCCATGACTCGAGGACTGGTATAGTTCTCTGACGCTATCAGTTCAATATGTTCTTCCTGACGCTTAGCTTCTGCTTCCATGGCAGCAAAAACTTCATCGTCAAATCCAGCAATAGTCATATCTCGAGTAAACATCTGCAACCTCTACCCTAATTCTCAATGGATGGACCTTCGCTTTATAACGAGACCCAATAAAAAGGCGATATTTTAAACTAATCTTCGCCATACATCACTACACAGCATCGATTTATTGCCATTCATTCAATTATCGGCTAGTTTTTGCGTCTATTCCTTGGCTTATTCACTTACAGGTTTCAAAATAATGGCCCAATACGTATATACGATGAACCGAGTGGGAAAAATTGTCCCCCCTAAACGAGAAATTCTTAAAGATATCTCACTTTCATTTTTCCCTGGCGCAAAAATTGGCGTACTGGGGCTCAATGGCGCAGGTAAATCAACACTTTTACGCATTATGGCCGGTGTTGATACTGACTTTCATGGCGAAGCACGCCCACAACCCGGCATCAATGTAGGTTATTTGCCTCAGGAACCACAGCTTGACGAGACAAAAGATGTTAGAGGCAACATTGAAGACGGTGTTAAAGAAATCAAAGATGCACTGGTCAGAATAGAAGAGGTTTATGCGGCCTATGCCGAGCCAGACGCTGATTTCGACGCGCTAGCCACTGAACAAGCAAAACTGGAAGCGATTATTCAAACATCGGACGGCCACAACCTTGAACGCACACTAGAAGTAGCCGCCGACGCGTTAAGACTTCCACCTTGGGATGCAGACGTTAGCAAGCTCTCTGGAGGTGAAAAACGCCGTGTCGCACTCTGTAAGCTATTGCTTTCAAAACCTGACATGCTTCTGCTTGACGAACCGACTAACCACCTTGATGCTGAAAGTGTTGCATGGTTAGAACGTTTTTTACACGACTACGCAGGGACCGTAGTTGCTATCACTCACGACCGTTACTTCCTTGACAATGTCGCCGGCTGGATTCTCGAATTGGACCGCGGTTACGGCATTCCTTATGAGGGAAATTACTCCCAATGGCTAGAAGCAAAAGACCAACGTCTTGAGCAGCAAGGCAAACAAGAAGCCGCTCACCAAAAAGCCATTAAAGCCGAATTAGAATGGGTGCGCAGTGGCACTAAAGGTCGTCACTCTAAAAGCAAAGCCCGACTACAACGCTTTGAAGATCTTAACTCTCAAGAGTTCCAAAAGCGTAACGAGACAATGGAAATATATATTCCACCAGGACCTCGCCTAGGCGACTTAGTCATAGAAGCCAACGAGGTTGAAAAAAGCTTTGGTGATAAACTCCTCTTTAAAGACCTAACCTTTAAAGTGCCACCTGGCAGCATTGTGGGCGTTATTGGGGGTAACGGAGCCGGTAAATCAACACTCTTCAAAATGGTAGCAGGGCTTGAAAAGCCAGATAGCGGTGACATCAGGATTGGTGAGACCGTCGAGGTAGCCTATGTCGATCAAACTCGAAATCTTGATAGCGACAACACCGTATGGGAAGAACTCAGCGATGGGCAAGACATCTTACAAATCGGGAATTACCAAACTCAATCCAGAGCTTATGTCAGTCGATTCAATTTTAGAGGTAACGACCAACAGAAGCGCGTTGGCGACTTATCAGGAGGCGAACGAAACCGCCTACACCTAGCCAAACTGCTTAAGCAAGGCGCTAACCTTTTATTGCTTGATGAACCGACTAACGACCTCGATGTTGAGACATTGCGCGCACTAGAGGAAGCCATCTTGGCATTTCCGGGTTGTGCTATTGTTATCTCGCACGATAGATGGTTCCTAGACCGTATCGCTACTCATATTCTGGCTTTTGAAGGTGATAGTGAAGTGGTCTGGCATGAAGGTAATTTCTCTGACTATGATGAAGACCTGAAGAAGCGAAAAGGCGAATCAGCAAAAACACCTCAACGCTTAAAATATAAAAAACTAGCATAAAGCCCTAAGCTAGCTGAGCGGGTTGAAACGACTCGCTCAGCCTTAAAAGTCATTCACTAGCCTTCCAGTCAAATACAGCTATAGTTAAGAGTGATATCGTTAGGCTAACCATTTAAAGACTGACTAGAGGGATCCATGGATAGCAAACACGCCAATGACGACAAACGCCATTTTAGCCGTATATTGTTTGATGCAAACTGTACGCTTCATCAAGGGGAGTCAGAATGGTCTGCCGAGTTACTTGATATTTCCTTAAGTGGCATGCTGGTAAACTGTCCAGACTTACCTCAAGCAAACCTTGATAACCCCTTCGAAGCCGTTATTGCATTGTCAGACGCTGGCGAGTCGATTGTGATGTCGATAAAATTGGTCCATAAAGAGTCAAGCCACCTTGGGTTTAAGTGCGAGTATATAGACATTGATAGTATCACCCACCTCAAACGACTGGTAGAACTTAACCTTGGTGATTCTGAGCTGTTAAATAGAGAACTAAGTGCTCTCACTCACCATCAACAAGAAATAACTTAAAAGCGAGTTAGCCGATAATGTTAAGCGCTTCAGATAACTTTTGAACGGCTATAACCTCCATTCCGTCAATCGGTTTCTTAGGCGCGTTAGCCTTGGGCACAATAGCTCTTTTAAAGCCGTGTTTCGCCGCTTCATGAACTCGCTCCTGACCACTGGGTACTGGGCGTATTTCACCCGATAGCCCAACCTCTCCAATAATCACCATATCTTGTGGTAAACAAATACTTCTAAAACTCGACACCACCGCCAACAAGGCCGCAAGGTCAGCACTGGTCTCCGTCACCCTGACGCCCCCCACGACATTAACAAAGACATCCTGATCACCACAGTGCAGACCGCCATGCCGATGTAAAACAGCCAACAACATCGCCAAGCGATTTTGATCAAGCCCGATAGCCACCCGCTTTGGGTAGTTCATTTGGCTTTCATCAACCAGTGCCTGCAGCTCTATAAGTAGTGGACGCGTACCTTCCCAAATAACCGTCACACAACTACCTGGCATCTGCTCTTCTGATCGATTGAGAAATATAGCACTAGGGTTAGTGACTTCTCTCAGGCCATTTTCTAGCATCGCAAATACACCTAATTCGTTAACTGCACCAAATCGATTCTTGATTCCACGCAGAGTACGAAAGCGACTATCATCTGAGCCATCAAGCATGATAGAGCAATCAATCATATGCTCGAGTACCTTAGGGCCAGCGATCGAACCTTCTTTTGTGACATGCCCCACCAAAAATAAGACTGTACCAGTCTGCTTAGCATAACGCGTTAACATCGCAGCACTTTCACGCACCTGCGAAACACTGCCCGGTGCAGACTCTATCCCCTCCATATGTACGACCTGAATACTATCCACCACCAAGACCTTGGGTTGCATTTTTTGAGCGGCTGAAATAATGGATTCAACATTGGTTTCAGATAGCATCTGTAAATTATTGGTCTTAATGCCCAGTCGCGTAGCTCGCATAGCGACTTGCTGCAATGATTCCTCTCCCGTGATATACAAGGCAGGCATACTACCCGCGAGATAACACATAGTTTGCAGCAACAAGGTACTCTTACCCGCCCCTGGAGAGCCCCCAATGAGTATGGCTGAACCCGGTACTAACCCACCGCCTAAAACTCGGTCGAACTCGCCAATCCCCGATGTAAATCGAGACTGCTCTTCAAGGTTTATATTATCAAGCGATTGCACCTCGGAAAGCTTACCGGCATAACCTTCAAAGCGAGCGTTTCTCGGTGAAGATGGTTTGCCAACTTTAAATTCACTAATCGTATTCCATTGACCACAATCTGAACACTGACCTTGCCACTTACCGTACTCTGAGCCACAGTCAGTGCAGACATAAGCTGTTTTTGCCTTCGCCATTTTTATCCCATATCTTTAAAGCAGAATTAAAATTAACCTTGCACCAGAATGGGTCGATTATTCAGGTTAATATCTGCTACTCTTTAGCCCATTCAGACAATATAAAATAATAATAACGGCAAAACGATCGAACAGATAGGCGACAACCGATTATTACGGTCAAAAAATACTAATAATCAAACCTAACAACAATGACTCAGGAGATAGATAAGTCATGAAATTGGAAACCATAGCGATTCATGCTGGCTACAAGCCCGACCCAACGACTAAAGCGGTAGCAGTTCCACTCTATCAAACAACTTCTTTTGCGTTCGACAGTACTCAACACGGCGCAGACCTATTTGACTTGAAAGTACCTGGCAACATTTATAGCCGCATCATGAACCCTACCAATGACGTACTTGAACAGCGCATGGCTCAAATGGAAGGAGGCGTTGCAGCCTTGGCCATGGCTTCAGGCATGGCGGCCATTACCGCTTCAATTCAAACCATTTGTGAAGCTGGCGAGAATATCATCAGCGTTAGCCAACTATACGGCGGCTCATACAACCTGTTTGCACACACATTTCCCAAACAAGGTATTGAAGTACGCTTTGCGGACGGAAACAACCCCGCGTCATTTGCCGAACTAATTGACGATAAAACTAAAGCTATATTTTGTGAATCCATTGGTAACCCTGCCGGTAATATTGTCGACATACAAGCACTCGCAGATGTTGCACATCAGCATGGCGTCCCGCTAATCGTTGATAATACCGTCGCAACGCCTTGCCTATGCCGCCCTATTGAGTTCGGCGCTGATATCGTTATTCATGCTTTAACCAAATACATTGGTGGCCACGGAACAACTATTGGCGGCATCATTATTGACTCAGGCAAGTTTCCATGGGCTGATCATAAAGAACGCTTTGCAGTCCTGAACGAACCTGATCCGTCATACCATGGCGTAGTCTACACAGATGCGTTTGGCCCTGCTGCGTACATTGGTCGCTGTCGAGTAGTTCCTCTCAGAAACATGGGCGCCGCACTATCCCCCTATAATGCATTAATGATTATGCAAGGCTTAGAAACACTGGCTTTGCGTATGGAAAGACATTGCGAAAATACTCAAAAAGTAGCGGAGTTTTTAGAGAATAGACCTGAAGTCGCTTGGGTTAATTATGGCGGCCTAGAAAACAGCCCATTTCATGCTCTTGCACAGAAATATATGAAGGGAACCCCTTCTGGTATTCTCTCATTTGGTATAAAAGGAGGCATCGAAGCAGGTTCGAAGTTTATTGATGCATTACAACTTATTGTTCGCCTCGTAAATATAGGTGATGCCAAGTCTCTTGCATGCCACCCTGCATCAACCACCCACAGACAACTTAGCCCTGAAGAGCTTGCAAGTGCAGGTGTTTCTGAAGATATGGTACGACTCTCCATTGGTATCGAGAATATTGACGATATCTTAGAGGATATTGTTCAGTCTCTTGAGGCTTCTCAGACGTAACCTCAACCGACACACAGGTGGAACACGATCCTATAAAAAAGGCGGCCCATTAAATTGGCCGCCTTTTTAGGTTCTTAGCAGGTTAAGAGCGTGCTCTAAGACTGATGGTACTTAGGGCTCAGTTCATGAACGGCTTCAACAAATGCTTTAGCATGCTCAGGGTCAACAAACTGATGTATGCCATGCCCAAGATTGAAAACATGTCCGCTACCATTACCATAAGCGCTTAAAATGCTTTCAACTTCTTTTCGAATCGTTGCAGGAGACGCATAAAGAACACTTGGATCCATGTTTCCTTGTAGCGCTACTTTATCGCCAACCAATCCTCGAGCAACACCAATATCTGTCGTCCAATCAAGCCCTAGCGCATCAGCACCTGCATCTGCCATTTGAGGCAACCACTGACCACCGCCCTTGGTAAACATGATAACGGGCACTTTACGCCCATCATGCTCTCGAATCAGACCATCTATAATCTTCTTCATATATTGCAACGAGAATGTTTGGTACGCTGCATGGCTTAAGTTGCCACCCCAAGTATCAAATATCTGGACTGCCTGAGCACCGGCTTTAATCTGCTCATTCAAGTAATCAATGACTGAAAGTGTTAGTTTTTCAAGAAGCTGATGCATCACTTCAGGTTTGTCGTACATCATCGCTTTAACGTGTCTAAAGTCTTTAGATGATCCGCCTTCAACCATATAGGTTGCAAGCGTCCACGGGCTACCTGAAAAGCCGATAAGTGGAACGCGACCATTTAGCTCACGCCGGATGGTAGTGACTGCATTTAAAACGTAATCTAGATCAGACGTCGTTTTCACCACGGGTAAAGCATCTACATCAGCTTCTGTTCGCACTATTTTCTTAAAACGAGGGCCTTCACCTGTTTCAAAGTACAAACCTAATCCCATCGCATCTGGGATCGTTAATATATCCGAGAACAGAATGGCAGCATCAAGGGGAAAACGCTCCAATGGTTGAATGGTTACTTCACAGGCAAATTCTGCGTTTTTACACAAACTTAAAAAATCACCCGCCTTACTACGAAGTTCTCTATATTCAGGCAGGTATCTACCCGCTTGGCGCATCATCCACACCGGAGTGGTATCTACCGGCTCTTTCAATAGTGCGCGGAGAAAACGGTCATTTTTTAACTCACCCATGTAATGTCTCTCTTTTTACGTTCTCGAAGGCTGAATGATACCGCCTAAAAAAATAATTCGATTGCTAAATATCAATAATTGGCCAAAATGTTAGCTATTTTCTGATGATACCCGATATAACGAAAGGCATCATCTAACTACACACATCAGATAGAAAAAAGGCACGGTAAATACCGTGCCTTTTTATGCTTTCTGATGCTGACGATTCAGCGAGTATAGCGATTACTTAGACGTTAAGATAATCCAAAATACCTTCAGCGGCTGTTCGCCCTTCATATATTGCCGTCACAACAAGGTCTGAACCTCTTACCATGTCGCCGCCTGCAAATATTTTAGGGTTAGTCGTCTGGAACGGAAATTCACTTTTTTCAGGTGCAATTACGCGTCCACCATCGTCGACACCGACACTCTGCGCCTCAAACCAAGGTGCTGGACTAGGTCTGAAACCGAATGCAATAAGCACGGCGTCTGCTGGCAAGATCTCTTCACTGCCTTCAATCACCTCTGCTCTTCGGCGGCCATTTTCGTCAGGCTCTCCCATTTGAGTGCTAACCACTTTAATGCCTTCAACTTTACCATCACCCACAATTTCTACAGGCTGACGATTGAACATGAAGCGAACGCCTTCTTCTTTAGCATTTACCACTTCTTTACGCGAGCCAGGCATGTTTTCTTCGTCTCGTCTGTAAGCACAAACAACCGACTTTGACTGCTGCCTAATCGCCGTTCTGTTACAGTCCATAGCCGTATCACCACCACCTAAAACAACAACCCTTTTACCTTTTAAGTCGATAAAGTCAGCAGCATCTTTTTCAAATCCAAGACAGCGATTAACATTAGAAATAAGGTATGGCAGCGCCTCGTGAACGCCCTCTAACGATTCACCGGGGAAGCCACCTTTCATGTAGTTGTAGGTGCCCATTCCCATAAAGACAGCATCATACTCTTCTAAAAGCTGCTCAACAGTAATATCTGTACCAACATCAGTATTCAACTTGAACTCAATACCCATGGTCTCAAAGATTTCACGACGACGAGTCATAACATCTTTTTCTAACTTAAATTCAGGTATTCCGAACGTAAGTAAGCCACCTATTTCAGGGTTTTTATCAAATACGACCGGCTTGACGCCATTTCGGACCAATATATCTGCACAACCTAAACCTGCAGGCCCAGCACCAATGATGGCGACTTTTTTATCGGTCCAAACCACATTCGACATATCAGGGCGCCAGCCCATAGCAAATGCAGTGTCTGTAATATATTTTTCAGCAGAACCAATGGTAACCGCACCAAAGCCATCGTTAAGTGTACAAGCACCCTCACAAAGACGGTCTTGCGGACAAACACGACCACATACTTCAGGCAGTGAGTTGGTTTGATGACATAACTCAGCCGCCTCGAGTATATTCCCCTCAGATACAAGCTTCAGCCAGTTAGGAATATAGTTGTGAACGGGGCATTTCCATTCACAATATGGGTTACCACATTCTAAACATCGGTGAGACTGACTCTCTACCTCTGGCTTTTCGAATGGCTTGTATATTTCTCCAAATTCTTTTTTACGTATTCTTGCAGGTACTTTTTCAGGGTCTTTTCGACCTACATCCACAAACTGGAAATCGTTATTCAATCGATCTGTCATCGCTTAAAGCCTCTTTAACTCTAACACGTTACTTGTTTATCCCTTCCTTCACCTTTCTACCTGAGCCCTTTAACTAAATTGCTAGAAAGCTCAGGTGGTGAAATAACCGCTGTTTACTGCGGTTGGGCTGTAGTGCTGTCAAGCAAGTTCTTTAAGCTCGCAGCTTTTGGCTTAACCAACCAGAAACGGACAATATAATCATAGAAATTATCAATTATATTTTGTGCCCACTCACTGCCCGTTTCAGCAACGTGTTCTTCAATTACGCCACGCAAATGATTGCGGTACGGTTCCATCTGCTCGCTTGTAATACGATGAATCTCTACGAGCTCGTGATTGTATTGATCAACAAACCTGTTTTTCTCATCAAGAACATAAGCAAAGCCGCCGGTCATTCCGGCACCGAAGTTATACCCGGTTTCGCCCAGAATAGTGATAAGACCACCTGTCATATATTCACAGCAGTGATCGCCCACACCCTCTACTACTGCGTGAGCACCCGAGTTTCTTACTGCAAAACGCTCTCCTGCTGTACCTGCCGCAAAGAGTTTTCCGCCCGTTGCACCATACAAGCAAGTGTTTCCAGCAATAGCGGTATTCTGAGTCTTAAACGTGCTGCACTGTGGTGGTCTAATAACTAATTTACCGCCTGTCATGCCTTTACCCACATAATCGTTGGCGTCGCCTTCAAGGTGCATATGTAAACCACCCGCATTCCAAACACCAAAACTTTGACCTGCGGTACCACTTAAGTTCAATTTAATCGGTGCGTCACTCATGCCCTGGTTGCCATGAAGCTTAGCAATCTCTCCAGACAGTCTGGCACCAATTGAGCGGTCACAGTTAGTGACGGAATACGTAAACTCCCCACCCGACCTGGCTTTAATAGCTTCACCCATATCAGCAACCATCTTCTCTGCAAGAAGGGCTTTATCAAACGGCTCGTTTCGTTCGACCTGACACATTTGCGGCTTATCGGCAGGCACATGGTCATTAAAAAGCATTGGCGACAAATCAAGGTTTTGCTGCTTTTTGGTGTTGCCTGGAAGCACCTCTAACAGCTCTGTGCGTCCAATCAATTCTTCTAACGTACTAACACCCAGTTTTGCCATCCACTCACGCGTTTCTTCAGCCACGAACTTAAAGAAGTTCATAACCATTTCAACCGTACCGATGAAGTGTTTGTCACGAAGACTTTCATTTTGAGTCGCAACACCTGTCGCACAGTTGTTTAGGTGGCAGATTCGAAGATACTTACACCCTAGCGCAACCATTGGCATGGTTCCGAAGCCAAAGCTCTCAGCCCCAAGGATGGCGCCTTTGATAACATCAAGCCCGGTCTTAAGTCCGCCGTCAGTTTGCAGTCTTACCTTACCTCGAAGATCATTACCTCTAAGCGCTTGCTGAGCTTCGCTCAAACCAAGTTCCCAAGGTGAGCCTGCATAACGAACAGAGGTTAGCGGGCTCGCGGCTGTACCACCATCGTAGCCAGAAATCGTAATCAAATCGGCATAGGCTTTTGCAACACCTGCTGCAATGGTGCCTACTCCTGGCTCTGATACTAATTTAACTGAAACCAATGCTGATGGATTAACCTGCTTCAAATCAAAAATTAGCTGTGCTAAATCTTCGATTGAATAGATATCATGATGCGGAGGCGGTGATATCAATGTTACACCTGGCACTGAATATCTTAATGTCGCAATAAGCTTATTAACCTTACCACCCGGAAGCTGTCCACCTTCACCAGGCTTAGCACCTTGAGCAACTTTAATCTGAATAACATCGGCACTGCTAAGGTAATGCGGAGTCACACCAAATCGACCTGATGCCACCTGCTTGATTTTAGAACGCTTATTGGTACCGTAACGAAGCGGATCTTCACCCCCCTCACCCGAGTTAGAACGTCCACCTAGCGTATTCATGGCAACAGCCAATGCTTCATGCGCCTCTGGCGATAACGCCCCTAGCGACATCGCGGCAGAGTCAAATCGTGCAACTATTTTTTCCATCGGCTCTACATCAGCTAAATCGATAGGCTTCTGCTTATCCGAAAGTTTAAATAAGTCACGTATTGTGGCGACTGGACGGTCATTAACCAAGGATGCATATTCGCGATAAACACCATAATCACCGGTCTGTACCGCCTTCTGTATCGTTTGAACAACATCAGGGTTGTATGCATGGTATTCGCTACCATGAACAAACTTGAGCAAACCACCTTGAGAAATAGGCTTTCGCTTTTTCCATGCATCATTCGCTAATAATTGCTGCTCGAACTGAAAATCGCTATATGAAGCACCCTGAATTCGGCTAACAACACCTTTAAAACAAAGGTCAACGACTTCGTCTGCGATACCAACAGCTTCGAATAACTGTGCTCCACGGTACGAAGCAATCGTTGAAATCCCCATCTTAGAGAGGATTTTCATTAACCCTTTACCAATCCCCGCTCGATAGTTGTTCTTCGCTTCAATCGGGTCAATCAACATTTCACCAGAACTGATCAAGTCGTTTAGTACTTGATAAGCAAGGTATGGGTATACGGCCGTTGCACCAAAGCCAATTAATACTGCAAAGTGATGAGGGTCTCTTACAAAACCACTCTCAACAACAATATTAGAATCACAACGTAAGCCTTTTTCTACCAATCGATGGTGTACAGCACCCGTTGCCATAAAGGCGTTTACGGGTAGTTTTCCTTCTTCAATATTCTTATCACTTAAGATCAAGATAACAGTGCCCGAACGCACCGCCTCTTCAGCCTGGTCACAAACCGATTTAATCGCCTGCTCCAACCCTTGTTCTGGGCTATAGCTTAACTCTATGCGACCAGCATTAAAGCCGGATATGGTGTTATCAGACAAACTGAAAAACTTGGCAGGTGATAAAACAGGCGTCGTAAGAATAACCCGTCTAGCATGCTCAGGGGTTTCTTCAAAAATATTCTGTTCAGCACCAATACAGGTTTCCAGTGACATGACAATCGCTTCACGCAATGGATCTATCGGCGGGTTAGTGACTTGAGCAAACTTCTGTCTGAAGTAATCAGCCACCGACCTCACTCGCTCAGAAAGCACGGCCATCGGCGTATCATCACCCATAGAACCAACGGCTTCTTGCCCATCCTCACCTAGAGGGCGCAAAATTTGATCGCGTTCTTCAAATGTCACCTGGAACATTTTCATCTGAGTCTTTAACTCATCTTGTTCCATCACTTTAAAGTCAGGCGTAGTCGTATTCAGTGTTGCCTCAAGACGAATCGCATTCTCTCTTAACCACTGCTTATACGGGTGAGCTGTTTTGAGTATTTCATCAACATCATCAGTATGAAGAACCTTACCGGTATGTGTATCTACCGCTAATATTTGTCCTGGCCCAACACGCCCTTTTGCAACAACATCTTCTGGTTGGTAGCCATAGGTACCAATCTCAGACGCTAGCGTGATAAAGCCATTCTTGGTAATAACCCATCTAGCTGGACGCAGACCGTTTCGGTCTAGCAAACAAACAGCATAACGGCCGTCTGACATCACTACGCCGGCAGGCCCATCCCAAGGCTCCATATGCATGGAGTTGTAATCATGAAACGCACGAAGATCTGCGTCCATGGTGTAAACATTTTGCCATGCAGGTGGAATCATCATTCTGACTGCACGGAATAGATCAACACCACCGGCTAACAACACCTCTAGCATGTTATCCATACTTGAAGAATCTGAACCAGTCGTATTGACGAGTGGCTGAAGTGACTGCAGGTCTGGCAGAGCATCTGATTTGAACTTTGACGCACGCGCTAGCGCCCAGTTACGGTTACCTTCTACGGTATTTATCTCACCATTATGTGCCAGCATTCTAAATGGCTGAGCCAGCGGCCAGCGAGGCATTGTATTTGTAGAGAATCGTTGGTGAAATACGCAGATAGCGGTTTCAAAAAGCTCGTCTTTCAAATCTAAGTAAAAGCTAGGAAGGTCCACCGGCATCATTAAGCCCTTGTAAGACAGAACCTTCTCGGAAAGCGAACAAACGTAGAATTCTTTATCTGACGCTAGTTGAATTTCAGCTTTTTTACGTGCTAGAAATAGCTTTATTGCGAAATCTTTTTCTGACAGCTCCCCACCGCCGATAAACACTTGTTCGATGCCTGGCAAGCAGTCGAGCGCCATAGGGCCCAAGCAAGCATTATCAGTCGCTACGGTGCGCCAACCAATCACGTCAAGGCCCTCTTTACTAAGGCACTCATCAAAGATTTTCTTAGAGGCTTCAGCTTTAGCTGAATCGGTATTCAAAAAAACCATGCCAACGCCGTAACGATGACCAAGCTCTACACCGAAAGTCTCTTTAGCAACATGACGCAGGAATGTATCCGGCTTTTGCAGTAATAAACCACAACCGTCACCAGTTTTGCCATCAGCAGCGATACCGCCACGATGGGTCATACAGGTCAAAGACTCTATGGCCGTCACTAGTAATTCGTGACTTGCTTGACCTTCCATATGGGCAATCAAGCCAAATCCACAGTTATCCTTGAAATCGTCAGGATGATATAAACCTGTCATCATATTTCACACTCTCGCGTTTTATTCTTTGCAAATCAAAAACTTATAACCAAACAAACCAAAATAAGTTTGAGATCCTCAAAATTTGGGGAGGCTATTTTACATGGCTACAGAGGAGCGCACAAATTTATTGAACATTAATAGGGGTTGTTTAGGGTGAATAATTTAATTAATTCTAATTATTTCAAAAGGTAAGCAGCGATACGGTTATTTAAGAAAAACTCCGTTTTTTAGCCTTTCTGGGTAGAAACCGGGCCTATTAAAGGCCCTCTAGGCTCCTCACCCAAGGTTTTTGCTTCTTAATAGACCGGGGCAACCGAGCCATTTCTGCCTTTGCAGCCGCCTTATTTGGATAGACACCTAGAAGCACAACAAACCATGGTTTTTCTTTATAAGTGGACTCGATATACAGTAATTCTTTAGATGCACGCTCGCTATCAATATATTTTGTTGCCGTTTGTTCATTGCGACTACCTAACACCTGAATAGTATATGAGCCTTTACTCTGAGTAGAAACCCAATCGCCCCCCCTAAAACGGGAGTGCCTAGTCGACACAGTGGCATTATTCACAATAGCATTAGCTTCACCCTCGCGATTAAGTTTTTCTGTTTTTGCAGAAAGCTCTACTTTTTCGGCTGACACTTCTGGCGCTACAGGCTTAGTGGTGGGGGCTTTTTCTACCTTTTCAGGTTTCGCGATATCTTCTACGATAGGGCTAGCCTGAATCACGCCCTCTGCGGTATAAACCGGCTCCCCTGCAACATCAACTGTTGGCTTACTTATACTAGACGAAACTGTCTGCGCCTCTGTTGCCGCAACCGCTAAATCATCACCTACGTTACCTTCGACCGCCCCCACGTCAATAAGTTCCGCAATAGCAGGCAGGCTACCCGCCTTTATTTCTGCCTGCTTAAGCTTTATATCTATCTCTTCTCTACTTTTGGCTAACAAGTCACCCTGGGCATCATTAGCCACGCGACTTTCAACTCTAACGACTTCACCTGTCGTGACGCGCTCAACATCAGAGGAAGAAAACAAGTTATATTGATGGCCAATGACAGCAAACGACACAAGCAATGAAGCAACTATGCCTACCAGCAACCAACTCAGTCCTTTAGGCGAACTTTTTTTCGGGCTGGCGAGTTCAAATGAATCGAGCAATACCGCGGGAGCAATTCTATTGATTCTTCCTGGGCACCCTTTACCTAAAACACTTAGCGCTTTTTTCTGTACATCTGTTAAAACGGGCTCTACCTTAGACCCCGCTCTTGCAAGCCTCAGCCTTACATAGGTTTCAGCGTCGTCTTGAGAGAATGGTTTAAGATGTATTTGATGTATCCAACTACAGGTTGTGGGATCTACGCCCTCTTGAGTAATCGACTGCAATATTTCCTGCCGCCCAGAGACCAACAAACAGATTCCGGAGTCACTCCCTAAATCTCTAAACGTCGATAATAGTAACTTAAAACTGTCTTTATTGATTTTATGTGCATCATCGACCACCAGCAATAAGCGCTCACTCTTAGCCGCGTTATGCGCACACGCATCAAGCACTCGCGCCATCGTCCTAGAGACGGGTTCACCTTCAACCAGTTGCAAGTCAAGTCTTTTACAGAGCTCAAATGTTAACTTTCGAGGACTCGCAATCAATGTCGGATTTAGCGCGATCACCCGAATACCATCTACAATATGCCGACCCAATTCAGAGATTAACGTTGATTTTCCACTACCAGACGCCCCTGTCAGCACTAGCACCATGTCACCGTAACTTACTAGATGTCTCAAGGTTTCAAGATTATGCTGTCGCTGAGCCCCTTGAAAAAATAAAGATGTCGCCTCACCAAAAGGCTCAGTCTTCAGCTGGTACTTATCCCTTAACTGATCATTCAAAGACAGCTTGTGATCACTTTCCGTTACGGCAGCATTCATAGTATTTAAACGTTCCAACGCGGGCTAATAGGCCTGATAATGCTAGGCACTCAGTTATTTAGGCACCATCTGCTAATAAAGTCTTACCGCTGAGGGTTGCCTCAAAATTTGAAGCATCGAACTCATCCGTTACAAAAGCATCACCAACTTTGCTCATCAAGACTAAACGCAAAGTTCCATCGAGTACTTTTTTATCTACAGACATTAATGCCTTAAATCGATCTACACTTACTTCTTTAGGCGGCAACACTGGCAGATCTGCTTTTCGAAGTAACGCTGCAATTCGATCAACATCCTCAGCCGTCAACCAACCCTGCCGACATGATAGGTCTGCAGCCATCACCATACCCGCTGCAACCGCCTCACCATGCAACCACTCGCCATACCCCATATGTGTTTCTATTGCATGACCAAAAGTATGACCTAAGTTTAGGATAGCTCGAACCCCTCCCTCTCGCTCATCTTCACTCACGACCAATGCCTTGCACTGGCAAGATACTTCAATAGCATAAGCCACGGCTTCCGAATCCAGCGCCATCAATTTATCTATATTTTCTTCAAGCCATTCAAAAAAGGCTATATCTCGAATAAGACCGTACTTAACAACTTCTGCAATTCCCGCTGCGACTTCTCGTATTGGTAAGGTATTTAATGTATCTGTATCAATGATCACGGCATTTGGCTGATGAAAAGCACCGATCATATTTTTACCTAAAGGATGATTAACACCCGTTTTCCCCCCCACTGATGAGTCGACCTGAGACAGTAACGTTGTAGGTATTTGTATAAACTCTACACCTCGTTGATAGCAAGCGGCAGCAAACCCCGTCATATCACCTATAACACCGCCACCTAGCGCGACCAACGTAGTTTTACGACTGTGGCGCTGATCAAGTAGCTGATCAAAAATAAGGTTAATTGTATCTAAATTTTTGTATTGTTCTCCGTCAGGCAAGACGGTAACTGACACTTTAAAAGAAGCAAACAAGGCTTTAGTTCGCTCAAGATAGAGCGGCGCGACCGTTTCATTAGTGACAATCATGACTTGACTACCCGCCACGTAAGGCACCACGAGCGCTGGTCGGTCAAGCAGCCCCTGACCTATATAAATCGGGTAACTTCTTTCACCTAGCTCTACTGTTAGCTGCTTCATTTTTACTTATACAACCTCAATTTTGGGCATCTAAACACCCATTTCTATTTTCACTTAAAGGGTCAATCATTATGATAAAGGCTGAACCTTACACTCGTAAAACACTCAATGCGCGTCCAGTATCTGTTCCAAGATCTGTCTAACAACCGCTTTTGGATTTTTTTTATCGGTCAAAATGACCGCATCAGCAATTTCAGAGTAAAGAGGGTCTCTAATCTTAAAGATTTCTGTTAACACTTTTAAGGGCTCATCATTCTGAAGCAGCGGTCTATTTCTATCTCTTCGAGTGCGCTCAAACTGCTGCTCAACCGATGTTTTAAGGTACACCACTTGCGCGCCCGCTTTAAGGTTTGCACGATTACCTTCATTAAGAACAGCACCACCACCTGTAGCCAACACAATGCCATTAGTTTGGCTTAGGTCTCGAATTACGCCACATTCTCGCTCACGAAACCCGCTCTCACCTTCTACATCAAATATCCACGGTATATCAGCACCACAGCGGGCCTCTATTTCGCTATCTGAATCACAAAAGGAGAACCCCAGTTCACGGGATAACAACCTACCTATAGTTGTTTTTCCGGCGCCCATAGGTCCCACCAGCACAACTCTTTTTGCGCCATGCTTTAATACATTAACCATGTAAACCTGCTTTTTGGTCCAATCAAGGACTCTAACCCATGTTAGGGGTAGAGGTTGAGAAAGAGCATACCATATATCGTTTTTTGTCATTTAATAAAAAGTTAGCCATTAGATATATTATATTAAAATTTATGATAATTGTTGATACAAAAAGCCAACAAAATGCTCATCCACCATATTTATTGCAAAACAGATAGTTGTGCTATAATTTTTTATAACTATTGAACAATAATAGAAAAACTCGTTTTTAATCTGGTATTTATTTATACGATAAGCTTAGAAACACTTAGCTATTCGTTTAGAGCCTTCATTTTGTTTAAGGAACTTTTCCTAAGGATTTAATTGCATGCATTTTTCAAAAGTATTAATTCCCTTCACTGCTGCGTTTTTCTTATCTGCTTGCGGCGGCGGTGACTCCAATGACAGGAGTCTGTGTGCAGAAAACAGTACTGGCTGCACCGGAGGTTCTTCGGGTGATGGTTCAGGCGTAGATGGCCCAATAGAAGAAGAGACTGTGAATTCGATTGGTTCTGGTTCAGGAGCAGCCTTTCAGGAAGGTGTATTGACCATAAGCCCTTCTAACCTTTTAGCCGGAGGCAAAGCAACAATAAAATTAAATATTGTAGATAGCAATACTCACGCGCTATCTACAAAAGAGTCTACTATTGAGTTTACCTCTACTTGTGCAGGACAATCTCCTGCAAAAGCTACGATAGACACGCCTATAACTGCTTCTGGAGGCGTCGCCACAACAACATACCAAGCAAAAGGTTGCACTGGACAAGATATTATCACCGCAACTTTAGCTGAAAGCACCTCGAAAGCAACAGGAATTATTACGGTTGAATTACCAGTTATAGGAGGCGTTGACTTCACCTCAGTGACTCCTGCAATCATTGCACTTAAAGGTTTTGGTACAAGCTCTCTTCCATCATCCAGCAAAGTTGTTTTTAAACTTGTGGACGAAAACGGAAATCCAGTCGAAGGTCAAAGCGTTAACTTCACCCCATCATCAACATTAGGGGGGATTTCTTTAACACCCACATCAGACATTAGTGATATTAATGGAGAGGTTGAAACAACTGTAAACTCAGGCTCTGTAAACACAACCGTTAGGGTTCTTGCCAACCTTGAGGATACTGCTTTTTCTTCTTCCTCTGACCCGATAGTCATGTACTCGGGGCTCCCTACCCAAAATCACTTCTCTGACTCAGCTGACTTACACAACCCTCGCGGCTTTGATGTTGATGGGACAAATGTGCGAATAAACATACGAGCAGCCGATCAATTTGGAAACCTTGCTCCAGATGGAACCAATGTATCCTTTATTACAGTAGGGGGCGCAATTGAAGGCTCTTGCACAATTTCTAATGGCGGATGCTCTGCAATATGGACAAGCCAAGACCCCAGACCAACAGATGGTATTGTAAGAATTCTAATTCGCTCAACAGGCCAAGAGAATTACACTGACAGCAACAGCAACGGGATTTACGATATCGGAGAAACTATTATAACTTCTCTTGATGAAGCATTTTTAGATCTTAATGATAATGAAGCCTGGGATCCAGATGAGTTTTTTTCTGACTTCAATAATGATAGCTCATTTACTCCAAAAGCAGACCCAAGCAAATATCAAGGAGCTTCTTGCAGTGAGCCAGCTAAAAGCGAAGGTCACTGCGCCTCACTTATTGAGGTAAGAGAGCAAGTTAACCTATGTATGTCTGGTGACAAAACAAATATATTAAGCAGCCCTACCACCATATCCCTTAGCGGAACTCCGACTTCGCACTCCATTACCTTTGCTGACAACAATGGGCTAACCCCCTCAAGCACAACATCCATATCCCTAACAACGGACAATGGCGCCTTTGTTAGCGGAGGAACCATAAATATACCTAACGAGTGCAAAAAAACCGGATTCACACACTCCTTCATAATGAAAGCTGACGATTCGCCTAGCACTGGACAAATAACTATTAAAGTTACTAATGCCGATAGAACTGAAACATTCGGTTTTATAGAGGTAACTGACTAACAAGACCTTGGATGATAGGACTTTATTACCTATCATCCTTTCGCTTTGGTCGGCCATCCTGAAATTAGAGTCTGATAGACTATTAAGGTCGGGCAACCGAACATAAGAATAACCCTATAATTCTTTAAACTCATCTTAAGGTCACCATCACTTAAGCCCTTATACAAAGCTCCAGAGAAGTGAGCATAAAAAGTAGCTTGATCTGCAGAGGCCATATTGATTATCACAAAGCATGAATAACTGAGGAAGTTGTTAGGACTGGAGTGCTCATAAGAGCTTAAGTTACCCAGTTTTAGGAAATTGTAGCTACCTAAGTCATATAAAATGACAATAAGCCTTATTCAATGTTAGTGAATAGCTAAAATACCCAGCATACTCTCCAGTCAGTTATCACCATTAAAAAAGCATTAGAACCGTATAATCAGCCTCGGTCACCATCAGCCCTTTGGTGAGCCCCGAACAGCGTTTTTAGATCGACCAACCTACTCCATAGATATATCATGCAGTAACTGAATCGCCACCACACGCAAATATCATGAATAGGCGGGTACATATTCTTAAGATCTACAGGAATGTAATTCTCAATTGCCTCATATATTATTATTTATTTCCTAGTCACTTAATTATAGTTTACACTGAACAAGAATCATCTATTTAAGACCTGAAATATCGCTCACCACTTACTCCCTCCAATATTGGCCAAACTATCGTGAAGAAACGATCACGACAACCTAAATGCTTGCCTTTCTTAAAGTCTGTTGAGCGCCTTCAGAAACTATACAGCCCCATTAAAATATAAACGGACCTGACTTGCATTCGACAACAAAAAAGAAAGTTTCAAAAAGCCCCCTCATTACAATAGTTTCCATTGCTGTTCATAACAATGTTTGCTCGCCCCCGTAGCTAAATTTAATATGGTCGCTAACTAAGCAAGTAATTCAAACTGACTTACATAGTGTAAAGCTTAACTTAGTTTTTAAACCCTTTACCGTGGAAATCCTCCCTGATTTTCTGGCGTATCCGGCATAGCAATTGCCACCCACCATACGAGCCAAACTTTTCGTTTTTTACTTGCAGTAAGGCGGCGTATACCTTCCAATCAGTTGAGAAAATGCTTACCCATTCAGCGAATGGGCCTAGCTGATGAGAAGGCTTCCACTAAGCCTTCTACAACTGTATTGGTCGCTGTTTGGCTCAAGATCTTTTGACAAGAATCATAGAATGTGGTTCTGATCACAGATAACCTCTTTGTCTATGCTAAGTCAGCATAGCCTTATTT
Organism: Alkalimarinus alittae; assembly: GCF_026016465.1. NCBI lineage: Bacteria > Pseudomonadati > Pseudomonadota > Gammaproteobacteria > Alteromonadales > Alteromonadaceae > Alkalimarinus > Alkalimarinus alittae. The sequence continues at coordinate 3,663,011 of NZ_CP100390.1, forward strand.
GACAAAGAGTCACTCGTTAGTAAGTTAAATAAACTGTAGTTGTTCGCGGTATATATTTAAGTACTTATACGCTTATGTTGCTGACAGTTTCCTAGAAAATTAGTCTGTATTGAGGTCATTCTTTTGATAAATTATGTGGTTAGCTAGTTACAGCCTAACACTAGAAAGTACTTCCTTTATTTAATTAATTCAATAAATCACCTATAAAGCATGTACCACTCATATCAGAACACTATCATTCAATCGCAAGGTGACTCCAAACGCATCCAGAAGCCAGGTATTAAAAATACTATAAAAGCGCGTTCAAAATAACTTGACAACTACAACCTTACAAAAAACTTAAATATAAACCTCATAGTCTATGAGGTTTATATTTAAGTGACCACTTATCTCATATGGCGTTAGTTATCAACCAACCCTCTATTCAACAGCTTAGGCGTGATAAATATTAGCAGCTCAGCTCTTTCATCAATATTCTCTGTGCGCCTAAACAACGTGCCTAAGTAAGGAATATCCCCTAAAAATGGAGTCTTGGTTATAGTCGTCCCAACTTCCGTCTGAAAGATGCCGCCAAGAACAACCGTTTCACCATTGCCAACTAATACTTGAGTCGTGATCTCATTGGTTTCAATACTCGGTATCCCTGCAGTCACTTCACCACGGTTATCTTGATTAATCTTTAAATCCATGATTACTTTACCGTCTGGGGTAATTTGAGGCGTAACCTCAAGACTCAACACAGCCTCCTTAAAAGAAACTGAAGTTGCACCACTTGACGAAGCTTCTTGGTAAGGTATCTCTTCACCCGATTTAATCGTAGCTGTCTGACGATCTGCGGTAACAATTTTAGGCTGTGCAACCACCTCTCCACGGCCATCCGACTCAAGAGCCGACAATTCCATTTGAAGCAGCACGTGATCATTTGTAAAGCCTAAAGCAAATGAAGATGCACCTGCTTTAGTCACTCCCAAATCAACCATATTGGCACCAGGGAACGTTATAGCTTGGCCTTGAGATACCTGAGATGTAGTTTCATAACTGCCACCACCAAAACCAAGATGGTTAGAGCCTGAGTCCACAACAGCGCCCCCCCACTGAATTCCTAGATCACTGGCAATATTGGTCCTTGCCTTAACGATGCGCGCCTCAATAAGCACTTGGCGAACCGGAATATCCCAAGTTGCTATTAAGCGTCGGATTTGTTCTTGCTTATCTGCAGTTTCTCGCACACTTATTGTATTAGTTCGTTCGTCAGAAGAGATAAAACCTCGACCCGAGATCAGCTCTTTATCTGCCTGTAAAAGCGCAACAATATCTTGAGCTTTTGCATAATTAATTTGCACCACTTCAAGTCTAACTGGCGCAAGGGCTGCTACTTGCTTGTTAGTTTCTAGCTCTAGCTTTTCTCTTGCTGCGATTTCATCAGCAGGCGCCACCAACAGCACGTTACCAATCTTACGCTTATCAAGCCCCTTGGTTTTAAGCACTAACTCAAGCGCCTGATCCCAAGGCACATTTTGAAGTCTTAATGTAATTTGACCGCCGACAGTGTCACTTGCTACTAAGTTAAGACCAGTAAAGTCAGCAATCAACTGTAATACAGACCGAACTTCAATGTTTTGAAAGTTAAGCGATAGCTTTTCACCGGTATAAGGGAATTTATCCTTTTTACGCTGATCCACTTCTTGAGCGGTTAACTCTTCGACACTGATGGTGAACTGGTTGTCTGCTTGGTAAGCGAGGTAGTCATAATTACCTTCAGACTTAATTGTAATTTCAACGCCATTATCACCTAGTTTTGAGTCAATTCTCTTTACCGGTGTGGCAAAGTCAGCAACATCTAGACGACGCTGTAGCCCTTCAGGAAGATCAACACCTGCTAGTGACAACTTAATCAGTCCACCTTCTTCAGACATATCAACGTCAATTTTAGGTGAAGACAGGGTTAAAACAATCTGTCCATCGCCTTTCTCACCGCGTCTAAAATCAACATCAGTCACCGCGGCCTTAGCTGCTGCTCGAGCCTTTGAAGGCTTGCTAGCCATTGTTCCAGTTGAAGACGCCTTAGGCGCATCAGCTGAGCCAACCATTAAAATAATATTATTACCATCAACTGTTGATGCATACGGCACTAGCTCCACAAGATTCACGATAAGACGCGTTCTATCTTTAGCCCCTATAACCGTTAGTCCCTGCGCATTACCCACACCCAAACTATGGTATTTAGCGCTTAAAGCGTTAGTAACGCCAGCTAAGTCCAGCGCGATGCGAGCTGGCTTTTCAATTGTGTATCCCTTTGGTTCAGGCGGGGTACCGTCAAAAGCCAATGTAATTTCAGTTCTGTCTCCAGCTAACGAAGCAAAACTAATATCTTTCAATACAACAGCGTTAGCCTGAATTGAAAATAGAGAAAAGCAGAGTGCACCTAACAGCATTAACGCCCGATAATACATATTATTCTTCAACCTCAATTGTTTATTATCGATTTCAGCATATAAAATATTCATTTTACCCCCTTCCAATTACTGATCATCCAGAGCGATAGAACGGGGTCTTTCCAACCAGCCGCCACGACCATTTGGTACAATTTCTATCAATTCAAGCTGACTTTCTTCAATGGCGACGATGCGCCCATGATTTTTTCCTAGATACTGTCCGGCCTTAACCCTATGTATACCGCCTTCATTATCACTAATGAGTGCCCATAAAGTATTTGCCTCTTGTCGCTGTAACGTTCCGACCATTTTTAATGAGCCCAACCCAAACGTTTCGAGTAATTCTTTCGGTCGATCCACGTTAGGCTTAACGTTACTTTCAGTCTTTTCTTCCACCACTGAGCTCAATACTACATCAATGGGTCTTGAAAACGGGTCTCGTCGATTAGCTGCACTGTACGTAAACGACTGGTAGGCTTTAAACTCAGGTAACGGTTCAACCTTCCCTCTTGGTTTAGCCTTAGTCTCATCCATAAACTGGTCAAGATCTGCAAACCCGTCCCCACCAGTACAGCCAGAAATAACAAAGGAAACACCTAATATTGTCAGCAGGTTTCTAATATTCACTTACCTTTCCTCCCTGCTTTATAACGGTAGGTTTTCGCTTCTATACTCATAGACATTATTCCCTCACCGCCTTTTTCAGGGGTTATGGAGAAATCATGCAACGTTACAATTCGAGGCAAGCTCGCCACACCACTAACAAAGGATGCGATGTCATGGTAGGTGCCTTTTACAGCAATTTGTATCGGAAGTTCAATATAAAATTCTTTTTTAGTTTCAGGCTTTAGCTTGATTTCTTTAAACTCCAAGCCGCTACCTAACCCAGTATTGGTTATATCCTCCAATAAACCTGGAACTTCAGTATCCGTCGGCAACTGCTTAAGAAGCGCACCAAACGATTCTTCCATTTCAAGCATTTGCAACTTGTAGGCAGCTAAATTTGCCACTTTATACGCTTTAGTTTCAAACTGCTGCTTAAGTTCAGCTTCTTTGCTCGCCACCTGGTCTAACTGGGTTATTTGATCTTGAATTAAAAACCAATAACCTCCCCCCACAACAAGTGCAACAACAATAAAACTAACAATTGCTTTGATTGGGCCAGGCCACGAGCCGGCATTATTAAAATCGAGGTCATTGACATCGAAATTCTTTAGGCTTTCGAGTGATTCTGCAAAACTCACTTCTTTGTCTCCTTTTTATCTTCCGGAGTTTTCTGAGCCACAGTCATATTAAATTGACTCGCCGGTTCACCCTTTGCTACCGCCTTAACAGCAGTTAAATTAGGCTCACCAAACCACTCAGACGCCTCAAAATTTCGCATTAACCCTGCAATTCGGTTATTTGACTCTGCCAAACCGACAATGCTCAACTGATCACCTTTTTTGGTTACCTTACTATAGTAAAGTCCATCAGGTAGCGTTCTAACAAGCTCATCAAAGACTCTGACAATAACAGGCCGAGTACCCTGCAAATCTTGTATAACTTTCATTCTAGCTAGCAGTTCTTTTTTCTTTTTCTTGAGACCTTCAATTTCTTTGATCTTTTTGTCTAGAACAACCATTGAGGTCTGAAGATAATTATTTCGAGACTGCTGATACTCAATCTCTGAGGCCATATGCCCTTGCCAGAGAAAAACAACGCCAATAGCAATAATGAGCACACCAACTAGCATTGCAATAAATTGTTTCTGTCGTTCGGCCCGAAGTTCCTCTCGCCAAGGCCGGAGGTTAATCTTTGCCATTAATCAAAACTCCTCATCGCCAATCCACACGCGATCATCAACGATGGCGCATCATTACTTAGGGCAGACGCATTAACTCTTGAGTTTAACGCCATATCTGCAAACGGATTTGCGACAATCGTTGTCGTGCCTACTTTGTCTTGCACCAACTCCGCAATTCCACTTGTGGAAGCCGTACCACCGGCAAGAACCACTACATCAACCTCATTATACTGGCTTGACGAAAAGAAAAACTGTAACGAGCGCGCAACTTGTTGAACAACAGCTTCTTTAAAGGGCTCTAGCACTTCCATATCATAATCATCCGGAAGCCCCCCTTGTTTTTTGGCTAAGCCCGCTTCTTCTTGAGACAAACCATATCGCCGTTGTATCTCTTCTGTCAGTTGCTTGCCACCGAATAACTGCTCTCGAGTGTAGATGGTTTTGCCATCTGCAAGCACACTCAATGTTGTCATCGTTGCACCAATATCAACAACCGCAACCGTGCGCTCATCTGCGTCGGCATCCATTTGAGCATCGATTAGCTCAAATGCACGCTCCATCGCATAAGCTTCAACATCAACGACCTTCGCTTCAAGTCCGCCAATTTCCAGTGAATCCTCCCTAAGCTCAACGTTTTCCTTTCTGCATGCAGCAAGCAAAACATCCACTTGGTCTGGATTTTGTTCTGACGGCCCTTGAACTTCAAAGTCGATTGACACTTCATCGAGCGGATAAGGAATATACTGATCAGCTTCAACTGTTATCTGGTTTTCAAGCTCCTGCTCACTAAGCCCAGCAGCCATTTGAATAACCTTGGTAATAACAGCAGATCCAGCCACTGCAACAGCAGCTTGCTTGGAACTTGTTCTGGATTTAGCGACAACGCGCTTAATCACTTCACCAACAGCTTCAGCATCATTGATATTTTTTTCTACGACAGCATTGGGCGGCAACGGTTCAACAGCATAGCTTTCAACCCTATAGCGATTACCGTTTTTTCCGATTTCAAGCAACTTAACCGAAGTTGAGCTGATATCAATCCCAAGTAGCGTATTTGCTTTTTTTCCAATTAACCCAAACACTAGTAAACCCTATAAGTTCTAAACAGTTATATTTAGTTATTAGCGCAACACATGAAGAAGCGCTGCAGAGTTAAACAATTCTTAACTAATACCGTTAATAAAAAACACGTATAATAAAACCAATTTAAAGCAATTTCTTAAATAATAGACATATATTCATCACTTGTCAGGAAAAACATGTTGCGTTTTGTGAGTTTTTATCGATTTTTAGGCTGGTCTTTTGTTACAGGGCTTTGCGGCGCAGGTATATTAATTGCGTCATTCTACCTTTATCTTACCCCAAATCTACCTGATGTCGAACAGCTCAGGCATACCCAACTTCAAATTCCGCTACGTATTTTTTCGTCTGACGATAAATTAATAGCAGAGTTTGGCGAAAAGCGTAGGTCCCCTATAACCATAGACCAAGTTCCTGAAAAACTCTCCCAAGCATTTATTGCGGCGGAAGATAATCGCTTTTACGAACACCATGGCGTTGATATTAAAGGACTTTTACGAGCTGTAACTCAGCTTGCAACAAGCGGAAGGATACAATCTGGCGGCAGCACCATCACCATGCAGGTTGCAAAAAATTTCTTTTTGTCACGAGAAAAAACATTTACTCGTAAGTTCAACGAGATTTTGCTTGCTCTTCAAATAGAACAAGAACTATCTAAAGACGAAATTTTAGAGTTATATTTTAATAAGATTTATTTAGGTAATCGAGCCTACGGCATCGAGGCAGCATCACAAGTCTATTATGGGAAGTCTGTCGCAAAATTAACACTTGCTGAAATGGCGATGATTGCCGGACTACCTAAAGCACCTTCTCGATATAACCCTATTGCCAACCCATCCCGTGCGCTTATTAGACGAAATTGGATACTCGATCGGATGCTCGACCTTGGCTATATTGACCCTAACCAACACGCAGCAGCTCAAGAAACACCCATCACAGCGGTATATCACGGATCTAGCCCAGAGACGGAAGCACCTTACTTAGCAGAAATGGCCAGAAAAGAGCTCGTCGATAAGTATGGCGAAGAAGCTTACTCTGAAGGCTTTAACGTTTACCTGACCGTAAACAGCGTGCTACAAGAAGCTGCGAATAAAGCCGTTAGAAAAGGTTTAGAGGACTACGATGAGCGTCACGGATATCGAGGCCCAGAAAGCAAAATCTTACTTGATAATCCATTCTCTGCCGAAAGCATCAGCGCCAAGATCAATAACATGACCAACTATGGCGAACTTGTCATTGCAGTCGTTACAGGCATCAAAGATAACGAGGCAACGCTGTTTACCCAGGACTACGGTGAGATAATATTAGATTACGAAGGCGTCAAATGGGCAAGACCGTTTATCAGCGTGAACAGACGGGGCACAACCCCTAAAAAAATATCGGACGTTTTACAGCCGGGCGATATTATTAGAATTAAAAAAACGCAAGACAACAAAAACTGGAAGCTTGCGCAGACACCCAAGGTTCAAGGCACTTTAGTATCAATCGCCCCTTCTACCGGCGCAATAAAAGCCTTAGTTGGAGGTTACGATTTCGCACAAAGTAAATATAACAGAGCCCTACAAGCAGAACGCCAGGCTGGCTCCAACTTTAAGCCTTTTGTTTATTTAGCGGCCCTAGAGCATGGATCAACGGCCGCCACACTCATTAATGACGCCCCTATCGTTTTTGAAGATAAAAACCTAGAAGCCTCTTGGCGACCCGAAAACTCTAGCGGAAAGTTTTTCGGCCCAACTCGGTTAAGAACAGCACTCTACAAATCCCGAAACCTTGTATCGATAAGACTGCTTAAGAAAACAGGTGTCAGAACCACACGAAATTTCGTCAGTCGCTTTGGCTTTAATAGTGACGCCCTACCCAATGATCTTTCGCTAGCACTTGGAAGCGCAGTTATGACACCACTACAAGTGGCGACAGGCTATAGTACTATCGCTAACGGTGGTTACGAGTCACAACCTTATTTCATCGAGAAAATAGAAAACAGCAAAGGGGATATCGTATTTCAGGCAACCCCAACATTAACACCGAACGCAATTAAAGAACTAGCACTAAGCCCCCCAGCGGAGCCTATAAGAACAATCGCAGACATAGATAACAACCTACAAGAGCCAGACGTCGTACAGCTGGATAACATCGCATTCCGAGAAGGGCTCTCTACCGACCCAAGCGTACTTACGCCTAGCTACAAAGAAGCTAAAAGCATTATCGATGAACGCACTATTTATATTATGCACAGCATTTTAAAAGACGTAATCATCCGTGGTACAGGCCGCAGAGCTCAAGCCCTTAGGCGATCAGATCTAACTGGCAAAACCGGCACCACCAACGATCAAAAGGACGCATGGTTTTCGGGCTTCAATACAGAAACCCAAACAACCGTTTGGGTTGGGTTTGACCAACCTACAACGCTGGGCAGAAGAGAGTACGGTGCGACCGCGGCACTCCCTATCTGGATTGACTACATGCGAGTTGCCTTGGCTAATACTCCAAGCGCGAACATGAAACAACCAGAAGGCATTGTTACAGTGAAGATAAACACAGAAACAGGCGCGCTTGCCAAGGCGGGAGAGAAGAATACTATCTTTGAGATATTCCGAAAGGAAAACGCCCCGCAACCTGAGCATACACCGGCAGGCAATCAGTCAGTAGAACAACCTTCAGCCGTTGATGACATTATTACCGCAGAAGATATATTTTAACTCATAGCAACCAAAACAGCATTTAGACTTATGCTCCCTAACACCCATCAGGGAGCATAATATCCAGCGCTACAGGCAAGTGATCTGAAACGGGGTACATCACAACCCCCGCTTTGGCAATCTTCAATGAAGGGCTAACTAGAATGTGGTCCAATGCCTTGCCAGGTCTCCAACTCGGAAAACTATGAGCCGCCCCAGGCAACGATACCAAACTCAACCCTTTTAGAGGTGACTCTTCGAGCAAACGCTCAGCGTGAGTATTCATATCCCCCATCAAGACAACATGCCGGTACTCAGAAATGACATCCCGAATAAATCCCAACTGCTTATTTTGAGCTTTAGCACTGAGCGATAAATGCATAACAACCAGCACCAAAGGGTCGCTTGCTTTTCCGTACTTAACCACAATCGCCCCCCTACCTGGGATAATTCCAGGCAGCCGGTATTCATCCACGCTTAGCGGCTGTATTCGACTAAGAAAGCCATTACTGTGTTGCGCAACCCGCCCTAGGTTTCGATTTAATTGTTGGTACCAATATGGAAAGCCTCCCGCCTCCGCCAAATATTGAACCTGATTTACAAAGCCACTTCGAATACTGCCTCCGTCAACTTCTTGCAACGCGACAGCATCATAGTGTTGAAGTAACATCGATATTTTATTGAGGTTTTCAATACGCGAACGATTAGGTAAAAAATGCTGCCAACTACGCGTAAGGTAGTGTCTATAAGAGAACGTTGAAATGCCAACCTGGATATTAAATGTTAATAGACGAATATGCTTTTGAGCCTCAAAAGATCCGCCACACTCCAAGCCCGAGCTCCGCCCATGTACCTTAGTCACCTCGTTGTGTCGATAACTATTTATTTTGGACTTTATCTCTCGATACATAGCGGTTAATCTGCCCTTTATGGGTGCGAGAACACCCTATATGTAATCGCACCAACATATTAATCTAACTGTAAATCTAAGACCTTTCTCGCTACTGCCCTAAAGTTGCTCGCTCTTTTTCAATAAGAAAGTCAGCAACCTTTAGCATATTTTCATTACTTCCTGCTTCTGACGAGCTGATACGGTATTTGCCATTCACAATAAGCGCAGGAACACCCGTCGCACGATAGCTAATCGCACGAGCATTAGCTTGATCCACTTTTGACTTCACACTGAACGATTTAAATGCTTTTTTGAATTTTGCTTCTTCAATTCCAAAACCAGCAAAAAACCGTGCCAATTCAGCCTCACTACTTAACGGTTTTCTATCTCTCACTATGGCATCAAATAATGGCTGGTGCATTTTTTCTTGTACACCCAGCACCTCTGCAGCATAAAACGCCTGTGCATGAATTGTCCATACAGGGCCAAAGGTAGCCGGAGACAGCCAGAAATCCACATCATCAGCCAACCCTTCAGACCAGTGATGCACGATTGGATTGAATTTATAGCAATGAGGGCAGCCGTACCAAAAAAGCTCAACCACCTCGACCTTACTAGCATCCCGCGTACGTACAGGGTATGGAAGGATTTTATAATGCTTACCTGCAATCCATTCTGCCTTATCAGCGCTCTCAGCACTGGCAGCACTCACTACCCATGAGAACGGCAACAAAACCATCACCAAAATAAACTTAGCCCACACTTGCTTCATTATTATCCCCTCTAGTTTTAACGCTTTAAACGACAGATTAACGTCGAGTATTTTATATAATAGAGTCAGCATATTAGCATCATTATTAACGCACACAATTAAACTTTTGCAATATTCAGGCATAAAAAAACCCCTTAAAAGGGGTTTTTAAAACACTAAAAGTGCTTAGTGTAAGCCACTCACATAACTCGCAACCGCTTCAATTTCAGCGTCACTTAGTTTTGCAGCAACATCACGCATCATTCGTGAATCACCATCATTTGTTCGCTCACCAGAACGGAACTTCTTAAGCTGAGCAGCAACATATACGGAGTACTGACCAGAAAGAGCGGGGAACGCCGCAGGACCATTACCCTTACCACTTGGACCGTGGCACGCTGTACATGCCGCAGCACCTGTTGCCAAATTGCCTGCACGGTACAATGACTGACCTTTTTCCACTAAGTCAGCTTTAGCCTGACTCGTTGATGTTTTTTGCGTTGCAAAGTAGGCAGCAATATCCAGCATATCTTGATCGGTCAAATTATCTAGTAAACCAGTCATTTCAGGAACCGGCCGAGCGCCACTTTTAATATCGTTCATCTGCTTAACGAGGTATTTTTCTCCCTGAGCAGCCAGTTTTGGGAAAGTCGGTACCAAGCTATTACCATCAACACCGTGACACCCAGCACAAACGGCTGTTTTTTGCTGACCGGCAGTCGCATCCCCTTCAGCTTGAGCCACCCCAGTAAAGCCTATGGCCAAAACAAGACCTGCTATAAAATTTTTCATGTCAGCCCACTCTCTCATTATGTCTTAAATTTATTACGCTTAATTTTGTCGTCGACAAATTATCAGCAATAGTACCTGCGCAAAACCCTATTAATTGATCTGTCGCAATGTTATGACTACTTTTATCGGCTAATGAACGACCGATTGTAAAGCTCTTACAACGCCTTACCCTGCATGACGCAGCATGACGCAGCAAAAACGATTCGGCATTATACACTATGAAAAAACTGATTAAACCCTATATGCACATATCAAGTATACATTCATATAAAATACAAACAGACTGTAAATCAGAATTATAACGGTACTTACTCGAAGCAACAGGTAAAGACAGCTATAATAACGAACCTGAATTCTTCAATAAGACTACGACGCCAACAAGGTTTGCTAGTTCGCTAACGTAAACCTTAGATTAAGACAGCCTTAACCGGCTAACTAGTCACATTGTATACCCGTTAACGCTTTATATAAGCAAGAGATGTCCATTTTAATGAGCGAACAGCAGCCAAAAATCTCATACAACAGCGCAAGATTTTTATTGAGTGCGCCGACTATAATGCAATGTCCTACAGACAGCGGTAGTGAAGTCGCGTTTGCAGGTAGGTCCAATGCAGGTAAGTCTTCTGCCATCAACACCATTACTAATAATTCTAAGCTAGCTCGAACAAGTAAAACGCCCGGCCGAACACAGCTCATTAATTTTTTCACACTAAACGTGCCAGGATGCCGTTTAGTAGATTTGCCAGGCTATGGCTACGCTAAAGTTTCTAAAGAAGTTAAAACAGAGTGGCAAGAACACATGGATGAGTACCTGCACGCACGCCAGAGCCTGAAAGGCTTAGTGCTTGTAATGGATATTCGAAAGCCGCTTTCTGACTTCGACACAATGATGCTTGAGTGGGCTGAAGCGAGCAAACTCCCTATATCAATACTACTAACAAAAGCAGACAAACTTCGCCCTGGTGCTGCAAAGAATATGCTGGCAAAAATAAAGTCAGATTTAAAAGATGTTGAGTACTTAGCCTCTGTCGTTTTATTCTCTAGCCTGAAGAAATCAGGTGTCGAAAATGCAAGAACGCAACTCGACAACTGGTTAATGGAAGGCAATTCAGTAGCCGACGCTCAGTCTGACAACGCCACTGAAGAGCCTTAATACTTTTTAAACATTCAGAACATTCAGGGCAATCAGAAACATCACATTGCCCTGAAACTTTAAGCGTCTTCAGCCAACCCTGCGTCACTAGACCTATATCGCACCTGCAAGCTTTTAATTTCTGCAACATAAGAAGCCGTTAAATACGGCACGGTAAATGACAGCACCTGATAGATACCTTGCTTTAACATGTCTTTATTAATGCCCGTATTACCTTCACCCGCATGCGCTGTTTTTAGGTATGCCATCCAATTGGTCACGACTAGCCAAACATTCAGCGCCATGGACTCAATGTGCTCATCATCTAAGTCTTTTAACACCCCATCCAACCCTTTCTGCAGTCCTTTTAGAATTTTTTTAATCGCATTTAGGCAACGAACGGTAAACGCACGATAATCCTTTCTTAATCGCTCATCGCTATCTAGCAAAAACTCCAAGTCTCGATGAAAAAAGCGATAACTCCATAAGCCACCAAAAACCGACTCAAGATAGTAAACAAGATCATTAAGGTCTAGCGGGCGATCTTCTGGAATCTGGAGGTAGTGATCAACCAGCATTTCATACTGAATAAAAATCTCATAAATAATGTCTGACTTATTGCGAAAATGGTAATAAAGATTACCGGGAGACATATTCAGGTTGGCGGCAATATGGTTGGTCGTAACGTTTCGCTCCCCTTTCTCATTAAAGAGTTCAAGGCTCGCTAAAATAATTTTATCTCTAGTTTTCATATACGATTAACCAAGTATCCCGTCTTTAATATTCAACCTAATTCCTGTTCCGCTACCGTCATTAAGCACTGCATGACCTGATGCTACAACATACGGATGCCAGAAGAGGCTAGCAACCTATAATACATCATAAGAACACCGACCGAAAAACATATAGCCAGAAACTTATTGACCCTATCTCAGTTCATAAATATGCCCCTGATCATTATTTCAACTAAAAATAGTTGACAGTTAGAGTATATACTCTAATAATAGAAACCATAACCTAACGAACTAATTACTTAATTTAAAATCGCATCCAGTCAATAACTGGATTTTGGAGGCAAATAATGGTCACTAATGTTGTTCAACTTACCGAGAGTAAAAAACACATACAGCATTTGAATCGAGCATTTGATGATCAACGAAATGCTTTCCGTAATAATCCGATGCCGACACTGGAGCAGCGCAAAGATCATTTAAAAACGCTTAAGAGTGTTTTACTAAAGAACCAAGATCGCTTTATTACTGCCATCAACAAAGACTTCAGCAGCCGTTCAGAAGATGAAACACTCTTGGCTGAAATAATGCCGGCCATTCAAGGTATTAATTATGCGCTCAAGAACTTATCCAAGTGGATGAAACCATCTAAGCGTCATGTCAGCTTAGTTTTCCAGCCTGCAACTAATAAAGTTTATTATCAACCACTAGGTGTGGTGGGCGTAATAGTGCCTTGGAACTACCCTCTATTCCTTGCTGTTGGGCCTCTTACAGGTGCTTTAGCGGCAGGTAACCGGGTAATGATCAAAATGTCAGAATATACACCGGAAACATCAAAGCTATTTAAAGAGATCATTGAAGACATTTTCCCTGAAAACCTAGTCAGCGTTACCACTGGTGATGCAGATGTCGCGATAGAGTTTTCTAAAAAACCATGGGGGCACTTACTCTTCACAGGCTCTACCGCTGTCGGTAGACATGTAATGCGTGCTGCAGCTGAAAACTTAACACCCGTAACACTCGAATTAGGCGGCAAGTCTCCTGCTATCATCTCTCCGGATGTTCCGATGAACGATGCGGCAGAGCGCATTGCTTTTGGTAAGGCATTTAACGTTGGTCAAACCTGTGTTGCACCTGATTACGTGCTATGCCCTTCTGACCGAGTCGAACAGTTTGTTGAGTCATTTAAATCTCGTTTTGCAACCATGTACCCAACACTAAAAGAGAATAATGATTACAGTAGTATTATCGATGAGCGCCAACGCGATCGCTTAAAACACTATATTGATGACGCTATCAATAAAGGTGCCACCGTTATTGAAGTAAACCCAGCTAATGAAGACTTCAAACAAGGCACTCGCAAACTGCCTATCCATTTAGTGTTAAACGCAAATGACTCAATGTTAGTCATGCAGGAAGAAATTTTTGGTCCTATTTTACCGATTGTTTCATACAACCAAATAGATGAAGCAATTGAGTTTATAAATGACCGCCCTCACCCACTAGCGCTTTATTACTTTGGATACGACAAGAACGCCCAACAGCATATTCTTGATCACACCCATTCTGGCGGTGTCTGCATCAATGACACCCTTATGCATGTTGCGCAAGATGACATGCCTTTTGGCGGCGTGGGTACATCGGGCATGGGTCATTATCACGGCGAAGAAGGCTTCCGAACATTCTCTAGTGCGAAAGGTGTATTTGCCAAGCAACGCATCAATAGTGGCAAAGCGATACACCCGCCTCACGGGTCAGTACTTCACAAAGCGATTTATTCACTCTTTATTCGCTAATAACCAAGCTTACTAAGCGGGTTATCACTTTTAAAAGGCTGTCTACGTGACAGCCTTTTTAATTTTACCTCTTAGAATTTGTACTAGCGCCTTAATTTGGTTAAGATTCTGCCCAATTTAGGAATATCTCTTTGGGCCATCGCCACATGAATATTGTTGTTTATCCTGGTACTTTCGATCCCATCACCAACGGTCATACCGACCTTGTTGAGCGGGCATCAAAAATGTTTGATAAAGTTATTCTGGCTGTTGCAGAAAGCCCTAAAAAAAGCCCTCTTCTTTCGTTAGAAAAACGAGTAACGCTTGCGCAAGAATGCTTAAGTCATCTCGATAATATTGAAGTGGTAGGCTTTAATAATCTTTTGGCTGAGTTCACCAAACAACATGATGCCAATATAATTTTACGGGGAATTCGAGCCGTTTCGGATTTTGAATATGAATTTCAATTAGCCGATATGAACCGCCGTTTAGCCCCCAACGTTGAAAGTGTTTTCCTCACCCCAGCCAATCACCTTTCATATATCTCGTCGACGCTTATTCGTGAGATTTCCGCACTGGGTGGTGATGTTTCGGAGTTTGTAAGCCCAATTGTCGTTCAGGCACTAAACGAACACTTTAAATAATTCTTAACACTATTAACGCCGCTCTCAATCACGCCAACCGTGATTAGACGTAAATGAGGTACTCAAAATGGCATTAATTATTACTGATGATTGCATTAACTGTGATGTTTGCGAACCTGAATGCCCTAACGAAGCAATCACCCCAGGGGAAGAAATATACGAGATTGACCCTGACAAATGCACAGAGTGTGTAGGTCACTATGATGAGCCTCAGTGCCAGCAAGTCTGCCCTGTAGACTGTATTCCTGTTGATCCAGCCAAAATAGAAACCGAAGAAGAGTTAATGGAAAAATACCACAAACTTACAGGCTAAGGTCTCAATATTAATAATGTTGTCAGCCAAGGATTAGAATGATGAAGGCTAGATTATTACTCATTATAAATACCTTTTTCGTATCTGCATTAATGGTGGGTTGCGCTAGCAACCAACCCACTTCAAGCAAGGCGGCGATTGCAACATCACACCCGTTAGCCACGCAAGCAGGCTTTAGAGCTCTAGACCAAGGAGGGAACGCTTTTGATGCTGCGGTAGCGGCATCCTCAGTTCTTTCGGTGGTTTCACCCTATGCAGCGGGCCTCGGGGGCGGTAGTTTTTGGTTGCTTCAAAAGAGAAACGGCAGCACTACATTTATTGATGCCAGAGAGGTCTCACCACAGCAAGGCATCTCCTTCACAGACCTTAATGCCCACTCTTTTTTAGAACACCCTCTGTCAGCAGCAATACCCGGTCAGCCCGCAGCGCTTGCACACGTATCTAAACATTACGGTATCCGCCCTTTAGCCGCCAACCTCTCCGATGCACTGCACCTTGCAACTCGAGGATTTCGCGTAGACAAACAATATGAACGCTATGCATCTTTACGCTTAAACGCCTTAAGAAACCAGCCTAATTCACTTTATCTAAACCAAGGCAGCATCCCTAATAAAGGCACCATTATAAAACAACCCGAACTGGCCGAGACCTTAATTCAGCTAGGAAGAAAAGGGCATAACGGCTTTTACCAAGGCGATGTTGCCAACAGACTTGTTTCTGACATAACGCGTGCCGGCGGTACTTGGACCCTTCAGGACCTCCAAAGTTACGCTATTGTCGAGCGCCCAGCGATTTCGTTTGCTTATAAAGAGGCTATTATCACCACTTCTCCACCCCCCTCTTATGGCGGCATCGCATTACAACAAACACTTAAAATCCTAGAGCGATTTGATACCGATCAGATGACCCGAGTAGAACAAATAGACCTACTCTCTCCTATAATGCGCTGGACCAACCCAAGCACTGCCACATGGCTTGGTGACCCTGAGTTCTCAAAACAGCCTATTGAGCAACTCACTTCAGGCTCTTACCTTAGCTATCTTGCAGGCAATATTGCCGAAAATAAAACGATAGACATAAACACCCCGCCTTCCAAGCCTCTGAGCGATGGCGAAGTCTTCACTCCACACATATCGATCGTGGATAAGTGGGGTAACAAAGCATCACTTTCATTAAGTATGAACATGTCTTTTGGCTCTACCTTCACATCACAGACTACCGGCGTACTACTTAATAACAGCCTGGCGAATTTCAGCACTAACAGTCGGCCAACCAACAGCCCACTGAGCACCAACGGCACCAAAACAATACGCAATAAGGGCTTCCTCGCACCCAGCAGCAACGCACCAGCACCAAGCAAACGACCTTTATCTTTTATGACCCCGACATTAGTTGAGACGGCTAACTCAAGCGCCATCATAGGTGTCTCTAGTGGCAACCAAACACTTACAGCGCTCATATTTACAGTGTTAGACTATATGAACAATGAGCCCATTAATCGCTGGAGTCGAGGGCTCAAGTACCACTACAACGCTCAATCCGGTCATCTCGAACTAGCGCCTTCAACGCTCTCAGATTTAGAACAAAACACCCTTAACAATCTGGGCCATAGCCTTGAGTCACGGCAGTTCAACCCCACAGACATACAGGTTATTCGCACAGATAAGATGACAGGAAACATTGAAGCATCATCAGGTTCAGCTGGGAGTGGTCAAGCCATTGTGCGTTAAAATTCTGCTAGACAGACGCTTACATTAAGATATTCAAGCACTATCAAAACACACCTTCCTATCTCTTTATTTTTAAAACTGTTTATTCTTGTCTACACTGTATTCAATATGCCTATCTTTAGCGCAGAAATGAACCCATTGGAGCAACCTATAAATGGCAGAAAAAGATAAAGCCGAAGAGCAAGAGGAGCTGTCAGAAGAGCAGCGAATTTCGATGCTTGAGAAAAGCGTTACCGCAAACAAAGTTGTGCTACTGATACTCGCGCTAACGCTCATCATAGCCATCTCGGTCACCCTCACCACAATGATCATCTCTAGCATGAGCGAAGATGGAGCTCTGGGTGAGCAAGAAGCCTTTATTCAAATACAACTAGAACTGACAACGCTTAAAGAGCAAGTCGCCGCTCAACAAGCGACCATCACAAAATCTGAACAAGCTTACGCAGCGCTAAAAGGGCTGCTAGATAACAGCAGTGCGCCAACGTTTCAGCGAATTTTACTGCAGCAGGAAAAAAGTTATCAAGAGTTCATAAAATCGATGAAATCAGGTATGTACGATTTAGCTCATATGGTACCAGGCTCAAGAACATGGTTGGAGCTGTACACCGAACAGATGAACTCAGCGGTTTCCCTGAGCCAGCAACGAGAGCGAGATCTTAAGCGATTACAAACGGGCGAACCCCTGATTGAACCAGACTTTTAAGCAACGCCAAACGTGCAAATAAGTTAACGTTCACACAAAAAAAGCGGAGCCGTTAATACGCGCTCCGCTTTTTTATGATCGCGACTTACATCAACGGCGGC
Organism: Alkalimarinus alittae; assembly: GCF_026016465.1. Lineage (NCBI taxonomy): Bacteria > Pseudomonadati > Pseudomonadota > Gammaproteobacteria > Alteromonadales > Alteromonadaceae > Alkalimarinus > Alkalimarinus alittae. The sequence goes on from NZ_CP100390.1 coordinate 3,680,554, forward strand.
AGTGGCATTTCGGTACCGTTAATATTAATCACCATGCTCTCTAACTTGGCTTCCGTTTTATAAACGTCGCCGTCTTTAACTATCAAGTTTTGAGCGAGCAGGCCTTCTAGTTGCTGCTGTATTTGGGGGCCTGCAAGCGCTAATAACTGAACAGGAACAGCCAACGATAAATGCCCCTTAGTTGTTTGCAGCAATGCCCCAGGACCTGCGTTAGCGGCAGTATCTGACTCAGGCTGCTCTATATGCAATACACCGGTCACATCACCTTTAGGTGTATTTACAAACAGCTCAGAAATATCTATTTTTAATCCCTTATTGAATAACGCCGTTACATCTTGGCCGATACGCGCAAACTGCTCCATTTGCGCCATCGCTTGCTGCTGAGGGTCCGTAATTTGAGACGTTTCTTCGAGCTTGTCGAATGTCCCCATTAGCGTATCAAACTCTACAATCGCTAAATCCTTTAAGCTAAAGACCAATTTTTGATTCTTAAATTCTTCTTCATTTAACTTAACGCTATCAATAGACATTTCGAAGCCAGAATCAATTCTTCCTTTCGACGCCTCTTCTGTAATCGAGGTCATTTTAAGATTTATAAGATCAAACCGCTGTTCAGAATCCAAGCCAGAAATAGAGTCCAAGGTGAGCACCATATCGCTCGTCCACAAATAGTCAGTTAACTGGCTGCCTGTTTGGGTCATAGAAAGCTGGCCGATAGCAAGGTCCTTTCCGTCTGCCCCAGTCATTTTCATGCCAGGCCAATTAATACTCGCGGTTACCTGCTTGTAATCAGATGGAACATCAACCGTCATTTCAAACACTGAAATTGAAATCTTATCGCCCATTTCAGGGTCAGTAAAATCAATATTAGGCGTTGTTGCTACCACTGAAGCATCACCAAACACATTAACCGTTGTTACTATTTCAACAGGAGGCTTATCACCCAAAATATCTTTTAATGACGCCGTTGTTTCTTCATCTAAAGCCAGATGAGATACCGCTTTAACAGAATAAATACCATGTGAAAAATGAGTTTTAAAACGAACCTCTTGAGGCATCTCGTCATCAAGCTCTGATCTATCAAACTTAATTCTTGTCACCGAGTCTGCGCCAAAATACCCTTTCTCGTAGCTCTCACTAACCGCTTCTACCCCTGCCTGAGCATTAAGTGCTTCAATTGCCTGATGATACTGACTCTCTGCCTGAGTACCGCTGATATATGGCCCGCTTAATGCGATTACCCCCAGACCTACTAGTCCGACACCAACCAATTTATTCATCTATCTACTCCAGTGATTAATTTAGCAAGTGGTCATTCACTTACTTTTTTCGCATTTAACATCAATAACTAATTTAATAATACTGCGGTTCATATTCGCTTCAAATACTTTCTTAACGCCAGGGTTAATTGTCCCTCTTCGCTTTACGGGAAGTTCAGGGCCATTCTTAAACACTACATCGCATAATACGGGTACAGACTCATCATTTTCAATAAAAGCCATTCCCTTTAACCCAAGCAAGCTTGTCTCTACCTTTACGTCCAAATTATTAAGCGTTTCATTTAAATAAATAGGCGTAGCAGATACGGAAAACGCTATGCATTGTAGCGCAATAGCGGCAAGCATAGCCCAACATAGCCCTCTACTTTCTTTTCGGTATAGTTTTATCATAACGATTTCCTTTATCAAAGGTGAGCATTTCAGCAATGCTATTCTTCAACAGGGTCTTTTACATCCGGCCCCATAATAATGGCCAACCATTTTGTCTCTTCACTACTTTCAAACGCTATTTTCAACAACATCGTTAATGGAACCGACAGAAGCATGCCAACCGGCCCCATAACCCATCCCCAAAAAACTAATGACAAGAACACCACAAGTGTAGAAAGCCCAAGACCCCTGCCCATATAACGGGGTTCAATTATATTACCCATAACGATGTTGGCGAATAGAAAGCCCGCCCCCGCAAACAAAGCAGAGAAAGGCCCTAATTGTATCAGCGCAAGCAGTACCGCCGGCACTGCCGCGATAATAGACCCAATGTTAGGGACAAAGTTGAACAAGAACGCAACAACCCCCCACAACAGCGCATAATCCACCCCTACGACCAACAGCCAAATATAAATAACTAAGCCTGTTAACAGACTAATAATTGATTTGATCGTCATGTAATTTTTCACATCATCTAGAAAACGGACAATATGAGCCATATGACTGCTATCTTTGCCGAATGCCAATTGCAGTTTATTAGGTAGACTTGAACCCTCGAACAACATAAAAATAACGGTCAGTATAATCATAAAGGAGTTTGATAAAACACCTCCCAGACTGCCCAAGGTATTTGCAGCAATCTTAAGTATCACGCCAGGGTCAAAGTGCTCCTGAAGCACCGTTTTAGGTACTTCAATCCCCCACCCTTCAACAGTTGTCGTGAAGCTAATAAACAAATCTTGCAGTCTCTCTTGATAAAGCGGTAAGTCACGCGAGAAGTCTGAAATAGAAGAGGCAATGATCGTAATAAATAAAAACTGGATAGCCGTTATACCAATAACAACAATAAAAAGAGAGGCCCAGTCAGGTACGCCCTTACGTAACATAAACATAAATGGAGGCGCACAAATAATGGCAAAAAAGCCAGACAACAAAAACGTAACCATTAACGATTCTGCTGTTTTTATACCCGCAACTACCACCACAAACGCAGCAAAAATTATAATAACGCGCGACGCGCTAGAAAACCCCATATTGTCTTGCATATACTTTCCGTAGTTAGCCTTCTGGTATGACAAAGTCAGCGCTGCAATGAGTCTTGCAGCTAAACGAGTTATTAAACAGCAGAGAGTGTTTCTAGCAATTTTTGTTGTACGCTAAAACGATCTTCGCCTTCTTCAGGGTGGTTCAATATGTAATCACCTTCTGGCTGTAACGCCCAACTAAGGCAGTTATCTTGAAGGTAGTAATCCAACTCTTCTTTAACTCTTTCTGCCAGTTTTTTATCTTCAATTGGGAAGCAGGTTTCAACACGGTGAACCAGATTCCTAACCATCCAGTCTGCACTCGAGGCATAAACAACAGGACGACCATTATTTTCAAAATAGTGGACGCGAGTATGTTCTAAAAACCGGCCAATAATAGATCGCACCCGAATATTTTCAGAAACACCGGGGATTCCAGGCCTCAAACAACAAATACCCCTGACGATAAGGTCAATTTTAACCCCTGCCTGAGAGGCTTTAAAGAGAGCCTTCATCACTTTTGGGTCAGTGAGTGAGTTTATCTTAATCAGAATATAAGCACTGTTCCCTTCAGACGCATGTTGCGCCTCTCGATCAATCAACTCAAGCATTTTGCGATGCAACGTAAACGGTGCATGAAAGAGCTTTTTTATTTTGAGCGCCTTCCCCATCCCCGTTAATTGTTGGAAAATTTTATGTACATCTTTCACTAGCGCTTCATCCGCACTCATAAAACTATAATCAGTGTATAGCCGTGCATTTCCCGCGTGATAGTTACCAGTACCTAGGTGTACATAACGCTTAAACCCACCTTCTTCACGCCGCACGATGAGCATCATCTTTGCGTGCGTTTTGTAGCCTACAACACCATACACCACCACCACACCAGCTTCTTGTAAGCGACTGGCAAGCTCTAGGTTCTCCGCCTCATCAAAACGCGCTCTAAGCTCGATAACGGCGGTGACTTCTTTACCCCGCCTTGCGGCATCAACGAGCGCCGCAACAAGCTCAGAGTCAGCCCCTGTGCGATACAATGTTTGTTTAATGGCTACCACATTAGAGTCTTTAGCTGACTGTCGAAGTAAGTCGACTACAGGCGTAAAGCTTTGATAAGGATGTAGTAGTAAGATGTCTTTTTGACGAATGGCCGAGAATATATCTTGTTTGTTATTAAGCGCTTTGGGTAAGCCAGGCGTAAAGCGGGGGTATAGCAAATCGCTGCGGCTTATTAGCTTTTCAAGATTCATCATTCGTGTGAGGTTAACGGGCCCTTCAACGCGATATAATTCCCGGTCAGACAAGCTAAACTCATCCAGCAGAAACTGCACTAACTCTTGTGGGCAATTATCTGCAACTTCTAAGCGTACAGCCTCTCCAAAACGACGACTGAGCAGCTCACCACGTAGTGCTGAGGCTAAATCTTCCATCTCGTCGTGCGCTAGAACCAAATCAGCGTTACGGGTTAACCTGAACTGATAACAGCCTTTTACATCCATTCCGGGAAAGAGTTTATCGGCGTGCTCGTGAATCATTGATGACAAAAATACTAAGTTGTCGCCACCATTACAGACTTCGTCTGGGAACCTAACCATTCTCGGTAGCGAGCGAGGTGCAGGTACAATTGCCATCCCTGTCTCACGACCAAATGCATCCTGCCCATCTAACTGAACAATAAAATTCAAGCTCTTATTAACAAGGCGCGGGAATGGGTGGGATGGGTCAAGCCCTATAGGGTTTATAACAGGTAGGATTTCAGCTTCGAAATAGTTAGCAACCCACTCAGCCTGCATATCGTTCCATTCACGGCGGCGAAGAAATCGGATATTTTGTTTCTGCAGTTCAGGAAACAAGACGTCATTGAGTATCCGATATTGTTCCTCAACCACCTCATGAGCTTTAATATCTAGCTCTGCCAATATTTGCTCTGGGGTTAGTCCGTCTGGCCCAACAGTCTCACGCCCATACTTAATTTGGTGTTTAAGCCCTGCCACACGTATTTCAAAGAACTCATCCATGTTGCTGCTAAAAATACAGCAAAACATCATTCGATTAAGTAAGGGATGATTTTCATCTATCGATTGCTTCAACACGCGGTAATTAAACTGGAGATGACTAAGCTCACGATTAATATAGTAATCATGGGAACCTAAATCTATTTCAACCGGTACCTCTTCTACGCAGGCATCAGACTCCATTTGACTGCTGTCAGATTTTTTATTGCCTTTAGCACTAGTCATTTCCGTTTAATCCTTGCCTAAATCGCGATTATTCAAATCTCATTACTGGCCTACTGAGATATATTATTTTATGCGCATTGGTTTAACATCTGTGCAGCCCGTTTAGCAAAATAAGTCAGTATGCCATCAGCGCCCGCACGCTTGATGCATAGCAACGACTCCATCATCACTGCATCGAGGTCTAACCAGCCATTTTGAGCGGCGGCTACATGCATGGCGTATTCACCACTCACCTGATAAACAAATGTAGGTACCTGCATTTCGGTTTTTACTCTACGCACGATATCTAAGTAAGGCATACCGGGCTTCACCATCACCATATCAGCACCTTCTTTTAAATCAAGCGCCACTTCATGAAGCGCTTCATCACTATTCGCAGGGTCCATCTGATAGCTTTTCTTATCCGCTTTACCTAAATTGGCAGACGAGCCGACGGCATCTCTAAAAGGACCGTAATACGCTGAGGCATACTTCGCAGCATAGGACAAAATACGCGTATTAATATGCTTATTTTCTTCTAACAAGGCTCGTATTTCGCCAATCCGTCCATCCATCATATCCGAAGGCGCAACGATATCAGCACCCGCTTCAGCGTGAGATAATGCCTGTTTCTTAAGTGCCTCAACCGTTATGTCATTTAGCACATAGCCATTTTCATCGATGATTCCATCTTGCCCATGAGTAGTAAAGGGGTCTAATGCAACATCAGTCATCACTCCGAGTTCAGGAAAGTGTGCTTTTAACGCGCGAACAGCTCTCTGAGCTAACCCCTCAGGATTCCACGCCTCCTGAGCGTCCAAAGACTTTACGTCATCAGGCGTAACTGGGAATAGCGCAATAGCAGGAATACCCAGCGCAACGAGTTCTTCTGCCTCTTTAAGCAGCAAATCAATACTTAACCGATCAACCCCAGGCATTGATGCAACGGCCTCTCGCTGATGTTCTCCCTCAAGCACAAAAACAGGGTAAATTAAGTCATCTACACTCAGTTTATTTTCTTGCATGAGTCGACGAGAAAAACCATCAAAACGCATTCGACGCATACGCGTTGCAGGAAACTGCCGTTGATTATCTTGAGACACCTTTTTCTCCAAAATCTGATATACCATTAGTAATAAGGGTTGCCCGAAAGCATAGCAAACATGCCTTTAGATTATCATTGATGCGTGACAAACCTAATACGAGAAGCGCCATATAGGACGAGGCTAACGCTTTGAACAAGCATACGTTAAGCGCCCAAAAAAATCACTATTAGCCGCCATAATGCTGCTTAAACCAATACGATATTGAGTCACCCAAATAGATAATAGAAGTGCAGTGTTAAGAATTAAAGAAAGTCTAAAAATAAAAAAGGGTGCTTATCGCACCCTGAGAAGTCAGTTCTATGGGATAGAAAGACAAAATTTACGCTACCGCACTACCCTAAATAGGTGCAGAGCCATAACTCATAGTAGGTTTTCGAGGAGGATCGGCACGAACGTTGTTATCAACTTGAGTAACCTGCCCACCACTGCTTAAGAACGCCTCAACATCACTCATTAACTGAGTACGAACCTCTTCGCGCTCTAGCAATGACAATGCTTCTGCTTCTTCTTTCTTCGTTTTTTTTGTGTTTGTTTCTACTTCTGTTTCAAACATATGCAACCCCAACTTTCGATCTTATTATTGAACGCCTGCCACCACTCTAAATGACAACAAAATGCGTTTAAGCTATAAAATTCACTCTATTTATAGCCTACCTTACCGCTGATGGCTTAAAAAACAGACCATTTGTTTGTATCTTTTTGTATCTCTTTCTTGATACGTAACAATCCGTTGGGGTCATTATATAAAGCGAGCAGTCACAATATCAACATAAGACCTTGTAATAAATGACTTAATTGTCATTTATTTTAAAGCACTCGTTGAATATACGACTATCACTACGCCTCTCGCTAGCCATTAGGCTGCTGATAAAGCTCAGCCTGCATTTCTTGAGAAAGCTGCTTTATTTTAGGAATAATCGACTGCATCTGCTTCTGGGCTAACCCCATTGACTCTTGCATTAATTGAGGCATTTTAACAATCAATTTTTTGCCCAATGGAGACTTATAGAACGCGACTAATTCTTTCAGCTCTTCCTCACTAAACACATCAACATAAACATCAACAAACTGCCCTTTTAACTTACTCCAAGACAGCTCTTCTTCCATTATTTCATTAAGTCGCTGCTGGTACTTAGCCGCTTCTGCTTTTTTTTCTTCTGATAGATTCATCTGCTGAACTGTTTGAGAAAACATAGCATTAACTTGCGCCGACATATTATCAAGCACTGAGCTCGCTTGAGAAACTTCAAGCATCTCTTCAGCTAACAACCGCTGCCTGTCCGCATCGGCATTAGCCAACGAGGCCGACACCATTAAAGAGAGTAATACCACTATTCTTATATACATCATGACTCCTGGGTGAATTTTCCTTTGGAGCACTATGATTTCACAACTCAAGCGCCCAAATCCAGCGAGATTAATGAATCTTAACTAAAAGATTTTTATACTGAGACTCAGCTTCAATTAGCCGATAAGTGACGTTAGCGTTGCTCTCGCTTAACTGAGCACGCTTTTAATTTTTCTTGCATATACGCCAACCCTTTTTCGCGGGCATACCGAACATTGCGCGCAGGTATACGTTCAGGATCATCAATACCTTCAAGTACACACGCTATGCTTTCTTCTCGTATTAAGTGTAATGCAGGATACGGTGATCGATTAGTATAATTGGCAGGGTCATCATCTAGAGCGTCTGCAAAACAGTAATCGGGGTGAAAACTAGCCAGTTGGTAAACACCTTCATAGTCTTTATCAGCCATCAAGTTATTGGCCAGTTCAAGCAACTCTAGAAAGGCTTGAAAATCAGAAAAGCCTTCAGAATATATTATTACCGTTGTTTCTATCGAGTCATTTTCATCAAGGCACTTGCACTCTGCTATTAATGCGACCAGTGCATTTTCTAACGCTTCTTTATCATGCTTATCACCTACAACCCGATATCGAATGGTATCGCGTTCCACTTCTTTTCGGGCAAAGGGGCAAAAATTCTCACCTACAACAATGGATGAAACCCAGGCTTTAGTCTGCTCAATGATTAGCTCATCAGAAGGCATGATTGATGGAACTCCATTTTAACTATAGTGATATCACTACGAACAACCAGCTACGATAAAAAGAAATAGAGCGCTGCCGTAACCGCGTAAGCCACTATACACCAATTTAAGCGTGCAATATTTTTTACTAACGCCGTTTTTTCATAGGTTCGTAAATAGCCTAATAAGCCAAAAGCCGTAACCACTAAGGCTACCTCAGAAAAGAATACACCAAACACCGTTGATGCCTGAGTGCTCCCGCCCCACAACTGAGCGTATGAGAGATAAGTAATAAGCGTCCCAAAAGACACAAAAAGTACGGGGATAATTGAAACGACGAACCACACTGTCTGTTTTTGTGGTGCGTTCATTGTGTTTTCCTGAATCATGGTCGTTCACTGCCTTCTAACTACTATAGCCTTACTATTTTACAGACAGCAACGTTGCTTGTCTTGATTCATGTTAGGAAAAACAAGATATCCTCCCGTTTTAAAGGTGCAAAATTGTTACACACAATATCGCTTTGTGAGTGCGCGTAACGGCGAGATTTATTTGTTCTATTTTTGCTAGTATTTCTTGATGGTGTGTAACTCAATAGTTTATTGCGCTCGATCTCTAAGTAACCCTTTAAGGCCTATATAACTTACGAGTCGCTGATCGTAATATCTCGTCTAACTCTTTTTTGCCTTTAAGTTTAAGCTCATTAATCACCGCCTCTGAGTTATTTTTTTGGATGACTCGCCTCAATAAAACATTCACTTCTTGAGTCGTACAGGTTTCTCTAATCTCGCCATTAAGTAGTGACGACATCACGCACTTTGCCACCACATGGCTACAGCTTTCATAGACTCTCTGATGTACGGTAAACGCGTTTAAATCTTCAATATCTCGTCCACCCAATACCCACATTGATGGGTCCATCGAACAGAGTAATCGAGTGATAATACCCACATTAAGTTGGTTGAAGTGATCGCTCAAGTCAAAATAAAGCTGCGTATTAAAGCGTTGAACGGCCTCACTGACAAGCACTGCCGCGCGATCAGATATCGGTTTAATAACAACGACCGAATGCTCGCCGCTAGACGCTTCGCGCTGCAAACCTAAACGCACTGGATAAAAGCCTGCACGCTGCCAAAAATCCAGCAGATTGGGTGTTGCGCCAAAACTAGCGCCCAAATAATCCACTCCCTCATTCAGGCTATTTTTATATACTTCCTCAATCAGAGCAGTCCCTAACCCTAAGTGATGCAGCTTGGGGTGAACGGCAATTCGCATCACCCTATCCCCTTTTAAGTCTGTCGCCTCTCGAAAACCACTAAAGCTAGATAATACCTGTGGGATTAAATGCCCTCGAGGCCTGCGTCGTCCTTGCCAGATAGCATCACCTAGCGACCGATCTAAGCCTCCTTCCCTTAACACCAAAGCGACAGCAACGATATCTGACCGATCAAAAAGAGCAGCCACACGAAGTGAAGGGCCATCGAGTAACATCCTTAAATCATCAGGACTGGTTCTATAATGAGCCAACACCAGTAAGCCAAACACCTGTTTAAGTAATGATTCATTTTGGGACAAGGTATTTTGATCGAGCCACTTAATTAGCCGTTGGCTCGGGTCTACTTGCGACGTATCAACGGTGTCACTAAGCGAGGTATTTAATAATAAAGCATCAAAAACAAACGTTTCTAGTGGGTCATTATCTGCCCAACGAATAGGTGATTTAAGGTGCAACGAATTCCATTGAGGCGTTTGCCGGTCTAATACTTTTGTAAATCGTACAGCAAACCCTCTGCCCGTACCTTCATAGCCATGAATGGTCGAAGCAAATACAATTCGAGAGTACCGCAACAAAAATGACTCAAGCATCGGCGCAGGGATAGCCGCCGCCTCGTCGACTAACACAAGATCTGCATCCGGCGAAGCCGCAATCAATTCATCAGGAGCCATAAAGGTGACCTCATGATCCACGCTCTGCTGCGTGGTAAAACTAAAGTCATGACGCACACCATGAGGAAACTGCGCTTCGAGCATTGTAAACGCACTTTCTACTGACTCAATAAAAGGCGCCGTTAACACGATTCGCCTTATACCCCTATTAATTAATTTAGCCGCAGCCAACCCTAATGCTGCACTCTTGCCTCTCCCACGGTCGGATGTAATGACCAGTGGCCGACGACGATGACCGGTCACGACCTTACAAATAGCGTCAACGGCTCGTTGCTGATCTTCTGTTATACACCCGTCTAATAATGCGGTTTCAAATGCCTGTTTTTTTGTTTGAGCTTCTTGCAATTGAGCTTGAGCAACATTCGCCGGCTCGTTTAACGCTTCATACGAGGGTGTGACCCTTTCACATAAACGCAACACCTTACCGGATGAATCAATGGCCTTATTGATTCGGGAGATAAATCGCCGCGAGAGATCAGCTCGCGCAAATGGCAATGAAGTAATACGCTCATAGTCCGGGTCATCATAATCTGACCAACCATTAGCCTCAGGTGTTATTAAAATAAACAAACCGCCCGCGACTAGCGTGCCACTAATGGCACCAAAACCATCAGGGTGAAACCCCGCATAAGCATCCATGACAATAAGCTTACGCTCACTCCCTAGATGTCTCACTGCTTTTTTAGCCGTACTGTATTCAATAACTAGAGACATTTCTTGATCTTCTAGTTGGTCAGTTAACCACAGTGCAGAACTCACACCTAACCGACTAATAGCAGCCAACGCTATCTTGTTAGCCCACGCTCTGCTGCCTGACAGAACAAGAAGCCTTCTATGCCGAGACATCTCTGTTTGTTGTTTTAGCAAATCTATTGCAAGTAGGCAGTGCTCAATATTCAAAAGGTCTTTGCTCAATTTTAGGGATCTATACGTTCCAGTTTGAAAATATTATAGCGTCATTATTCGTCACTAAGCACTTAAACACTACACTAATTGACACAATAGTATGAATAATGATTCACTTCATAGCGTACAAATGAATTAACATTCACTTTATTGCCACCAATACTTTGGAGTTACCACGTTGGCCTACCGGGAAACAACAAAAACAATCACGAAAAAAGCTGAAATAAGAGTCAAAATATTACGTTCAACGCGTAATCTCGTTCAGCAATCTGGTTTTAAGGGTGCAACCGTAAGTGCTATTGCCGAAGACGCAAATGTGGCAACAGGTACACTTTACCGCCACTTTCCATCTAAATCAGCGCTATTTTCTGAAATATTTCGAACGGCAACCGAGATTGAGGTTCGTAAGGTAGCCGAAGCCATCGAGAATAATACAACTGTTACTCAGCAATTAATCGCGGCGGTTAACTGCTTTTCTAAGCGAGCGTTAACTGCGCCGCAGCTGGCGTGGGCTCTAATAGCTGAACCCGTTGACCCAATCGTAGATGCAGACCGCCTTCGCTACCGACAAGCCTATGCAGATATCTTTGAGCAACTTATTGCAGCAGGTATGCAATCTGGCGAAATACCTAATCAACATAAATCTATCTCCGCAGCAGCACTGGTTGGGGCAATGGCTGAATCCCTTGTTGGCCCTCTATCTCCACCCAACAAAGCAAACACTGATAAAAAGAAACCCTTAGTAACGGTCAAAGATAAAGAAGCGCTTATCAACTCAATTGCTCGTTTCTGTGTTCAGGCCGTAACTGGGCAGGAGTACTCATTATGAAAAACCCTCAAACACAACATGACCGCTACTTTGCACACACTCACGTCGTTGAAAATCAACCACCAGAGCTTGAAAACATAAACCTGTTTGAGCAAGACACAGCCCTCAAAGAAGCGGTTAAGCGCGAAGGTGCTGGATGGGCGGCCAAGGAAATTTCACAATTTGGACAAGCGGTGGGGCAAGCCAGCTACATAGAACTGGGCTTTCAGGCAAACGAAAATAAACCCGTACTCCATACTCATGACAGGTTTGGACATCGAGTTGATCACGTTAAATTCCATCCAGCTTACCACCAGTTAATGAGAACATCGATTGAAAACGGCTTGCACTCGTCTCCTTGGACAGACCCTAAAGCCGGTGCACACGTTGCCCGTAGCGCCAAGTGTTATCTACAAACCCAGGTCGAATCAGCGCACGGCTGCCCTATCACCATGACCTTTGCGTCCATTCCATCACTGAGAAGACAACCGAACTTAGACAAGATATGGACACCTCTAATTACGGCACGCAAATATGACGAAACCAACCGCCCTTTCTCTCAAAAAGAAGGCGTGACCATTGGTATGGCTATGACAGAAAAACAAGGCGGATCAGATGTAAGGGCCAATTCAACCAAAGCTTATCCCGTTGGCCAACCGGGCGGCGGTGAGCTATATGAATTAGTCGGCCATAAGTATTTTGTTTCTGCGCCTATGTGCGATGCTTTTCTAGTGCTCGCCCAAGCGCCTTCAGGGCTGTCTTGCTTTTTAGTACCTCGTTGGAATGCTGACGGCAGCAAGAACCCGCTTCAAGTACTACGATTAAAGGACAAAATGGGCAATGTCGCTAACGCATCCAGTGAAACTGAGTTACGTGGAGCCCTTGGTTGGATGGTTGGTGAAGAAGGTCAAGGTGTTAGAACCATTATAGAAATGGTCTCTTTAACGCGCTTCGACTGCATGATGGGCTCGTCATCAGGTCAACGTCTTGCAGTTGCCCATGCGACTCACCACTGCCATTATCGCAGTGCTTTTGGTGCTAAATTAGACCAGCAGCCGTTGATGCAAAACGTGCTAGCCGATTTAGCACTCGAGCAAGAAGGCTCTCTCGCATTTACGATGCGCATGGCACGAGCACTCGACAATCAACACGACGAATCAGAGCAATTGCTCATGCGCCTAGGGACAGCGGTTGGCAAGTATTGGATATGCAAACGCACCCCCAACCACGCTTATGAAGCAATGGAATGCATTGGAGGCAGTGGCGTGATGGAAAATAGCATATTCCCCAGAATGTTTAGGGAGTCTCCTATCAATGCTATTTGGGAGGGTAGCGGCAACGTACAGTGCCTCGATGTGCTGCGTGTTATGTATAAAACACCTGCCGCGATAGATGCTTTTTTTAATGAAGTCGATAAAGCAAAAGGCGAAAACAGCATGCTTGATCAATACGTACGAAGTCTCAAGCAAGCGTTTACAGACCTAAATAATATTGAATACCGAGCCAGAAATATCGTTGATCGGCTAGCGTTAGCCTTTCAAAGCGCCTTACTCGTTCAGAGTGGAAATCATGCCGTAAGCGACCTGTTTTGTGCCTCTCGCCTCTCTGATAACGGGGGTCACAACATAGGTTCCATGCCTGCTAGTGGCGACTGCGCGTCCATTATCGAACGAGCACGACCTAACCTCACGGTCTAAGTACAAAACCGCTCATTGAGTTAAGCGCTTTAGGGCGCTTTTTTTATATAACGATTTAACAATCACTAACTTAATGTTTATTTAACTTGAAAGCTGATCGCTTATCATTAGGATGCTCTAGAATCGAATAACATTCACACGCTTACGTTGCTTGAATCAGCGCCCCAGAAAACAAAAAGGTAAACTATGAACGAAAACCAACGACAACAAAATCGCAGTAAATTCACCTTCGCATTTGCTGCGTTTGCGTTTGGCATGCTGATATCAGCAACCATAATGAACGCCTCAAAAACGCCATCAGCAGATCAACCAGACGCCTTGATATCTTACAAAGGCTCAGACTTTACACTCAGTGAACTTCCCACCAGCGTTGCTATGCCTTACTACGAGATGGCCCATGAGCACTATGAAAAACAGCGTGCTTTTTTAGAAGAGGCAGCGCTTCAACTAGTCGCAGCAGAGCTGGCTACAAAAGAGAACATCAGCGAAGAACTCGCTAGAGAGCAGTTGCTTTCAATCACGCCACCTTCAGAAGATGACGTAAATCGTTTTTTTGAAGCTAATAAAGAGCGTATAAGCAAACCCTTTTATGAAATAAAAGGCGACATTGCTCAGTACCTCACTCAACAAAAGGTTCGAGAGAAACGCTTTTCAGTGTTAGGTGAATTAGAAAGAAAAGGTGACTTTGCTCTGCTCGTAAAGCCACCTAAATCACCTGCTGTTTCGATCGACACCGAAGGCTACCCTACAATCGGCAATCCTGATGGAAAAATACAGATCGTTGAGTTTGCTGACTATCAGTGCCCACACTGTAAAGAGGCGAGCCATACACTTCACACCTTACTAGAACAGTATGGTGATGATATTCAACTAACCTATATGGATTTCCCTATCAACCGCTCAGGGGTTTCGAGAAAAGTGGCTGAAGGCGCTGTTTGTGCCGATCAGCAGGGTCAGTTCTGGGAATATAACAGCCTAGCATTCGACAATCAGGCTCAATTAACACTTGATTCACCAGCAACATTTGCTAATAAATTACAGCTGGATAAGGCCCAATTTGAATCATGCATAGGCGCCTCAGAGACCATTAAGAAAGTTAAAGACTCTGAATTACAAGCGATTAATTTAGGTATCCGTGGAACGCCTGCTATTTTCGTTAACGGTAGAAAGCTAGAAGGCCATGAAATAGAGCAAGCGCTCACTAAAGCGGTTAAAGAATTACTTTAACCCTTATGAAAAAAGCCAGCAGCTTAGCTGCTGGCTGTTCTATTTACCATTGAATAGGTGCTGCACTTGAGCCAGCAGTAGGTCTAACCTGCTTATTCGTTTCTATATCGGTAACGCTAGAACTTTTCTTTACCAATCGAACAACAGCTCCTTTTTTAACCGCCTTAACATCACCACTAGTCAATGTGGCAACCGAATATTTCGGTAAAACAGAATCAACAGTTAGCTCACCAACTTTCTTTCCTTCTATTTTAATAGAGATACCAGTATCAGGGTCTTTTAACGTTCGGCCTTGCGACAATAGTTCAAACTTATCGCCTTCACTTACTCTTGATTTCCCTTGGTTAAGATATACCTCACTAGGACTTACGACATCCATCACTTTTACCGGGTAGATAACATCCATAATGCTGCTAACAACAAGCCCGGCAATATCATCCAATACTGAGGATGTGCTTTCAGTTTCTGCCCGCGCTTGCTCTTCTACTAAGTTATCAGTCCATAAAATTTTCTGAGTCGCAACTTCAATTACTTGATATGAAAGGTCAAACCGGTCAATCACCTCCACTTGGGTCATGCCATAGAATGTTTGACGTTCAATCTTGGTCGATAAATCATGTATATTGCCGACAATCATAAAGTCAGCACCTACTAAGTTCCCTAAACGACTCGCTTCTACAGCCGGCACATTATTCGAAGAAAGCAGTGCCTTTTCTGAAACGTATTCACTACCGTAGTTCCGATTGACTACTGTGAATTGCTGTGTTTGCATCAGCGAAGTTTGTATTTTGTCCCTCATTCGGCTCGACATCTGAAATGCATTACTACCCTTTTCTAAATCATCGATAGCAAATGTGGCATGAGTAAACCTAAACGGCATCACAGCAATGCTTGAGCGAGCATCGTCTTTAATTTCAGAATGGTGCATTGGGATTTTAGCGACAACCGACACCTCCCACACATCATTATTATCTTTAGGTTTCTTTACGCTGCTTACACTATAAGACTGAACCCAGCCCTTTGACTGCGTAAATACCTGCTCTTCAACCCCAAACGAAGCGGTCTTTTTTTCTAAGGAATCATTTACCAAGTGTTTAAAATCAAGCTTAAGCTGTTTCTCGCTCCCAACCTCAAGCCCTCTTACTTGGCGAACAGCGTCCATCAGGGCTGAACTTAAAGCCGTTTGGTAGCTTTCACCAAAGCCCGTCGTTGTTTTCTCAACCAGTTCAGTCTTGGCCCACACACAAATTGGAATCAGAAAAACCAGTATTGCTAATCGCTGTAGATGCTTTTTCATCCTTAAAACTCACACTAAAATGATCGTTCATGTATTAAAAAGGCCGAGAATGCTCTATTTCAAAACAGATCTCAGCCTTTCTATGTTTATTTATGTAGTTTAGAACGTGTTATAGAGACATAAATGACTTTTCGCCAGTTTTACGAATTTCTTTTTCTCCAGCCCACTCCATAATGCCACTTTCAAGGTTGACTAATTTAAGCGTGAACTTGTAATAAACATCCTGCGCACCGCTGTTTCGTTTCACGATACTAGACATGTTGCCATATAGCATAAACTCAGCCCCCGTCTGCTTACCAAATGCAGCCGCTTTAGAAGGGTCGACCATGCCGCTATCCATCTGAAACTTCATTTGCTCTTGAACTGCCCTTACCGCAGTCATATCAACAAAGCGAAACTTACCTGATTGTAGCAATTTAGTTTGAATCGTATCGGTAATAGATTCCGTATCAATATGCTCAGTAGTTTTGTTCTTGATTTTATCAACAAACACCACAGGACGGCGGGAGGATGTCATCTGAACAATAGGCGGAAAGGTGACTAAGTCATCAACTAATTTAGCCGCAATAGACTGCAAGTCCGTTGACCCAAAGCCCAATGTCGTTGTTTCAACCGATGTCGCATCGCCATATTGTATTTTCGGACCACTGGCACAAGACGCCAGCATGAGAGCAGCTAAAACAACTGCAAAAATTCGCATTATTTTCATTCTTTTCTCCATTTTTAGTTAAAAGCTCAGTCCTGAACCAGGATCTTAAAAGAGTTTACCGTTGGGTTTGGTGCAACCCCTTGAACGGTCTTGCTTTCATGAGGCGTGATGCTGATTGGCAACCAAGGAAGACTATCAATAGCAACTTCAAACCCATTTTTATCTAGCCATTTAAATTTATACTGAAAGTTAAGCTGACTCCCTGAGTCATTTTTTATGGCGACCTGGGCTTTCAATAAGTTGCCGACAAACCCCGTTTTGGTGTCGGCTATGGATAAGTTATCAGATAGTAGTCCACTATTAGACTCAATAATTTGAGTCGTACCATCATCATTAACCGTAACTGTCGCAGTTTCATTAACTGCACAGCCCAATATGGCAGAAGACAGCCCTGCAAGCATTACTGTTCTTAACACTACTCTTCGCATTTCCGTGCTCCTTGTGACGCTATATTACTTAGATTAAAGTTCGTATACCTGCGTAATTAAACTATTATTTGCATTAACTATTCTTACAAAGATCGTTCGCTTCGCCTGAACATCCAGCGAAACGTTGGTGTGAGCCAAAGGCGTAGAAAAGGTAACAACCCTTTCTCCTTCATTAAGGTTAAACCGCATCACCTGCCCTGTTTGAGGAAGCGTCAACCAACTACGTCTATCTGCACTCTCAGATATAATATTATAGGCCGTAGCTATCAACTGACCAGCCCAGCCGCCATGCGACTCTGCTTGTTTTTGCAGTTCATACTTAGCATACCCTCTCAACACCTGCCGTACCATTAAAGCAGGCACTTGCTCCTTAAGGCTTTTAACCGCAAGAGCGCCCACATCCACCACGGTTTCAGTCCAACCTAAATCATTAAAGTCTTCATCTGAGGCCCTTAAGTGCTGACTCACAGGCCAGTGCTGAATATCGTAATAGGGAAATGCCAAAGAGATAAGACCGCCATCAAACGTCGGTAGCGGTATTTTTATTTCACTCTTAGCAGGAACAAACCCATCCTCAAAAAACACAACAACAACACCTTGGTTATCGTTTGCCTGATTGAAGTCAGTATTACTAGGCTGCCCACCTAACTTATAAGTGACTCTCGCTATATCCTGTTTGAGTAATTGACTACCCGAATTGATCTCTAACGCTTTTTTATAATCAACCAACGCAGAGTTAAGCTCTCCTACTGACTCCCAAAAAGCAGCTGAAGCATAAAATGTATACGCATTCTGAAATGAACTTTTTACACGTCCAACAACAGGATCCAACCCCGAGAATGCAGGTGTTAAAGCATTCAGGTCAATATTTTCTTCTTCCGCTTTCTCAAAAGCATTTGCTACTTCTTTTTCATGCTTTTCTAGTAAGACGCGCTGCTCTAAAGCAACCCGTCTAAATTCGACAGAAGCACCTTCAAGATCCCCTTCACCTAAATAATTAAAGGCTTGATGATGGTGAGTAAAAATACGCTCGTAACCAGCGCCTTTATAAGGAATGGCATTATCATTAACCAATAACGAAGAGCCTTGCGCAGCCGCTTTTGATAACTCAATAGTCGATGCTAAATCTTGCTCATCAAAACTTGAAATAACAAACTCGAAATCTGATTTACTTTCATCAAAACGAGAACTGAGTTGTGTAATGCGACCCCGCTCCATCATGTAAAGCATCGCATCCGCACCCTCTCTCTCTTCGTCTAACTTGGCTAAAGTGGTCGCGATACCGGCATCAGTTTGATTTGTGGAAATAATCTTCTTAAATGCAGTCGCTTGAGTGGGGTATGCTGTAAAAAGAGAAGATGTGGCGCACCCCTGCAGTAAAGCGAACAAGACTGATACTAGAATGCCTCGAACAATAAAACTTGACCAGCCCATAGTACAAAATTCCTTTTTCAAGATGCTCGAATTATATTCATTAAATGCAAAGGGCAGCAAGACAAACACCGCAACAAAACCTTTCTATGCTTGGTTTTACGGCTGAGTTGGCATGGTTTATCACACCTCTGGTTATCTTATTCTCGACAGTTTATACTACGCCCCCTTTACTATACGCTCTATTCGTTAGCACCCAAACATTTGAGATGCTGTTTTAAACTGTCAAACTGAACCTATCGAGCCGATAGCAGAACTCAGTCGTTAACACTCGAAGATAAGCCTATGCCGCAGCAGAAAAAACTGGCTCTTGCCAGCATAAAAAGCATGTATCGAGTCTTTACCGTGCCTGAAGCACCGGACTCAACGCTGAGCCAAATTGACAAAAACATCTCTCGAAATCTTGCAGGCTTTCTTCAAGACCATATTGTCGCGGTTGAAAAAGATTTATCTGAAGTGGAAAAAGACTTCGCTGATCCTAAAATTCCTGACAAGCCCATCTTTGTCTCAGAACAAACCCAGTTTTTGCTTGATAAAGTCGTTGCGCAATCTGTTCATACTGCATCACCTAGTTTTGTCGGTCATATGACCTCAGCGCTTCCTTATTTTATGCTGCCTCTTTCTAAAATAATGATTGCGCTTAACCAAAATCTGGTAAAAACCGAAACATCCAAAGCCTTCACACCGCTAGAACGCCAGGTGATGGGGATGCTACACCGATTAGTATATGAGCAAGATAATGATTTTTATCATCGTTGGATGCATGACGCATACCATGCACTGGGCTCTATGGCGTCAGGCGGTACTGTCGCCAATATTACCGCTCTTTGGGCGGCAAGAAACCTAGCGTTCCCACCTGAAGGAAATTTTAAAGGCATTAACCAGCAAGGTTTCTTTAAAGCGCTTCGGTATTACGGCTACGAAGGTGCTGCCATCGTAGTATCTAAGCGTGGGCATTACTCGCTAAGCAAAACAGCCGATTTACTAGGCATTGGCCGCGAAAACATCATCGCTATTGATACTGATGACAACAACCGAATTCAACTCGACCAACTAAGAAAAAAATGCATCGAGTTACAAAACAAAAAAATCAAAATTATTTCTATTGTAGGTATTGCCGGAACAACAGAAACAGGTAATGTTGACCCACTAGATGAGCTTGCTGAGATCGCACGAGAGTTTAAAGCACACTTCCATGTCGACGCTGCATGGGGAGGGCCTACCCTTTTCTCTAGACAGAATAAACACCTTCTCAAAGGCATAGAAAAAGCAGACTCAGTCACACTTGATGCCCACAAACAGCTTTACGTACCAATGGGGGCTGGTTTGGTATTATTTAAAGACCCAACCAAACTTAATTCGATTGAGCACCATGCTCAGTACATCATACGTAAAGGCTCAAAAGACCTTGGCAGCACAACCTTAGAGGGCTCACGACCGGGCATGGCAATGCTGGTTCACTCAGGTCTTAAAATCATTGGCCGTGAGGGCTATGAAATCTTAATAAACCAAGGGATCGAAAAAGCACGCGCCTTTGCCAATATTATTGAGCAAAATGAGCTGTTCGAACTCATTACAAAACCTGAATTAAATATACTCACCTATCGTTATTGTCCCAACTGGGCACAAATCGCGCTCTTACAGGCGTCTCCTGACGAGATGGAGAGGATTAATACTCACCTCAATAGAATCACCAAGTTCATTCAAAAAACTCAACGTGAACTCGGAAAGGCATTTGTATCAAGAACCTGTTTAGAGCCATTGCGGTATCAAGCCGTGCCCTGCGTAGTATTTAGAGTGGTGCTCGCTAATCCGCTCACAACGATAGAGATACTAGAAGAGATCCTTAGTGAGCAGGCTGAGCTAGCCAAGCACCCTAAAATTGCGAGTGAAGTCGCAGCATTTGAAAAACTATGTAGCCATCATAGCACTCAAACTAAAGCCTGCTAGCCAAGCATATGATCAGCAAAGACTTTATCATCAAGTCCTTAGCGCTTACCCCTCATATCGAAGGCGGTTACTTTAAAAGAACATACGAGTCAGCGCTCAAAACCGAAAACACCCAATCGGCTATGAGCTCAATATATTACTTACTGACTGATGACGCCCCTACAGGCTTTTTCCATCAGAATAAATCAGACATTGCTCATTATTTTCATTCAGGATCTCCCATTAAATACACAATGATTAGTCCTAATGGCGAGCTAACAACCAACATACTGGGGCCGGATCTAGAGTTTCAACTCATTGTGAAAGGTGGCTACTGGAAGGCAAGTCAACTATTGACGGGATGTTATGGGCTAGTTAGTGAGGCCGTCTGCCCAGGCTTTGAATATAGCGATATGAAAATCGCATCTATAGAACTGATGCAATCCTCATATCCAACACACATAAACGAAATAAAACACCTTATTAAACCTTTAAAAGGTTAATAAAGCGCACTCTCGTCCTCTAATACATCTTTAATAATATCGATAAAAATACGATCAGCATCACTAAGAACCTCAGGAATTCTCACAATAGTCTGAGAACTAATAGCTTCAGCAATTTTAGCATCCGCATCGGGTTCATTCTTAAGGTTTCGCGCAATATCCATACATGTACTAGCAACAGTAGGGTCACTTAGCACCTTTTTGATAAAGGTCCGCAATTCTGAAATAACCTTAGCCTGACGACTTTCTTCTGCACTACTCATAAAATCACTCCCAAAGACACAGATCTAGAAATAATAAAACAGGCGTTAACAAAGCGCCTGCATAATTGAATTTATTATCGCCTCACAGCGTTGAGCCGCTTTACCCATGCGGGCATAACTTAGCTGCACAGCCTTAAACCATTTAACTCGCTCAGAAGCATTCTGAAGACTCACTCACCAAAAACTTGATTACGCCCATTTTCTTTGGCTTTATATAAGTTTTGGTCAGCCTTATCGATCAATTGCGTAGCGGCTTGATCTTTAACTTTTTCTGCGCAACCTGCGCTGATCGTCAAATAGTTACCCGTAGACGAAAATTCATGGCTTATCATTTGGTTTTCAATCGTCCCTCTTAGCCGCTCTGCCACCCGCATAGACCCCTCCAAGGTTGTATTAGGCAGTAACACAACAAACTCTTCGCCGCCGTAGCGCGCGACGATATCAGTAGGCCTAAGCAAGCTACTCAATAACGTTTTTGCTACCAATCGTAATGTGTCATCCCCTGCCAAATGACCATAGTTATCGTTATAAGCTTTAAACGAGTCTATATCAATCATTATTACTGAAAGCGGCAAAGACTCTCTAGATGAACGCGCCCACTCCCGACCATAGAGCAGGACAAATCCACGGCGGTTATTCAACTCTGTCAGAGCATCAATGTGTGCAAGCTGGGATAACTTCTCATTCGTTTTTTGAAGCTGTTCTTGTATCTCAACAATACGCCCCATTGCCCGAACCATTGCCTGAAGCACGGGGCCGTTTACAGGCTTGGCAAGATAGGCATCACCACCGGCATTAATACCTTCTACAAAGTGTGCATCTGAAGAGTTAGAGCTAAGAAAAACAATCGGTAGCCAGTCGCCAAAAAGTCTAGCCCTAATCCTCCGCGTAACTTCGAATCCATCGATGCCAGGTAGCTGAATATCCATTATGACGAGGTTTATCTGCTTTTTGTCAAACAGCTCCATCGCACTTTCACCGGTTTCAGCTGTTACCACGCGATGCCCCATTTCCTCTATGTAGGCGGTAACAAGCTCGCGGATAGCTCGACTATCTTCAACTAATAATACATTCATCTAACTTCCGGCAAAAAATTGAGTTATCAAATATGGCTAATTTATAGTAAGGCGTACTTATATTAAGACATACGTCTATATCAACCTACTTATACTATAGCCAAAATTATCAATGTATATATGGAATTAGTTAAAACTAGAGAAAGAAACAGGTGGTGTCATTATAAATACGAATCGAAGGAATGAGACAGCAGCCATTAAACAAAGCTGCTGTCATACACTATATCGCTACTAGGGGATCATCATGCCCCTAATAGTAAAGAACAAGACAGCAGCCAATAGTGCCGAAGCGGGCACCGTTATAATCCACGCTGCGGCAATTTTCGCTAAATGAGAGCGTTTTACCAACTCTTCACGATAAACAAGTTTTAAGCGTTTTCGCTCACTTTTCGGCAAGTGAACCTCAGCGGTCTTTTTCTTCAGTTTTTTCAGCATCTGATCCATTTCATCAACGGATGCTTTTTTAAAATCTTCTAAGAATTTTTTAACCTGCTCACGATCTTTACCTTCATGAAGCTCTGCAATAGAGTGCAGCTGGCTAGCATAGCTAACCTTTAGATATTCTCTCAAGAAACCCACGCCAAAAATGCCTCCAACGGCAATATGAGTAGAACTCACAGGCAACCCTAACTGAGAAGCAAAAATAACAGTTATCGCTGCAGCCATTGCCACACAGTAAGCGCGAATTTTGTTTAACTCAGTAATTTCAGATCCGACCGTTTTAATTAACTTTGGTCCGTAAAGCATCAGCCCAAGCGATATACCGATAGCGCCAACCATCATCACCCAGATCGGAATATTCGCTTTTGCAGAAATACCAGAATCAACAATTGAGTTACTTATTGCAGCCAAAGGCCCAACAGCATTGGCTACATCGTTCGCCCCATGAGCAAAACTTAGCATTGCAGCCGCAAATATTAGAGGGATGGTAAAAAGCGCGTTAACGCCATCTCTAGAGTTCTCAATGCTACTCGCTAGACGATTGATTGCAGGCTTAACTAGCACTAAAACGACAATGGCCGCTGCAAACCCTATGCTAATGGCCGTTAAAAAATCAAGCTCCCATATTTTCTTAAGGCCTTTAAGGGCTAAATAAGTAACAAACGCCCAAGCCATCAAAGCAATTAATAGGGGGACGATTCGTTTTGCCGCGCTACTTACATCATCTCTATAAAGTATCGTTTTCTTTATAAATAAGAGGAACGCAGCAGCAATTATTCCACCCAGTGCAGGCGATATAACCCAGCTAGCAGCGATCGCGCCCATTTTGCTCCAGTTTGCGACATCAAAACCACCCGCTGCAACACCAGCCCCTAACACTCCGCCAACAATAGAGTGCGTTGTAGAAACAGGTGCCCCTAACCAAGTGGCTAAGTTAAGCCAGAGAGCACCCGCTAGCAATGCAGCCATCATCAGCCATACAAATACATCAGGATCGGTGATCGATGTTGGATCAATGATGCCTTTTTTAATGGTGCTAACCACCTCACCGCCAGCCAATAACGCCCCTGCGGCTTCAAATATTGCGGCTATCAGTATCGCACCCGTTAATGTCAGTGCGTTGGAGCCAACGGCAGGGCCTACATTGTTAGCTACGTCATTGGCGCCAATATTCATGGCCATATAGCCGCCAATCATCGCGGCAATAATTAATAGATAGTTGTCGTCGATACCACTTGTCATTGTGGCGACATAAAACATGATACCGACCATAAAGAAAAGGCCGATTCCCAAACGCATCATTTCGTTTTGATAAGGGGCTGCTGCTTTTTCAATTTGATTAATGTTAGAAAACTCCATCACACTGAAACCCGTTAGCTTTTAAATATTTGCTATCAACCAGTGCATATAGCGACCAGCGACACTCTCGACCCCGAACATATTCGAGTGACCGCCTAGTCTGTAGGCTGCCCGTTAAGTTACAAAACTATATTTTAACTTCGTTAACTTAAAGGTGGTGCACTATAGGATGAAACGCTCAAAAATGGAACCGTTTTTAAGCATAAAAATCCACCAAAAGGGCTTCTCCCCTTGCGGTATACAAAGTGAGCGTTAATGTCAATTTCACCTATTTAGCTAAGAATATGTACTGAAAGAAGCAAGACGATTCGTTTACAATTAAACACATATAAGCTATGACTTAAGAGTAGAATAAGAAATATGGAGTTAATAAATCGTCCACGTCAATCAGAGCTCAAATGACCCATAGAAATAACCACTCGGATTCAATTCAAGAAAGGGTAAACACTCGGATCTCGTCTGTAAAAGAAAGAGATGATCAACGGGTACTTGACGTCTCTACAAACCTATCTCTGGGCGCACTGTTCTTTTTAGTGCTTATCGGCAGTAAATCGCATATTTCGGGCAACCACTTTCATGGCTATATGCTGTATTTTTTTGGTGCCATTACGATAGCTAATTTGGCCAATTACCACTACAGCCAAAACAAACTATTTTACCATCGCGCATTTATCTCCATGGTTGGAGTGCTTTTTCTTTATTTAACCGCATCAGGTGGAGAGAGCAACACGGGACCCTTGTGGTTTTATGTGTTTCCTCCCCTCGGGTTTTATATATTCGGCATCCGAACTGGACTCATTTTGTCAGTCATAGCCGTCATATTGGTAATGATCATATTTTCTTTTCCTCAACTCCCCTTTGTCACAACCGAATATGCCACAGACTTTAAAATTCGTTTTATTGCGACCTTTTCGTTTGTTACGGCCTTCGCTTATATACTTGATGATGCAAGAAGATCCGCTAAAAGCGAACTCATCGAGATGGCAACACTCTATGAATATGCAGCGAGAACAGATGAGCTCACTTCACTCTCCAACCGGAGGGATATGAAAGAATGTTTAGATAAGGAGTTCTACCGCCATCAGCGTAGTAATAGTTACTTTTCGATTATTTTAATAGACATCGATTACTTTAAGCGTGTTAACGACACCTATGGTCATGATGCGGGCGACGCAATATTACAAGAGTTTTCATTATTATTGATGGGGCTTTCAAGACAGATTGACGTGGTATCCCGCTGGGGTGGTGAGGAGTTTCTGATGCTTTTACCCGATACGTCTCTTTTACAAGCTCTCACGCTTGCTGAAAGGCTAAGAGTCGCTGTAGCTGAACATACCTTTAAATATAAATCTGAAGTCATCCCTGTCACTATGAGTGCGGGTGTTTGCGCGGTTAGCCAACATGAAAGCATTAACCAACTACTAAAGCAGGCCGATATCAATTTATACGAAGCAAAGTCAAAGGGGAGAAATCGAATTGAGCCTGCGGTAAAAAGCTTCTCGTCACCGTAAGCGGAGAGAAAAAAGCACACAGCATTACTTTACATTAGGGCAGCGAAAGCCTATATCCTTAGTAATAAATAGGCCTTTTTGAACTGATACGGTTTCTATTATCAGCAGTGTACCCTTAACAATAATAAAATATGATGTACAGACTATATGCAACTAAGACTGATATTACTGCTAGCAACGGTGCTTTTAAGCCCTCAGCTTTTTGCAGCAAAAAATGAAGTTCAACCAGGCGTTGCTCAGCAGCTTCTAAACCTGAGTTATGTTGAAGACGCGTCTAACGCTCTCAATGTAGACCTGATTCTAGCTAGCGAAGATTCCATCGCATGGACTGAAGTCTATGGGGAAATTGCAAACTTTGGCTACACCGACTCCCCATACTGGTTTAAATTTACAGTATCCAACCCTTCCAACGTAGATATTGATAAACTGTTAGAAGTTAGTTACCTACAATTAGACTACATCGATTTCTACGAAATAAAAAATGGCGAAGTAGTAAATACATACCAAACTGGTGACCGCTACCCATTTTCGAAACGCTTAATCGATCACCCTTACTTTCTTTTTCCTGCCAACCTCCCCGCTAAGTCTTCTACTGAGTACCTACTGAGGGTGCAAACGGGGGGTACAGTACAACTCCCCGCTCATCTGTGGGACAGTCAGTCTTTTTTTGTTGAAATAGGCAAAGAGGATCAAATACACGCCATTTTTTATGGCATCTTAGCGGTATTAGCCCTATTTAACTTTTTTATCTATTTGGCACTCCGTGAGAAAACATATCTTTATTACTCAATGGCCACATTTGGCTACGCCTTCTTTTTTGCAGCCATGCGCGGCAAGACGTTTCAGGTATTATTTCCAAGCCTGCCCGAGATCCATAACCAAAGCATTTTGATCGTAATCCCCTTCACAATGCTATTTTCAGCGTTGTTTGCCCGTTCATTCCTTTCACTGAAAGATTACAGCAAACTTCTTGATCAATGCACTAAGGTAATTGCAGCTCTCGCATTTGCTTGCATGGTGGGTTCCTTTTTCCTCAGTTATGCAGACTCAGTTCGCATATCAGTACTACTCTCAATTCCTAGCTATTTAATATTACTGGCCATTGGTCCCATCGTCTGGGCAAAAGGCGCTCATTTAGCACGTTACTACACGATAGCGTGGGGCCTCTTAACAGCGGGTACTGCCATGACCTCACTTAATAAGGCGGGGGTTATCCCCAATAGTTTTATTAGTGAATACGGCATGCAAATTGGCTCTGCCCTTGAGGCAATACTACTAACAATAGCCCTTGCTGAAAGACTATACCGAGAACGAGAAGATAAACTAACCGCTCAGGACTCGACCATTAGAGAACACAAAGAGCGCCTACAGACAGAAATAAAACTGGTCAACCAGGCACTACACCACCCTATCACCCAATTACCCAATCGCGCCTGTTTTGAGATGCTCATTAGCGATAGCATACGGCGTAGAAACGAAGGGCGATTTGCAGTTTGTTTAATCAACCTAACTCGATTTCATGAAATAAACAAAACACTTGGCCATAACAACGCAGACCTTCTGATTGAAGAAGCAGCAAGCCTGATTAATAAAACCGTACAGAAACTGCCGGGAATTCAAATAGCAGAAATTAAGGACAGCGATTCTTTTTATGCATTTTCTTTTGAGGGCGCCACCTTTGGTATTCTTATTGACATAGAACACTCTGAGCAAGTAAGAGAGTCGGCCAACGAGATTATTAAGAACTTATACCAGCCGATAGAATTCAAAGGCATGATGCTTGAACTCGACCCTGCAATAGGGGTTTCAACATTTCCGGAGAACGGCCGAGAAGCATCGACCTTAATTCGTCACGCAAATGTTGCCTTAGAAACAGCAGAAAAAAGCGACCGTAAACTAGACTATTATCAACCCGAGCAAGATCGCTATAACGCTCGACGATTAACGCTTATGTCTGAGTTGAAGCAAGCCATCAGTAATAACCAGCTTTCGCTCTACTTTCAGCCCAAGATAAACCTGAGTACCAATACTGTAACGGGGTTAGAAGCACTGATTCGCTGGCATCACCAACGTTTCGGATTTGTACGCCCTGATGAGTTCATCCCGATTGCAGAGCAAACAGGCATCATAAAACCTCTCACTCGGTGGGTTGTTAAAGAGGCGCTACGCGTTCAGCATGAACTTCTCAGTGAAGGCTATGATATCGATATATCCATTAATATATCCGCTAAAAATTTAAGAGAGGAAGACTTTGTCTCCTTTATTTCTGAGGCTTTAACAAACAACAAAAAACCAAAAATCACCATAGAACTCACAGAAACATCTATGATGGAAGACCCATTAAAAGCACTTCAAGTATTAGAAGATCTAAGCCAAACAGGTGTTCGTTTATCAATAGATGATTTTGGCACGGGCTACTCTTCGCTAGCCTATATAAAGAAACTTCCCGCAAATGAGATTAAGATTGATAAGTCGCTCATTTTTGATTTAACGAGTAACAAAGGCGACCAAGTAATCATCAAAACAACCATTGAGATGTGCCATCAACTCGGATTCACCTTAGTGGCGGAGGGCGTTGAAAGCCAGCGCGTGGTAGACATCTTAAAAGATCTTAACTGCGACATTATTCAAGGCTATTACATATCGCCGCCACTTCCAATTAACAAACTAAAGCAATGGCTTGCTGACATAGATGGCTACGCAGCACTCGCTTAACCTAGTAAAGCGCCCGGGTTTCACCAATAGCCATTATAGACTTTTGAGCTCGCGACTGAGCCGCTAAAAAGCGTTCAGAGGGCTCCATCATGGGTTCGGACGTTAGCCGAACAGTCCCCCAGTGCATCCCTATAAGCTGCTTTGCACCAATATCTTCACCGATTTTTATCGCTTCTTCTGGGCTGGCATGTACTGCAGCAAAAACCGATCTGGGCGCATAAGCCCCAATAGGCACCAAGGCAATATCATAAGGCCCCGTTAAGCGGCCAATTCTTGAAAACTCTGAACCATAACCGGTATCGCCGGCAAAAAATATCTTCACCCCATCATGTTCAATCGCAAAGCTTCCCCATAACGAGCGATTTTCATCAGTTAAACGCCTACCTGAAAAGTGATAAGCAGGCAAACACTGGTATCGCGTTTCACCTTCTTTCAGTTCTTGATACCAATCCATTTCTATTACCCGCTCAAAGCCTAGTTTACGCAGTAACGCCCCCGTCTTCAGGGGGGTGATAAGGGTAATACTTGCTTTATCATCAATAGCCTTAAGCGCATGTGTATCAAGGTGATCATAGTGATTATGTGAAATGATAATGACATCAGGGGAAAGGTCGCTGATTTGTAGCGGAGTTTCGACCAATCGCCTAGGGCCACTAAACTGAACAGGGGACGCTCGTTGAGACAAAAAGGGATCTGTCAGAACTCGAAGTCCTTTAAACTGGATATAAAAACAAGCTTGCCCCAACCAACTAATCGAGGGAGTGGGCGCCATTGACGCTAGTTTCTGTAGCGCTAAATCTCGCGATAGACAATGTTCTTTTGGATAGTCAAAAGGCTTATTCCCTGAGACTGCAAGCTGCGCAAGCACCGGCAGCATTTTCGTAGAATGCCGACGATCAATCCACGGAGAGCCAGGCGGAGATCGAAAGCGACCATTTTGATGGTGCCATAAATCCGCAAAAGGATTACCAGAAATATCGGTTATATCCGCCACAAAGCCCTCTCTATTTTTGCGTTTATTTACGCTGCCTAATCAATGCTTCTTGGCAAACAGAAGCCACTAATATACCGTCCTGATTGTATATGTTACCTCGGTTAAGCCCTCTCCCTCGTGAGGCGCTTGGGCTATCCATGTCATATAGCAACCAATCGTCCACTCTAAAGTCGCGATGAAACCATATTGAGTGATCCAAACTCGCCACCTGCATGCCCTTCCCCATAAACGAAACGCCATGAGGAAGCATAGACGTACCCAGTAGGCCAAAATCTGAAGCATAAGCCAAAATACATTGATGAATAACAGGGTCATCTGGCAAATCTGCTATCGCTCGAAACCAGTTCTGCTTATACGGTTCACGAGTCTCTGGCGCCAAATAGTTGATAGGATCAATCGGACGGATCTCTATAGGGCGATCAACCGTATATTGTTCCCTTACTTTTTCAGGAATAAATTCTTTAAACTTTCGCCTTGTTTCAAGCTCAGAGTAAATACCCTCTGGGCCTTGCGCATCAGGCATATCGAATTGATGATCAAAACCTTCCTCTGGAGACTGAAAAGACGCCATCATCGCAAAAATTTCTGTCCCGCTTTGCCTTGCAATGACCCTGCGGGTCGAAAAAGTAGCCCCATCTCGCACGACCTGAACTTCATAGTCTATCGGTAGCGAATGATCTCCTGGGCGCAAAAAATAACCATGCATTGAGTGAGCATCTTTCTCCTCAACGGTTTTGCACCCTGCCATTAACGCTTGACCCAACACCTGCCCACCAAAAACATGCCGGAACCCTAAATTCTCACTATTACCCCGAAAGCTAAGTTCATTTAACGGCTCTAGCTGTAATAGTTCTACTAATTGTTTAAGCACTTCAGTCATTTACCGCTCACTTATCTAGGAATCACGCTTATAGTAAACAGGACAGGCTAAGATAATTCAATTGCTAAATACGCCACAATAATAGGTCATTTCGGTAAACACCCATATCATCACAATGGCGATCTGCTAGTATTTAACACAATAAGATCATGAGGAATGGTTATGAAATTTCAACACCCGCCACAAACATGTACAACGTTTTTATTAACCGCAACATTCATATCATCCCTGCTGCTTACATCAACCGTTACAGCCATAGATCTTAATTATAACCCTGAGTTTGATGCCCCCAGTTCAGATAAAACAGGCATGCCTAGCACACGTCAGTTCAACACCCAAAAACACCTATCTGAAGAACGGAAATCTACGACTAAAAACGATACAAACCGGCTGAAGTTGAACCCACAACACCAAGATATAACACCGGTGAAAGGCTGGTCCTTCAAAGCGCCCTCACTTTCTTCAGATAAGGCACCCAGTTTCACCGACGAACGTCAGTCGGTTAAAATGTCAGAACAACAAATGTGGCAAGAAGGGGGTAAAAACTACGATAACAACCCACTTAATCAGAATAACTACCGAGTAAATGTAGAAGCGGAACTTACATTTTAATGTGCGCTCAGTCATAAGCCACCCACCAGATTGATAGCAACCCCATAACGAACTAGCCGTTCATCTTTACTCGTGCTGCTCCTCTTTGGTGGCACAATCAATACAGCGAGATGAAAACGGCCTAATGGCCAATCTAGCGGCGGGGATAAGCCCTCCACAAGTAACGCACTCGCCGTATCGATCTTCATCCATGCGAATTAACGCGTTATTAATTTTATTAATTTCGCTCTCAGCTTCCGTCCCTAACGCCTGAAGTACTTCATCATTTTCTAACTCTACCGCTTGCTCAGCAAAATCATGATCTAGCGGCTTAGAGATATCCTTTTTAATACTTCTGAGTCGGCTCTCAAGCTCAGATCGTCTCGTAAGCAATTGAGCACGAATTTCCGAATATTCCTTCATAAGAAGCTACACCTTATATCAACTGGATTGTACGCTTACGTCCCAATTTAAATATAGCACCGAATTCGACCGGCGTTTTAATGCAGCCTTATTGTTTCGAGTTCACTTTCGCGTCAATGAATGCCTGGCACCAATTTAGACAGCGCTTGTTTTTCAGCCGTAAAGTCTCCTGTTAATGCAAACCCTTGCAATGAACCATTATGGTCATTAAATAGTGCTTTTACATGTGAACCATTACGCTCAATTAACCACTGACCTTCGCTATCAGGCCTTGGAGGTAAAACGACAGCCGGACAAGCAGGCGTTTTAGTCATTATAGGCATCACACCGTAGCTCACATCTGTCGGCGTTCCAGTCAACGTCTTTGCCAATGCGCGAGCACACGCCATAAGCGGCAAGACATACAGCAATACCTGACCATCCACTTCAGCACAATCACCGAGCGCAAACACATCCATCTCAGAGGTTTCTAATGTACGATTAACCACAATACCGTTATTAACCTGTAGCCCAGAGTTTTTTGCCAATGCAGTTCGTGGCTTTAACCCAACAGCGGAGATAACAACATCTGTTTCTATTGTTGAGCCATCATCTAATGTAGCTACCACGCCCTTACCCAGAGCGTCTACCTGAGTCACCACTCGACCAAAATGGAACCGAACGCCGACATTCGCCAACCCTTCAGCAACGGACTCTCCTGCCGCTGTTGGCAACAGACTAGGAAGCGCGGTATCAGAAGGCGCGACAACGTCAACATCATACCCGCCGATTTTAAGGTCGTTAGCGAATTCACATCCGATAAGCCCTGCCCCCATAATCAAAATTCGTTTCTTTTCGTTAAGTGATTCTCTAAAAAGACGGTAATCTGCCAGATCGTTAATTGCGAAGACCTTATCGGTTCCGCTCCCGGGTATATCCAACTTAACAATGTTTGCGCCCCAAGCGATCACAAGCTTGCTATATTTCAGCTCCTCATCACCGATTCGAACAATATGGCGCGGCGCATCAATACCGGTTACAGCAGTAAATGTCCTTACCTCTAAAGATAACTGTTCGGCCATTTTACCCGGGTCAGCCATCGACAATTGCTCAGGTGTTTTCTCTTTAGTAAAGCCAGTAGATAACATTGGCTTAGAGTAAGAGTGTCCGTCATCCGCGGTTAATAATAGCAAGGGAACATTTTTGTCTAGTTTTCTAACTTCACGAGCTAATGAATACCCAGAAAGCCCGGTTCCAATAATGACAATAGGCGCACTATCATGGGTTAGATTTGTATTAGTCATACTTCAATCTCTGATTTCAATTACTGATAGCAATCTCAGGTTTGCATCAAGCACTATATTTCAATCATTTCAAAATCTTCTTTACCCACACCACAGTCAGGGCAGAGCCAATCTTCAGGTACATCATCCCAAGTGGTGCCTGCTTCTATTCCGTCCTCTGGCCACCCCTCAGCTTCATCATAGATTAAGCCACATACAATACACTGCCACTTTTTCATTCCGTATCCTCTTTGAATAACGTGATGCCTGTAAAAATTTTACCCATCACCGTTATTATTTATAGTTGCGATAAATTAAATCAAAGCTAACGCTGAACTTCCACTTTATTCACAACCTTTATGTTCAATATCAAGCTGATCATTTCAGATTAGCTAGCTGTAGGCTATAATGCGCCCCTTCAAAAACATTCCAACTTACCCTCGTGATCTCTGCACAGGACTCAACCGATGTCGCTAAACGATCGCTGGCACACTTTTCGACGAGTGCCTTCCTTCTATCTACCCCACGAGTGGCGCAATTGGGTACTTGATCGTGGGTCGTTAACACAGCGATTAATCCATGCGAGCCATGGAAACTTTTCGGTAAGAGTCATTCGCCAGCAATGGCTAAAACCTAACTATGATGAAGCACGCTTACTTAACTGCCCTGCTAGCAGCAAAGCCTTAATTCGTGAAGTCGAGTTATTATGCCATGGCAACGTGTGGGTTATCGCACGCAGTATAATTCCTTACAACACGCTTAGCGGCAAAGAGCGCCAATTAAAGTCTCTCGGCAATCGTTCATTAGGTTCATTTTTATTTAAGTCCAAAGCGATGGTGAGAGGGCCTTTGCAAATCACCCAAACCTCTCCGGCAGCACTTTCAATGCAAACAGATGGCGCGATCAATGAGCCTCTATGGGGAAGGCGTTCTATTTTTTACTTACATGGAAAGCCACTTTTAGTCAGTGAACTTTTTTTGCCTTCAATCCTTAAAGATAGGCCTCAAATATAGCCTATAACGCCGTAAAGGCGCCTTATAGAGTCATTGATAGCGGTAGCATTCTTAACAAGAATCTGTAAGATATCGCTATATATTTCATGCATCAAAAGAGTTTTTTACTCTTCTGGGTCTTCAATCAACGTTTACTACCCTGACACCGAATAAATCATGAATAGCCCCACTGGTCGAACATATAATTTCAAAACACAACTACCTTACTACCTCCAACTCACCCGACTGGACCGCCCTATTGGTGTATATTTATTACTTTGGCCTACTCTATGGGCGCTTTGGTTTGCAGCATCCGGTGTTCCTTCTTTAAAGGTGCTATTTATTTTTATTGCAGGTGTTATTTTGATGCGGTCTGCAGGCTGCGTCATTAATGACTATGCAGACCGAGATATAGATGGTCATGTAGAACGCACAAAAGACCGCCCCCTACCTGCTGGAAAAGTAACAACAACAGAAACCTTAGCGTTATTTGCAGTACTCTGTTTAGCTTCATTTGGACTGGTATTGTTAACCAACACCCTAACCGTATACCTGTCATTCGGTGGATTGGCATTAGCTGCAACGTATCCATTTATGAAACGCCATACCTACTTGCCGCAAGTTGTTTTAGGTGCGGCCTTTGCTTGGTCAGTACCTATGGCATATACCGCAGAAACCGGAGAGCTCCAAAAGCAAGTATGGCTTCTCTATATTATTACCGTACTCTGGACCGTCGCCTATGACACGATTTACGCAATGGTTGACCGAGATGATGATATCAAGATAGGCGTGAAATCTACCGCTGTGTTATTCGGTAATGCTGACCGAATGGTGATTGCTGGACTGCAAACCTTAGTGATTCTGGCGCTGTGTATGGTAGGTCAACAAGCAGAGCTAGGCTCATTCTACTTTTTAGGGGTCGTCGTAGCGTCCACATTATTTGTATATCAGCAGCACCTCATTCGTAATAGAGATCGAGCAGAATGCTTTAAAGCCTTTCTAAACAATCACTGGGTGGGGTTGGCTATTTTTGTAGGCGTTGTTGCAGAGTATGTGTGAGCCGAGTTTTG
Organism: Alkalimarinus alittae; assembly: GCF_026016465.1. Lineage (NCBI taxonomy): Bacteria > Pseudomonadati > Pseudomonadota > Gammaproteobacteria > Alteromonadales > Alteromonadaceae > Alkalimarinus > Alkalimarinus alittae. The sequence goes on from NZ_CP100390.1 coordinate 3,715,102, forward strand.
TGGACATAGCTTTCTAATAAATAAAAAGCACTCTGTCATATACTTGTAACATACTGCCGTTGTAATAGTGGCCCATCGATTCATTAAAATAGGTCAAAAGGAATGGCAGGAAAAACCGTACTCATTGTAGACGACGAAGCACCCATCCGAGAAATGATAGCAGTCGCACTTGAAATGGCCGACTATCATTGCCTTGAAGCCAGTGACGCTCGCGAAGCGCATTCAATGATTATTGATCATGCACCTGATTTAATTTTGTTAGACTGGATGCTGCCTGGCACCAGCGGCATAGAGCTGGCACGCCGACTAAAAAAAGATGAAGGAACATCTGAAATCCCTATCATCATGCTCACAGCAAAAACAGAAGAAGACAATAAAATTCAAGGCCTAGAAGTGGGGGCCGACGACTATATTGCCAAACCGTTTTCACCTCGCGAATTAGTCGCTCGCTTAAAAGCAGTACTCAGAAGAGCAACACCTCAGGGTAAAGAAACGCCCATCAATATTGATAACTTAATTCTTGATCCTGCAGATCATCGAGTCACTTCAGACAGCCACCCGTTAGCCATGGGGCCGACCGAATACCGACTTTTACAGTTTTTTATGACGCACCAAGACAGAGTTTATACCCGCACTCAATTGCTCGACCACGTATGGGGTGGTAATGTTTATGTTGAAGAGCGAACGGTCGATGTTCACATTAGGCGACTAAGAAAAGCACTCGGAAGCCGACACGAATACCTTATCCAAACGGTACGTGGCGCAGGTTACCGATTTTCTACAAAAGTGGCTTAAGACATGTAGTCGCGGTGACTAAAAACGATGAAAAAAAACTGGCAACGCTACATTCAGCGCATTATTGTCTCGCTAATCGGGTTAACAGCCATCGGTTTGTTGGTCGGCTCACTTAGTTGGACGCTAGTAATAGGGCTCGCCGCTTACCTAACTTGGACGCTAACGCAAGCCATTAAACTTCATCAGTGGCTATATTCACCTAACACTAAAAGCACGCCACCTGAAAGCCACGGCCTTTGGGGCGATCTGTTTGATGGCATTCATACGCTTCAGAAAGACCATAATAACGTTCAAGACCGCTTGAGAACGATGATCAATCGTGTACAAGAATCAGCCAACGCACTGAACGATGCCGTTATAATGACCGATGCTCGAGGAGCCATGGAGTGGTGGAATAAATCTGCCACCACCTACTTAGGGTTTATGCCTCGCTCTGACCACGGCCAGCCCATCTATAATTTGATTCGTACGCCTGCCTTTAAATCCTATTTTGAACAAAAAAACTACGATGACCCCATAGAATTGTCTTCACCGGCCAAGCCGCATATCATGCTACGCTTTCGCATTACCCTGTTTGGTGAAGATGACCGCCTCATCATTGCTCAGGACATCACGCGCGTACACAATTTAGAGCAGATGCGAAAAGACTTTGTGAGTAATGTTTCTCATGAGTTGCGCACACCTCTTACGGTCATCAGCGGCTACCTTGAAACACTCTCAGGTAATGCTGACACGCTGCCGCCTATATGGAGTCGAGCATTAAACACAATGTCTCAGCAGGCAGGAAGAATGGAGCTGCTAATAAGTGATTTATTACTACTGGCGAAATTTGAAACGATTGACCAGAGCCAAGCAAGGCAAGCAGTCAACATCAATCGTTTGCTTAAAAGCATAAAAAGTGATGCGCTCGTACTTAGTGGCAACCAAGCACATAACATACATCTAACAACCAACACCGACAGTCTATTGATGGGCGATGAAAACCAACTAAGAAGCGCCTTTTCAAATATCATATTCAATGCGGTTAAGTACACGCCAGCCGAAGGTAATATTGATATTCACTGGTGGTCTGATGACAAAGGCGTTCACCTTTCGGTTAAAGATACCGGAGTAGGCTTTGACCCGATTCATATACCTCGCTTAACCGAGCGGTTTTACCGTGCAGACCCAAGCCGCCACAAAGATACTGGCGGCTCAGGGCTTGGTTTAGCCATCGTAAAACATGTACTTAGAAACCATGATGGTGAACTTGAGGTAAAGAGCAGCTTAGGGCTTGGTAGCGAGTTTATTTGTCACTTCCCCAGCCGTTCCCATTAGTTTGAGTAGTATCGCCTAACTAATGCCTATGCTGAAACACCGTAATTGTCATCCTCGCGAATGCGAAGATCCATTGTTTTAGCGGAGTTTCAAGTCATGGATTCCCGCCTTCGCGGCAATGACAGTCGTTTCTGGATGCTCTCCAACTAGCACTTAAACGTCCTTCCCCAAAGCAAATAATGGCTCTTCCATTCATATTATTCTAAACTGAACGTATAAAATAAAAACAATATAGGCTGACAGCAGACATGAATAACACTGAACGTCGCACTCATCACCGCTATTTAGCACCTTCGCTCTCCATATCTCTTAAATCAATAGAGCCTCAAGCAGACAATATTAATTCGATACAGCTATCGATGGTCGATTTTAACTGTTTCGGCATGGCCGTAGAGAGTCAGCATAATTTTAAAATTGGGGAGGAATTACAAGTCATTATTTCTGACAAACTTAATCAATCAGTCGATGTAGACTGCTTCGTTTGTAACCGAGCAAAAACCGCAGATGGCTATAGGTCAGGCTTGTATTTTATGCATCAAGGCGAGAATATTGTTGCGTCTAGACAATTATTGATGTCGATGGAGCAGCAGTTTGACAAAGTGGTTTAATGGCCTCGCACACCCTATGTTTGTTATGGGGCTAAGCGTAAAATAACCTACCCTGAATGATTCCCGCCTTCGCGGGAATGACAAGCGAGGTACTGTTTAAGAACTTCGCGCCCCCACCAACGACCAAAACGCATTCACCAATGGGTTCTTTAAACTTTTCTTCAACGTAAACAGCCCCACATCATAAGGCTCAAGTTCCGGCTGTACGTCTAATATTTTTATTCGATCAACCAATGGGCTATTGTCGAGTACTATTTTTGGCACCACACCTATTCCTAACCCTAAGCTCACCATACTAACGATGGCTTCGTTACCTGCGACCTGCGCATAAATACGAGGGTTTACATCCATTTTTCGAAACCAGCTATCAATTCGGTTACGCGCAATTCCACCTTCAGATAAGATCATTGGGACGGTTGACCAGGCTTCGGGGGATGTGGGTGTGATAAGCGGTACATTCGGGTCACTTTGTTTGGTCGGGGCTATAAACAATAACGGTGAAACAATAATAGGTTTAAAAGCGACCCCCCTAGGGAGAGTCTGTGGATGTGCAGCAATAGAAATATCGTCTTCACCGGCAATCACTCTTGCAACAGCGTGCTCGGGGTCTCCCGTATGCAGCTTTATTTCAATGCCAGGGTTGGTCTGCCGAAATCGATTAAGCAGATCAAATAAAATACTGTAACTCGCGGTCACTGAGCAGTACATACTGACTTGGCCGTGCAACTGGTCGTCATTCGACACTAAATCGTTACGAATGAGGTTCCACTCGGCAATGGCTTCACGAGCATACTGCTGAAATTTCTGACCTTCTGCGGTCAATACAACCGTGCGGTTGTCTCGATTAAACAAGACAACACCTAACTCATCTTCTAACTGCCTAATATTTCGAGACAGCGCAGAAATGCTGATATTGCAGGCATTGCTCGCTCGACCAAAATGTAGGTCGTCAGCGAGTGCGATAAAATGCTTTAAGCTACGAATATTCATGAGGTGATTATAGCGACTTCATCCACTTAATTGCAAAATATGGCACATTGCGTTGCGTTTATTTCAATTTACGAAAGACATACTTTTCTATAGAGTAGTCCCCCTGAATTTGAAAGCTCTTTAATTTTAACAAACGGAAGCATCACAATGTCTAACAACTATTTTAATACACTGCCTCTACGTGAGCAGCTTGAGCAATTGGCTAAGTGCCGTTTCATGGACATTTCTGAATTCCCAGACGGTGTTGATGCACTGAAAGGAAAGAAAATCGTTGTAATCGGTTGTGGTGCTCAGGGTCTAGCTCAGGGCATGAACTTACGTGACAGTGGTTGTGACGTATCTTACACTTTGCGTCAGGCAGCCATTGATGAGAAGCGTCAATCTTGGAAGAACGCCACTGAAAACGGTTTCACGGTTGGCACTTATGAAGAGCTAATTCCTACTGCTGATGTAGTACTGAACTTGACGCCAGATAAGCAGCACACATCTGTTGTTAACGCTATTATGCCTTTGATGAAGCAAGGCGCTTGTCTTTCTTATTCTCACGGTTTCAACATTGTTGAAGAAGGCATGCAAATTCGTGACGACCTAACCGTTATCATGGTTGCGCCTAAGTGCCCAGGTTCTGAAGTTCGTAACGAATACGTTCGTGGCTTTGGTGTACCAACACTCATCGCGGTTCACGAAGATAACGATCCTAAGGGTGAAGGTCTTGCCTTAGCTAAAGCTTACGCAGTAGGTACTGGCGGCCATAAAGCAGGCGTATTGATGTCTTCTTTCATCGCTGAAGTTAAGTCTGACTTGATGGGTGAGCAAACGATTCTTTGTGGCATGCTGCAAACCGGTTCACTACTATGCTTTGACAAAATGGTTGAAGAAGGGATTGACCCAGGCTACGCATCTAAGTTGATTCAGTACGGTTGGGAAACCATCACTGAAGCACTTAAGTACGGCGGCGTGACTAACATGCTGGATCGTTTGTCTAACCCAGCTAAGATCAAGTGTTTCGATCTAGCGGAAGAGCTTAAGCAGATCATGCGTCCGCTATACAACAAGCATCAGGACGACATCATCGACGGCACTTTCTCTCGCGTAATGATGGAAGACTGGGCGAATGACGATGCTAACCTTCTAAAATGGCGTGCAGAAACAGCTGAGACTGCTTTCGAGAAGACGCCAGCAGGCGACGTTGAGATCTCTGAGCAAGAGTACTTCGATAACGGTATTTTGATGGTTGCGATGGTTAAAGCCGGTGTTGAATTAGCATTCGAAACCATGACGGCTGCGGGTATCGTTGCTGACTCTGCCTACTACGAGTCACTACATGAAACACCATTAATCGCTAACACGATCGCTCGTAAGAAGTTGTACGAGATGAACGCAACGATTTCTGATACAGCAGAGTACGGTTGCTACTTATACAACCACGCGTGTTTACCTCTTTTGGCTGACTTCATGAAAGGCATCAAGACTGACGTAATCGGTAAAGGCCTTGAGTTAGACGACCTAGGTGTTGATAACGCTCGCTTGATCGAAGTAAATGCTGAATTGCGTGCTCACCCTGTTGAGGCAATCGGTACGGTTCTTCGTGGACACATGGCTGACATGAAGAAAATTGTTTAATTAAAACGATAAGCAATTGCACGACCGGTTACCTTGCTTTTGCAAGGTAACGAAAAGGCCAAGACTGAAGGTTTATACCTAAGATCTTGGCCTTTTTTTTAGCTGAAAAACAGACTGGATTCATATGACAACCAACCTCCCTATTCGCTTTGATGATTTAACGGTTAATTTTGATGATCGTTTTCAACTCGATCATATCAACTGGCAGATTGAACCCCAGCAACACTGGGTGATTACCGGTGCTAACGGTGCAGGCAAGTCGGCATTAGCAGCCGTTTTAGCAGGCGCAGGGGATACTGTATCGGGTAAGCTTGAGGGCGTGCCTGCGCGTGTGGGTCTGGTATCGTTTGAAGCTCAGGCTGAATTAATCGAAGCCGAGCGTAAGAAAGATGACGCGGATATTATGGACGTTATCTCCGAAGGCACACCAGTACATGAGATTCTTTTCAAAGATTGCGCTGACCCTGACCTAGCCAAAGAACTGGCTGAAAAGTTCAACCTGACCCAACTACTTGATCGCTCGTTTCGCAAACTGTCGACCGGTGAATCACGCAAAGTAATGTTGATTTGCGCGTTGGCAAGTAAGCCCGACCTATTAGTGCTCGATGAGCCTTTTGACGGTCTAGATGCTGACAGCTTAGCGATGCTGCAAGCGCACCTTCAAACGCTAATCAAAACAGTCCCCATGGTGATGGTTCTAAACCGTTTTGATGAATTCCCAGAATTTATTACCCATATTGCATACGTTGACCATGGCCAGCTGCAATTACAAGTAAGCCGAGACGATACCACTGCGTTCGAGGAGCTTTATAAATTATTACACATTAAAACCACTGATCTTACTGTTCCTGCTGCCGACCCTGATACCGCTATTCCCGCGCTCAATCCCGATGATCCTTTGGTGCGCTTAAGAAATTTGACCATTCAATATGACAATAAAAAGATCATCGACAACCTTAATTGGACTATTGAGCCCAACCAACACTGGCAATTAAGCGGCCCTAACGGCAGCGGCAAAACCGGCTTACTGTCGATCATCACTGGGGACCACCCGCAATGCTACGTTAACGATATTTTTGTCTTTGGCTTTAAGCGCGGTAGCGGTGAAAGTATCTGGCAAATCAAACAATTTATTGGTTATGTTTCTACAGCGCTACAATGGGAATACAAAGGCACCACCGGCCTGCGTAACGTTATCCTTTCTGGGTTTCATGATAGTAATGGTTTATACACTCGATGCACTGATAGGCAAAAAGCCATAGCCAATGAGTGGCTAGAGCTACTGGGTATGAGCGATAGAGGTGATGAGATTTTTGGTAAACTGTCTTATGGTGATCAACGCTTGCTCTTGATTGCACGCGCGATGGTCAAGCATCCGCCCTTGCTGATCCTTGATGAACCTTGTTTAGGGCTTGATGATATGAATCGGCAGATGGTGCTCGCCCTGATTGAGAAGATTTGTGCCAGTACGGGGATATCGGTGATCTATGTAAACCATCACCCTGAGGATAAAATAAAAGGGATTGGTAATTATATTTCGTTAGTTTGAGTTGACGATGTAGGTGAATTTAATCGCCTACAAATCAACACCAATCACGCCAAAGTAGCGCGATGCCTTTCATTTAACTACGCCCTTATTCAAACACTAAAACCTCGCCATATACTTCGAAAGATGCTCCATCTTCTGCGGGTCTTCATCTACAAAGCGAATGATAATGCTCACGAAATCGGTATCCATTCGCTTATCAACCGCTTGTAATTGATGCACATAGCCATTCAAGCGGGCCACCTCACCTTCAAGCTCAAGGTCTACAACCGCTGACTCAAGAATGCCAGGGAACTTCTCTTCTCGCTTGGCGATGACTTTAATTTCGGTCAGGCTTATAGCTTTGATTATGCACTTCACAGTGCTATCAGAAAACCTGACTTCTGCGACGCCCTTACTTCCGCCTTTTGCTGAGCTCGCATTCTTAACCGCCGCCTTTTTAACTTGCTCCATGCCCGACGTAGCACCCGTTAAGAGTGAAGCGGTCTGACTGTTATCTGACGCAGGCGCTTTAACGGTTGTTGATGCGCCCGTTAAAAGTGAGGCAGAATTTTTGAACGCATCTTGCAGTGGCGCACTTTGAACGTGCGCTGACTTTTTTAATTTTGACCCCAACGCTTTAATAATACGGCCTGAGAGTTGCTCTGGACTGAAGGGCTTTCCCAAATAACCTGAAACACCCTCTTTTACTGCCTCCATGACATGGTCACGATCTCCACGACTGGTAATCATGATAAAAGGTGTTTTTACATAACTATCATGCTGTCTTGCCCAACGAAGTAACTCAAGCCCATTCATTTCAGGCATTTCCCAATCGCATAAGATGAGGTCAAACGCCCCCCGCTCCATCAAGGCTTGAGCTTTTTTCCCATCGGACGCTTCTTCCATCACAATGCTAGGGAAACTATTACGAACTGTTCGCTTCACCAAATCACGAACAAAACTGGCGTCATCAACGACTAACGCCTTAATATTGGCCATACGATCTCCAAATTAAGTTACGGGCAGCTAAACCGTCAACAGCCAGAATCGTTATCCATCTGCCATATCTATCAGTATTTTTTTACCCTATACACATAGCATAGATGACTGTTCGAAATTTGCGTTGAAAACTATCATTACCAACAGGCAAATAGCACTGTAGGCCTCACGAAATCTTTTGCCTTTTTTCGTTTACCCAAAAGGCCGTTGCACCACAAACAGCTGCAGGCACCGCGATCAAATTGACGATAGGAATCATCGCGACCACATACACTAACATACCAAACGACAAAGAGGGCCAACGTCTTTCAGACGCAAATCGTTTAAGGTGAGCAAATGACATATTGTTGTTGTCTGCTGGGTAATCAACATACTGTAACGTCATCATCCAACTTGAAAAACCAAACCAGAGCACACCTGCGATTAAATTCACGCCAGGAATAAAACCCAATATCAGCAACAATATTGCTCGTGGAAGATAATAGATTAGCTTGTGTAATTCTCTAGCGATGCTACGCGGAATAGTGGCGACAAGAGCCTTCCAGCCATCATCACCCTCCAGTTTTTCACCTGTTAAATGCTGTTCAACCTTTTCAGATAATATCCCATAAAAAGGCGAACCGATTAAGTTTGCAACTGCCACAAAGCAATACGCTAAAACCATAATAATAGCCACCGCATATAACGGCCAGAACAACCATTCCAAGAAAGATAACCAAGTCGGTAACCACTCCATCAAAGCAGCCATCCAGCCACCAAAAAGCTCATAACTGGCTGTCACCATCCAGTAAAACAACAATGTATTGATCATTAACGGAGCGATAACAAATAGGCGCAACCCTGGCTGCCTAATAAGCCGAAACCCCTCAGAGAAATAGGCGAGCCCACCCGATAAGTTTAGTTGGGATACTTGTTGGTTATTCATTCATTTTCCTTCTATTTAACATCAATCCATAACGTTTATGATGCTTATTTAGTTTTCTTGAATACGGTGTATTTGATACTGGCTAGCATCAAGATAGCTACCAAAAACAGGAATATGTCGATACCGCAAATCAGACTTCATTAGATTTAATATACTTTTTTTGAGCACGCCACTCATCAACGCGCCGAGTGTGACCGACTTAATAATCGCCGTAGGCATGCGATGCAAATAAACTTTCTGACCTTCAAAGTCCATTGATTTATCAGCCACTGAGACAGGCCTTATAATGCGCCACTCACGCTCACTTTGATAGTGTTCGCCTCGCGTAAAAAGAGGTGAAAATGGATGCGTTTCTTTTAATTTAAGCGGACGCTCTTGAGTATATTTAACAGGTATAAATAGCTGGGGGTCTCCTCGATATTGCTTATGAGTAAAAAACTCATGAGTTTGATCCAACTCCATCACCATCCCTCGGTGATTATCTGCATGATATTGCCAAAGCATAGTGTTATCGCCCCGCTCATATAGCCCCAATACCGTCAGAGATTTGCGTTGTTTTGCTGATAACGAAATCGCATCAGGTATAGACCGTTGCCGTATTTGGGCTTCTATAGACGCCCGCTTTTGTGCAGCCTGCTCAATAAAATACTCAAACGTCATCAAGCTCGATAACGCGTCAGGCAACGCTTGATACTGACTTTTTAGTTCAGCACGATACTCTTCCTCCGATACCGCGGCCACCCCATCAGGCTGCTTCATTGGTGCATTAGCCACAAACGGGTCTATTAGCGTATCAGCATCTACAAAAGGCAGTCTCCCCTCTCTTAACCACGTCAACCCCGACCCCTTGCAATATAAAAACAGACTCACACAACACCTTTACGTTTTTTTGATCAAACCATATCACTATTAAGTCGCAGCCCATAAAGCCACTCAACGACAACTATCATAGCGAAAAGTACCATAATTCTAATAGTCAGATTTTAAATCATTTAGCAATTGCCGCCATTTCGTTGTATAAAGCACCTTTTTAAGGTCTATGCTTAGCAGGTAAAACTCAGTGACATAGGCTCTGACCCAGTGCCTAAGAATCAATGTATTTATGAATAAAGATCACATCCCTATTGTCTACCAAGATGACCACGTCATTGTTGCGGTTAAACCCAATGGCCTACTGTCTGTTCCTGGTCGGGCGCCAGAGCACAAAGATTGCCTTATCAGTCGAATTCAGCAAACACGGCCTGAAGCATTGACAGTTCACCGCCTTGACTGCGAAACCTCTGGGCTTGTCGTACTCGCCTGCAATAAAGAAAGTCAGCGCGAGTTGAGTCGCCAGTTTCACGATAGAGAAATTCAAAAACGTTATATTGCGGTGGTAGATGGCGTTCTAGAAAACGACGAAGGTGAAGTCAACCTCCCTCTTATTGGTGATTGGCCGAACCGCCCCAAGCAAATGGTCGACTTTGAACGGGGCAAGCCCTCCCAAACATTTTATAACGTTCTTAGTCGCTCAAACAATACTACTCGTGTTTCATTAACCCCTATTACTGGCCGTTCTCACCAACTAAGGGTCCACATGTTGTCGCTAGGTCATGCTATTTTAGGTGATAGTCTTTATGCATCAGATAACGTCTTAGCAAAATCGCCCAGAATGCTACTACATGCATCCGAACTCGGATTCAAACACCCATCAACGGAGGAATTTTGTGTTTACCAATATCCTGCTGAGTTTTAAACCCTTGTTTAATCACAAATGGTCGGCTATCCACAAACTCGCATTATGGACGGCTGTCATCGCTATATTTTATCTTGCAACAACATCAGTAGAGCATACCGTACAGTCAACCTTTAATGATAAGTTTAATCACCTGATAGCGTTTGGGGTGCTGTCATTTCTGAGCCATATAGCCTTTCAAAATCGTCCATGGTTACACTGGGCTATCGCTCTTTTTAGCTATGGCTTATTGATTGAACTCGTACAGTACTTTCTCCCTCATCGAGCGTTTTCTCTACTCGATCTCGCCACCGATTTACTGGGCATCGTTGCTTATGTGATTATTTTTAAACCCCTCTTTACCCCACTTTTAAGCCTTCCCCCCCTCGACTATGCAAAAAAAACATAACTCATGCGTTTGTACGCAAACAAACCTGTAGGAAATTGCCCATTAGCTTTGTGCGAAATATCTCACAAATGTGTAGGATATCTCCCTAATTATCCATAAAACCTAATAAAGAAAACGCCAACTCACTTATAAGAGATTGTTTTATATCGATTTAATTAAAACACCGCCAACAAACAAAAATCAACTGTGATAACCGTCACACTCCTGTAACAGTTCCACTGCTATAGTTCATTTCGTCAAGGCAGACAGGGAAACGGACACTACCAGGAAGGCATCTTCGTATGGATACGAAGGGAAGCATGGAGCAGATGGAATCTGTCAGCTTAAGGGATTCAAATTAAGGACACAAAGCATTGACGCTTTGTTTGTATAGGTACAGTAAGTACCGTCAAAATTGGTAAGAGCAGAACTCTCAAGGATTGAGTTAAGGATAGACCGATAAAGGATTTATCTAGCCAGGATTGCAAAATTAGCCAAGGTAGGCAACGGACTTTAGGGATAATACGGAAGTTACTTGTTACGGATACCCAAGGTTGGGCAGGACGCTAAGGACTAAAAGGAATTTAATAGGCGCATCAATGGACTGATGTTTCTTTCAGGATGAAAGTTTAACCGATACGTGATGAATCATTGGATGTATTGTCACTCGGTATAAATATATAACAATCCTAATAATAATGATGGCGTCAGCCATATCATGGAAGATTAAATAGACCTGTTCCGACATAAGGGCTCATCAAAATGATGGGCCTTTTTATTTTGTCCGCCGTATACACTTACCGTTCACCTGCCGCATGATAAATTCTAACCTGATTAAACTCTTCAAATTCGTTTAGGTCAGGCCAAGTTCTACAAGTAATAACTTGCTGCAACTCATACGCCTCATCGCCCAAATTTTTAACCCTTGAGTCCGCTAAAATAATCAGTGAAGCCGCCTGTTTAAACCGTTTCAAAAACGGCATATTCTCAGGGTCATACAGCACATCAGCCGCAACGATGACATCAATATCACCCAGACACTGCTCCAAATCTTCTGAAACTACGACTTCAACATTATTAAGGGATGCATTAGCGTTGGCGGCATCAAGCGCGTCGGGGTCAATATCACAAGCAATGGCCTTGTTAGCACCCGCCTTAGCTGCCGCAATAGCGACGATGGCAGAACCTGCACCAAAATCGAGTACATTTTTACCTGCTACCAGTTCAGGGTGTTGCAAAATATAACTGGCCAGCGCTTGCCCGCTCGCCCAACAAAAAGACCAATAAGCAGGCTCTGCCACAACCGCCTGAGCTTCATCATGACTTAATGGACCTTCTAGTACCTCGGGGTTAAATAAATAAAGAGACAGCGCCTTACAACCGGCAGGCTGAGTGATGGCTACATCCCCTTTCGATAAAGTTTTTTGAATGTTTTTAATCAGTTTATCTTTGGTCATATGGATAGCAAAGCGTCTTTGTGAGCCTGGGCAATCAGTTATTTTAAACTGAATCGCCTTAATTCGAATAGCCTTCTAGGTTATCACCTTCATTTTCTTTATACTTCCCCTTTATGTTTTTCCTTTAAAATCGGGGGTTTTAAAATAATGATGCTCGATCTTATTTCTAACCTCAAATACAGTTTATAGTTATGACAACTCGGCCGAACACAGACAATTATTTAGACCTATTTCTAAACGATATCCCCATGATGGATGTTAGAGCCCCTATTGAATATCAAAAAGGGGCATTTCCTCATACTGTCAATAAGCCGCTAATGAACGATGAAGAACGACACTTAGTCGGTATTCGCTATAAACAAAAAGGGCAAGATAGCGCTATTGAGCTAGGGAATGAACTGGTCTGTGGTGATATTAAAGCCCAGCGCATTGAGCAATGGATAGCATTTACCCAAAAACACCCCGAAGGCTACCTCTACTGTTTTCGCGGCGGGCTTCGTTCTCGAACGACTCAACAGTGGATTAAGGAAGCCTGTGTCGAATACCCACTAGTAACTGGTGGCTACAAGGCTATGCGCCGTTTCTTGATCGATGAACTGGCGATTTCAGCAAAAACCCAGAACTATCGCGTCATTAGCGGTCGAACAGGCACAGGTAAAACGCGGTTATTAAAGCGCACCCCTAATTTTGTTGACCTTGAAGGACTCGCTAATCATCGCGGCTCCAGCTTTGGCAGACAGCTAACACCTCAACCTAGCCAAATTGACTTCGAAAACGGGCTATCCATTGAGTTGCTAAAAGCGAGACACCTCCGTAGCGGGCCCATATATATTGAAGACGAAAGTCGCCTAATTGGCCGGAACGCTGTCCCTCAAGAGTTTAGAGATACCTCCACTATTAGCGATATTGTTGTGCTCGAAGCACCGCTAGAAGAGCGCATAAACATAGTACTGCAAGACTATGTGATCGATATGACTAACGCCTATCAGCAACAGGCAGGTATTGAAGAAGGCTTCAAACTGTTTTCGGAATACCTCCTAAACAGTGTTTCACGCATCCAAAAACGACTGGGTGGAGAGCAAACTCAACACCTACATGCACTCATGCAGGCAGCTCTCAAAGCACAGCAACTCGATAAGTCGCTAGACGCGCACAAAGAATGGATTCAAATACTGCTTTCAAAATATTACGACCCCATGTATGACTTTCAGCTAAGCAAGAAGGCTGAGCGCATTATTTTTAAGGGTGACCAAAGCAGTATTCTAGAATGGATTGGCCAAGACTAATAAAGCAGCACCAACAGACACTTTTTATAAACTGACACTAACAAGGAAAGAGCCCAGAACCATGATCCCCCATAAATTGTCATCATTACGTTTAGTTAAAGTCGTTGCCATTTTTCTCATGACCGCAAGCATGGCGTCAGCGTCAAACGCTCAATCGTTTATATTTACCGCAATTCCTGATCAAGACGAAACTCAACTTCAGGAACGCTTCGGTAAAGTCGCCACTTACCTTGAAAAAGAACTCAAGATAGACGTGAAATACGTTCCGGTTAAATCTTATACCTCTGCTGTTACTGCATTTAGAAATGACCAAGTTCAACTTGCATGGTTTGGTGGTTTATCAGGCGTTCAGGCAAGACGCCTAGTGCCTAACTCAACCGCTATTGCGCAAGGGTTTGAAGATCAGTTTTTTAAATCTTATATCATTGCCAATCACAGCACTCAGCTACAACGCCAAGCATCATTACCTGAGCAACTGGCAAATATGACCTTCACCTTTGGCTCTAAAGGGTCTACGTCTGGTCGCTTAATGCCTGAATTTTATATTCGTGAACACTTCAAGCAGTCCCCTGATAAACTCTTTAAAAGTGTTGGCTTCAGTGGCGACCACTCTCGTACTATTGCACTGGTTCAATCTGGCGCTTACCAATTAGGTGCCGTCAACTATAAAGTATGGGAAAAAGGCCTAGCAGACGGAAAAATAGACACCTCTAAAGTATCCATTATATGGGAAACACCTAACTACCCCGATTACCAATGGACCATTCGTGGCGATGTTGACGCAAAATGGGGTGAAGGATTCAGCCAACGTGTTCAGCAAGCATTACTTAATATTAAAGACCCAGACGTGTTAGCGGCATTTCCTCGTCAAAGCTTTGTGCCGGCATCCAACAATGACTATCAGCCCATACTCGATACGGCTAAAAGCATTGGTATTATCGATTAACGGGTATTATCGATTAACGGGTATTATCGATTAACGGGTATTATCGATTAACGGGTATTATCAATTAAGTGACGAGATCTCATAGTGCTTCTTCACAGGTGGTTAACACGATGCCGATAACAAACACATCGGCAGCGATAACCCCTGCCAGCCAACCTCTGTTTATGCTTAAGTCTCAATCTATCGGTTGGGGTCAAAAAACAGTATTAGAAGCACTCGATCTCAAGATCGAAGAAGGCGAAAAGGTTGCTGTTGTGGGTAAGAGTGGCGCGGGAAAATCAACGCTCATTCACACCCTGTATCAACAACACCCCGAAAAAATAGCCTACTGCAGCCAAGAGTATGGATTAGTCCCTTCTCTGTCTGTTTTTCATAACATATACATGGGCCAGTTAGACCAACACCATTTCGCCTATAATCTGGTTAACTTGCTCCGTCCAATAAAATCACAAATCACAAAGATACAGCCTTTAGCTGAAACGCTCGGGTTACAAGCGCACTTGTTTAACCCTGCGGAAAGACTATCAGGAGGGCAACAACAACGCGTTGCACTCGCAAGAACACTGTTTCAAAACAAAGACATTTTTATTGGTGATGAACCTATTTCTTCTGTCGACGAGGTTCAATCCGAGCACATATTAGCACTCATTATGAGTCACCATAACACCACAATCCTAACGCTACACAATGCCGACCTAGCATTACGTTTTTGTAGCAGAATCATTGGTATTCGCAACGGAAAAATAGAACTCGATTGCGCCACACAAGACCTCTCAGCCTCTCAGCTAAGATCCCTCTACCAAGACTGAGACGAATAACGTGCCCCCCGTGCAATCACCTAATACCTATTCAAATGCTCGTTTCCAGTCGACAGGCGTTCAAAAGCTCTCGTTAGGTTTGCTGATGATTGCGATAGTCTGCTTATTTTTAGCCGACCTAAGTATTGAGACCGCAGAGCCTTGGCAAGAGATCGGGCGCATCGGTTTAGGGATGCTGGCGCCGTCAGTATTATCTTTTCCTGAGCTGCTATCCAGTTTAGCGAGTACCCTCGCCTTTGCCCTGCTAGGCGTTACTGTGGCCGCCCTATTAGGTATGCTCATGGCCCACCTTTTTGAATGGCGACTGATAAGGATTATTGCCGCCTTTATTCGTTCTATTCACGAGTTATTCTGGGCGCTATTATTTTTACAAGTCTTTGGTTTAAGCACCCTAACGGGCTTACTGGCCATTATCATTCCCTATACGGGCATATTTGCTAAAGTCTATGCCGAAACCCTAGAAGAAAGTGACCAAACCGCCTATAACTTACTCCCCCCTCTCACTGGGCGCTGGTCCTCGCACCTTTACGCCCGTTTGATGGTCGCTCTTCCGCAGCTAATTCATTACACTCAATACCGTCTTGAGTGCGGTATTCGTAGTAGCTCGGTGCTCGGTTTTGTCGGCCTACCAACGCTAGGATTTCATCTTGAATCATACTTTAAACAGGGCTATTACTCTGAAGCAGCGGGCGTGCTATATCTGTTTATTGCCGTTATCGCGCTGATGCGTTTTTGGGCCAAAAGACGATTTATTATCCCACTACTGATCATGTCTGTTGCTTGGCTACCCTTTCAAACCACCATCAATTTTGATTTAGTGCTACGTTTTTTTGGTCATGACATCTTACCTTCACCATTACGGCAAGGCGGGTTGCTCAATCTCGAAAGCTGGCAACAAACGCTAGACTGGTCTATTACCCTGTTTAATCAGCAAGCGCTTATCGGTAGCTGGAACACACTTATTCTGACTCAAATTGCGCTCGTCGGCAGTGGTATTACCGCATTACTACTTTACCCTCTCATATCACCGCTGTTTTTTACCCGCAACAAAAGAACCGCAGGACATCTTTTTTTAGTTATTTTACGATCAATACCCGAGCTAATATTAGCGTTTATTATTTTACTCATTACCGGCCCCTCAATGATCCCTGCGATCTTTGCGTTGAGTTGGCATAATGGCGCGATCATAGCCCACTTGATAGGTCGATATACCGAAATCATCAACCTACGTGTGGATAGTCCAAAAGGGGGTGATTTATATGCGTACGAAGTCACACCACGACTTTACAAACCCTTCCTCGCTTTTCTATTCTATCGTTGGGAAGTGATTTTGAGGGAGAGCGCTATTCTCGGTATTTTGGGCATCCACACCCTTGGGTTCTTTATTGATTCTGCGTTTGAAGAACTTCGCTTTGACCGCGCGCTGTTTTTAATATTGATCACAGCACTGCTTAATATTTTGGTAGACTCTGTATCCCGTACAATTAGGCGCAAGCTTCGTTTATCAACTACGCCCAATATTGAATCACTAACACGTTAGCATCAACAGATTGTCAGTATTATGGAACACCTCTAATGGAGCAGCTCGCATGAAGACCCACCCTCCTATTTCTCGCGATGTTGTTTTTATAGGCGGAGGCCATACCCACGCAATCGCGTTAAAAATGCTGGCCATGAAGTCGCTGCCCGGTGTCCGACTAACGCTTATCTCAAGCGAGGTACAAACACCTTACTCAGGCATGCTACCTGGGTTAATTGCAGGGCACTATAGTTATGACGAAACTCATATCGATTTAGGCCGTTTATGTAGAGCCTGCGGTGTTCGTTTTATTGAAGATACGGTTATAGGGCTAGATACTGAAACCCAGACGATTAACTGTAAAAATCACCCTTCATTCAGCTACGATATATTATCTATTGATATAGGCTCAACGCCAGATATAGCCTCTGTTACAGGTGCAACCTCGCTAGCCCAAGGCGTAAAACCTGTTCCTGTGTTTTTAGAGTATTGGCGAACACTACAACAACGCCTAATAGACTCAACCAAGAAAGACAAAGTCCGTATTGGAACCGTCGGCGGCGGGGCCAGTGCAGTAGAAGTACTGCTAGCCATGCAGCAACACCTCAACAACTTACCTGAGCTAACCAAAACCTCATTACCTGACATTGAATACCATATTATCTCGGGGGCTGAGCAAATACTCGCCAGCCATAACCGAAAAGTCCGAAATCAATATAGCGCGCTATTAAACAAACGAGGCGTCCTTGTTCACAATAACTTTAGAGTGACCAAACTTCAGCGTTTGGAAAACAATACCAGCTCAGACGCTAAGCAGCTGCAGTCAGCTGAGGGTCACACACTTGAACTTGACGAAGTCATCTGGACAACTGCCGCAAAGCCCGCTGCATGGCCTTCAAAAGCAGGCCTTTCTTGCAGCAGCCAAGGGTTTATTACCGTCAATGACGCACTACAAACCCTCTCTCACCCAAATATATTTGCCACCGGTGATATTGCAGATATGGTCAATCACCCCCGCCCAAAAGCTGGAGTATTTGCAGTCAGGCAAGGCCCACCCTTAGTAGAAAACATTTTACTATCGCTGCAAAACAAAGCGCTAAAACCCTATAAACCTCAGCGAAAATTTCTGAGCTTGGTCAGTACGGGCGATAAATATGCGGTTGCTTCAAGAGGTGGCTGGTCAGTATCGGGCGAATGGGTATGGCGTTGGAAGAACTATATTGATCAAGCCTTCATGACGCAATTAAACGACTTCCGCATGCCACAAAATAAGCCTAGCCATTCGGATATTGAAACAACCTCAGCAGCGGTCGAAAGCACACCAATGAGGTGCGGCGGCTGTGGTGCCAAGGTCGGCCAACCTATTTTACAACGTGTCATTAATCAGCTTACGACACCGCTAAATAATGATGTGCAACTTGGGCTTGATGCTCCTGACGATGCGGCGGCATTAACCGTACCGGCAGGCAAATACCTTATACAATCTGTAGATGCATTTAGAAGCATGATCGACGACGACTACCTGTTTGGTCAAATCGCTGCTAACCATGCACTGGGCGATGTATTTGCAATGGGCGCAAAACCTCACTCAGCTCAAGCAATCGTCACGCTACCCTTTGCAAAAGAGTCAAAAGTAGAGCAACAGCTTTTGCATGTAATGGAGGGTGCAACCAAGGTATTTAATCAATGTGGCATGACGTTAGTAGGCGGCCATACCGCTGAGGGCGCTGAACTCTCTCTTGGATTTGTCGTCAATGGGTTAGCAGACCCTAGCGCGATCTTACGAAAATCAGGTCTACAAATTGGCGATAAAATTATCTTAACTAAACCGCTTGGCACCGGCGCCCTATTTGCTGCAGATATGCGAGGCGAAGCTCATGGCCGGTGGATAACACAAGCCACCCAATCAATGATTCAGCTAAACCAGTCAGCAGCTGAGTGTCTAATAAAATACGGCGCTAAAGCCTGCACTGATGTCACGGGTTTTGGTTTAGTCGGCCACTTAGTAGAAATGTTAAGAGCTTCTGAGGTAAATGCGACACTCTCGATCAATGAGTTGCCACTGCTCGAAGGTGCTTCTGACTGCTTTAAAGCCGGCATAGTGAGCACACTACAACCTCAAAATGAAAAAATACGCCATGTGATTAGCAACCTAGATCAATTTACTGATTTGCCCGATTTAGCGGTTTTATTTGACCCTCAAACGGCAGGCGGTCTTATCGCAGGTATTTCAGCAAAAGCGGCCGACCAATGTATTGACGAACTGGTTTCTAGTGGCTATCTTCATGCTGCTGTTATTGGTGAAATCACTCAAGCGAGTACAGGGAGCAAGCAAATCACCCTAATGTAATTAGCGCGTGTTTACTCAGTGAATTTATTAGTAACAGTTTCAGATTTTTGATCTAGTATTGATATAACAAACAACAGTAACAGTAACCAGAATGGAGATGATTGAATGGATGACCTATTAGGAAGTTCAGACCAGGCAAATGAAATAATTCAGACATTATGGACATTATGCTTAACTTACGCACCTAAATTATTACTGGCGCTTGCAACCCTCTTTATTGGTCTATGGATCATTAATAAAGTCGTGAGTGTAACGCAAGGCAAAATGGAAAACACCGTTGACCCTACGCTACACAAGTTTATTGGCAGCTTAGTATCTGTCGGTTTAAAAGGCCTTCTTCTTATTTCGGTTGCTTCGATGGTGGGTATTGCAACCACTTCATTTATTGCTGTTTTAGGTGCTGCAGGCTTAGCCATTGGTCTTGCTTTGCAAGGCAGCCTATCTAACTTTGCAGGTGGTGTTCTCATCCTTATATTTAAGCCCTTCAAAGTAGGCGACTTCATTCAAGGTGGTGGTCACATGGGGACGGTGAGAGAAATCCAAATTTTCAATACTATTTTGACCACAGGTGATAACCGCCGAGTCATCATTCCAAATGGTATTTTATCTAATGACAGCCTAATTAACGTAAATATTGAGCCGACTCGTCGTGTCGACTTTGTATTCGGTATTGGCTACGGTGATGACATCAAGAAAACTAAAGAAGTACTACAGCGTATTGCTGATAGCGATAGTCGCGTGCTTAAAGACCCTGCGCCAACAATTGTATTGTCAGAGCTTGCAGATAGCTCAGTGAACTTTACCGTTCGTTTGTGGGTTAACACCGCAGACTATTGGGGCGTTTACTTTGACACTCATGAAGCCGTTAAAGAAGCGTTTGATGCTGAAGGTATTTCTATACCGTTCCCACAGCAAGATGTACACATGCATCAGGTAGCTTAATACCCGTTTGCTACCAGTGGCTGTAAAGCATTTTCTTTGCAGCCACGCTCTTCTCTTCCCTCCATAATAAAACCACCCTACTCGTTAAAAAGTATTGCAGCCCCCACTAGAATAACAGAACGGCATCTAGCACAGCTTTTCTTATAAGTATGAAAAAATGATCAGATGAGATAAGCATCAACCTTCATAAGAGAACGCCCACTCATTTATTACTTCTTTAACCATTCTACAAGATTTTTCATTGCCTATTTTTCAACCACTGGTCTAAGCTGAGATTAACAGGACGTCATTACACGACACAAAAAGGCGCAACTGCGCCAGACATGGAGTGCCCATTTGATCATTGAAAGCGCTCACCCTTATGGTGACTTGGCTTTCGTTACAGTTGGAGTCACAGCATATGCCTGTAGAACAGTTAAAAAGCTACCTCGATCAAGAGAAGGTGCATTATGTATCCGTTAATCACTCTCCCGCCTATACCGCACAAGAAATAGCAAAACGCGCGCACATCAAAGGTAATCAGCTTGCCAAGACGGTTATCGTGACCATTGATGGCAACATGGCCATGATCGTTTTACCCGCATCATGCCGAATCCGCTGGGATCGCTTTATTAAATCAATGGATACTGATTTTATTGAACTAGCCGATGAAGATGAGTTTCAAGATCGTTTTCCTGGCTGCGAAGTCGGTGCTATGCCCCCCTTCGGCAACCTTTTTGATATGGATGTTTACCTTTATGATGAGCTCGCCAAAAATGAAGAAATTGCATTTAGTGCGGGTTCACATAGTGAAATCATTAAAATGAAGTTTGAACGCTTCCAAGCATTGGTTGAACCTATTATGCTTTCCGAAGGTTTTGTTAATCCAGACACGCCAAAACCCGATTGGTTATGTAAGAAAAGGCCCGTTGCAGCCTCCTCCTACTAATGGCTGAGTAAACCCGCGAAAATATCGCTCTTTACTGACCTTATTATCAGCACATATTGAATGATAAGGTCAGACCTCATATAGTAGTCGCTCTAAATCATCTCTACCGGATAACATTTTTCAGATGACTCAAAATGCTTATGATATCGCCATAGTGGGTGCAGGAATGGTGGGTGCCGCTATTGCCTGCGGTTTAGGCCCTACTGGGCTACGCATCGCGATACTCGACCGCACGCCACCACCCGCCTTTGATGCTAACCAAACCCCAGACATCAGGGTGTCGGCGCTTAGTTATGCAAGCGAACAAATACTACGCAACATTGGCGCTTGGTCGCATATCAGTGCAATGAGAACATGCCCTTATCAGCGTATGGGCGTCACAGAAAAACTAGCTATTCCAATGTCTCTTGCCGGCTCACCGATTAACCAAACGCTATTTGATAGCACCGATATCGGATACCCTTATTTGGGGCATATCGTTGAAAATAACATCACACAGTTAGGCCTTCATCAGGCGATGAAACAATACAGCAATATCGATATATTATGCCCAAGCAATATTCAATCTATCGATTTTGACAGTCCGCTTCCCACCGTTTCTTACACCCAGAACAGCCTACAAGACAACCTGTCTGAGCTAACGGCTAAACTAATAATTGGCGCTGATGGCGCGCTGTCTAAAGTGCGAGACTGGGCCTCTATTGGTATGAATAGCAACCAATACGAACAGCAAGCACTGGTGGCAACAGTAGAGTATCAAGGCGAGCAGCAAGATATCACGTGGCAAGCCTTTACGAGTACTGGTCCGCTAGCATTTCTGCCATTAATGGACGTAAATAAAAAACACTATGGTTCACTGGTTTGGTATGACCAACCCGACAAGATTCGGCAGCTTATGGCGCTAGACAGCCCATCATTTATGGAAGAAGTAACCAAAAACTTTCCGCCACAACTTCCACCACTGATCAAACTGCTAAAAAAAGGCAGCTTTACATTAGTGAAGCGCCACGCCCAAGACTATATAAGTCACCGAGTTGCACTAGCAGGTGACGCCGCTCACACCATCAACCCGCTGGCAGGGCAAGGGGTTAACTTAGGGTTTCAGGATGCGGCAACCCTAGTAGAAGTGATCACTACAGCACATACCCAGGGTAAAGATATCGGGCTAACTGAAAACCTGCGCCAATATGAACGCCTTAGAAAAATTGAAAACCAAAAAATGATGGAAATAATGGATCTGTTTTACCACTTATTCAGCAATAACCACCCACCATTAAAATTGCTCAGAAATATAGGACTAGGGTTAGCCGACAAACTGCCGTTTGGCAAGAAAAAGGTTATAAAATACGCAATGGGGCTTGAGGGGAATTTGCCTAAGCTGGCTAGACCAGCTTAGGTTAAACACGCTTAGACCTTTAGTGTGTCTGTATAGGGTGGCCAGCCTAACGGCTTACCTGCCAGCAGATGAAGATGAATATGAAACACGGTCTGCCCAGCAGCCTCATTACAGTTCATAACAACCCGATAGCCTTCTTCATCAAAGCCCATATCTTTCGCGATATTACTCGCAGTCAAAAACAAATGACCCACTACCTCTCTATCTGACGCTTTAATATCGTTAATTGTCGCGATAGGCTGTTTGGGTATTATTAATAAGTGCACAGGCGCTTGCGGATTAACATCTTTAAAGGCAAGACACATCTCATCTTCATAGACGATATCTGCAGGAATTTCTCGGTTGATAATTTTAGTAAAAATAGTATCGCTCACACTCGCTTCTCCTTTAAAAATAATACGATTATCCTGAAATATCCCGTGCCATTTTAGTACCGATGACTTCTGAGGGCTTTAGCAGCACATTTTTAATCGACTCATTCACCACCAAACTATAACGATTCCCTGCAGGAGAACCCGTAAAGTCTACATACGCCTTAAGCTCTTGATCTGTCAGTGCTTGGTAAGTATAGAGGTAGTTTGAATATACTTGCTGGCCAATCACACCTCTCATCATAAACCGGTTATCTTCTATGCTCTTTTTTAAGTATTCATAAGAGGGCATCTGAGGACTAGTAGATGAGGCAGACATCGCACTTGCAAGGGTTAACTGAACCGCTATCGCGGTTTCTAAAGAGGCCTCTGTTGCGTTTGTTGACTTATTAAACCGCTCAAACAGCTTTTCTCGTTCACTTCCACGGTACTTTTTCTGCAAGTCCATAATTTGTAATTGCATATCTTGAAATGACTCAGAAGACATCGCCCCCACTTCCATTTCGGTAATTTTTTTTCCGAGCGGAGAATCTAGCCATTCAAGCACAGTTTGCAGCTCTTGTTCAGTCAACTGCTCACTTAAATCTTTACGGATGACGGCGATAGACTCATTAACCCCAAACGCGTGATCAATAATCTGGCTAATTTGCATCACCATCTTTTGGTTGTTTGCACCTGACTGCTGAGCGCCCTGCTTAACACCCTCTTTTAGCAGCGCAGGAAACTGATTGATCATTTCTGATAAACCCGAGCGATTTATAATTTTATTAGCAAGGCCTTCATTACTCTCTGCATGCAGGAAAAAAGACTGTGCTGTAAAGATCATAAAAATAAAGATTTTTATATGATGCATCATGGCCGAACCACCGTTTTTCATTATTGATATATTTTGCATACCTAAGTTTGACTGTTTTTTCACTTGAACACCACTATCACCTGACAACCTTAAATCGTCAAGAATTCTTAGTTCTGAATCAACCACAAAAAAAACTACCTATTAATAGATATTGATACTCATCAAGGATTATCTTTCAGTTTCCTATTACCGTACGCCTAAATCATTAATTAATTGGCTATTTTGATAATAAAAAAACCAGCCAAGCTAAGAAATTTTCTATTCCATTGGGAGTACACATATGAAGCAAAAACTTACATTATCAGCATTGGCCATTGCCATAGCAAGCACATCAACTGCGTTTGCAGCAGAACAGGCCACTACATTTGAAGAGGCTATGACGGGTGGAGAGGCATCACTTAGCTTTAGATACCGTTATGAGTTTGTTGATCAGGATGGTTTTAACAAAGACACTAATTCGTCAACACTAAAAACACGCCTTAACTACAAGACACAACAGTATCAGAATGCCACTGCATTTATTGAATTCGACAACAATACTGAAGTACTTTCTGGCTACTCTTTTGGTGACGCAGGTAAACCTACAGTTGCAGACCCAAAATACACAGAAGTAAACCAAGCCTATGTTGATTACGCAGCACCTATAGATACGTTAGTACGCTTCGGTCGCCAGCGCATAAACCTCGACAACCAACGTTTTGTCGGTGGCGTTGCATGGAGACAGAATGAGCAGACTTATGATGCATTCACCTTGGTCAATACTGCGATTCCAGATACCACCGTCATATTAACGAATATTACGAATGTAAATAATATTTTGGGTGACAATATTAATGGAGAAAATCATCAGGTATTAAATATCCACAATAAAAGTCTGCCATTTGGCTCATTCAGTGCCTACGCTTATTTACTTGAAGATATCAGTGATACCTATGGGGCACGCTTTGCTGGCAAAACCGATCTAGATTCGCTTTCACTACTCTATACCTTAGAGTATGCAACACAAGAAACAGATAACGCAGCCTCAAAAGAAGCAGACTACTATATTGCGGAATTTGGCGCCGATATAGAAGGTATAACCGCAAAAGTAGGTTATGAAGTACTCGCCTCAGATGACGGCACTTACGGTTTTTCCACTCCATTAGCAACAAAGCACAAATTCAACGGTTGGGCTGATAAGTTCTTAGCCACTCCTGATGACGGCTTAGAAGACCTATACCTTACTGTATCAACCAAACTGGCTGGCCCTTCTATCGCATTAACGTACCACAAGTTTGATGCAAACGAAGGTAGCACAGATTACGGAGATGAAATCGATTTGGCGATCAGCCAAGACTTCGCTGACCGCTATAATGTATTGCTTAAAGGTGCGGCATACAGCCAAGGCGATACTGGAACACCTACCGATACCACTAAGGTATGGTTGCAGCTGAGTGCGAAGTTCTAAGGCTTCCACTTGCTGTTAGGCGAAGGCATGTCTTCCTTGCCTTCGCCTAAATCCAACCATTGATTAAGCGTTACCTTTTACCCTTAATGGCTTTTTCAGCCAGCTCTACCGATATATGGCGGACATCTTTCCCTTTCACCATATAAATAACATGCTCAGCAATATTACAGGCATGATCACCAATTCGTTCTAATGCACGGAGTACCCACATCACACTGAGTATTTGCGAAATACTTCTAGGGTCTTCCATCATAAACGTCACTAACGACCGGGTCGCTGTTCGATACTCATTATCTACTGACTCGTCCTCTTTAATGACCGCTATCGCTTTTTCGGTATCAAAACGTGCAAATGCATCAAGCGCATCTCGCACCATACGACTAACATTTTCACCAATATGCCGTACTTCAACATAGCCACGAGGCGCCTCCCCTTCTTCAGACAGCACTAGCGCCATTTTGGCGACCTTACTCGCTTCGTCTCCCATTCGCTCAAGGTCGCTGACTATTTTAGCGACAGACATAACCAAACGAAGGTCGCTAGCAGTCGGTTGTCGCTTGGCAATAACCTGCGTGCACTCTTCATCAATCATCAATTCTAGACGATTGACGTCTTCATCACGTTGAAGAACCGCATCAGCAAGACCGCCATCACCCTTTACCAATGACTCCACCGCTTCTGACACTTGCTTCTCAACGACCCCCCCCATCACCAGAAGATGGTTCTTTAATTCGCTTAATTCTGCATTAAACTGCTGAGAGATATGCTGCTTATGACTGTCTTTTGTTGTAACGCCCATGCCTTCACCTTCTGTTTATACTGCACCAATCGCTAAATAGTTTATGTAAACCGTACTAGCCATATCGACCAGTAATATAATCTTCTGTTTGCTTTTTAGCGGGGTTAGTAAACAATTCATTAGTATTGCCAAACTCAATCATATCGCCCATATACATAAACGCCGTGTAATCTGAGACACGTGCAGCCTGCTGCATATTATGAGTGACGATCACAATGGTGTATTCATCCTTTAGTTCGTGAATCAGCTCTTCAATCTTAAGCGTTGATAGCGGATCAAGTGCGGACGCCGGTTCATCTAACAATAATACCTCAGGCTTTACCGCTACCGTGCGTGCAATCACCAGTCGCTGTTGCTGGCCGCCCGACAAACCTAAAGCACTGTCATCTAACCGATCTTTTACTTCATCCCACAACGCAGCCGATTTAAGTGCCCACTCAACGGTCTCATCTAGTACACGTTTTTTATTAATACCTTGGATACGAAGGCCATATGCCACGTTTTCATAGATACTTTTAGGGAATGGATTTGGTTTCTGAAACACCATCCCCACCCTTCGACGCAAATCGGCGACATCCACTCCGCGTTGATATATATTCTGATTTTCAAGCAGAATCTGGCCATCAATTCGACAACCGTCGACCAAGTCATTCATACGGTTAAAGCATCGTAACAGCGTTGATTTGCCACAACCGGATGGGCCGATAAACGCAGTGACTCTTTTTTGTGGAATCACTAAATTGATGCCATGAAGCGCTTCTTTTTCGCCGTAATGCAGCTTAAGGTCTTTTACTTCTAGACTGGTTTTTTCATTCTCTAGCTTTAATGTATCGGAGATTCGACCTAACGAACTCATGTCTATGGCGTGGCTGCGAGATTCATCAGCAACCGCATCAAGGTTCTGCTTTACTACTTCAGTCATGGGTCATGTACTCTTCTAAACTTAATCTGTGTGTTAACGTTGAACACCTCGAGGACGCTCAACAGTTATCAATATTTACATTTCTAGCGCTTTGTATTTTTCACGCAGACGGTTACGTATAGAGACCGCCGATAAATTGAGTAGTGCAATCACCACCACCAGCAATAACGATGTGGCATATACCAATGGTCTTGCCGCTTCAACGTTGGGGCTTTGAAAGCCAACATCATAAATATGAAACCCTAGGTGCATAAACTTTTGGTCTAGGTGAAGGTAAGGATAGTTGCCATCTAGTGGTAATGAGGGTGCCAGTTTAACCACGCCCACTAACATTAGCGGTGCAACTTCACCAGCGGCTCGGGCAATCGCCAAGATAACCCCTGTCATCATAGCCGGGCTCGCCATAGGAATAACCACCCGCCATAACGTTTCTGCTTTGGTTGCACCTAATGCGAGACTACCTTCACGAATAGACCTTGGTATTCGAGACAACCCTTCTTCAGTGGCCACAATCACCACCGGCAAGGTTAATAAGGCCAGCGTTATGGATGCCCATAGCAATCCAGGCGTACCAAAGGTTGGCGAAGGAAGCGCCTCTGGAAACATCGCCTGATCCACCCCCGAACCAATAAAGTAAATAAAGAACCCTAGACCAAATACACCATAAACAATCGATGGCACACCGGCCAGGTTATTAACCGCGATACGAATAACCCGCGTTAAAGGGCCTTGTCGCGCATACTCTCTAAGATAAACGGCCGTAATAACACCTAAGGGTGTTACCAATATCGACATTAAGATAACCATCATCACGGTGCCAAAAATAGCGGGGAAAATACCACCTTCAGTATTGGCCTCTCTTGGATCTTCTGTAATAAACGCACCTATTTGTTTGACATAAAAAACCACTTTTTCAAATAAGTTCATTTGGTTGGGGCGAAAGGCTTTAACCACTTTTGCTAAAGATATTTCAACAACAGAACCATCCATTGTGGTGGCCTCTAAACTGTCTCGGTTAATCAACCCATAGAGTGTCGTAAGTTCTGTTTGAAGGCCTTCATATCGAGCATCGTATTCAGCTCGTTCAACGTGAAGATCGGCTAATTTAGCGTCGGTTGCCTGCCCCTTTAACGCGAGCGACCGCTCTTTCAGACGAATTCTTTCAAGGCCTTTATTGATACTCCCAATCTCACCTTTTTCAATATGGTCTATCTTCTCACGAATACCTTCGGCTCTCTCAATACGGCCTTGCAACTCAGCCCACAAATCGCCTTTTTCAGCGAGCTCAACGGCTTGACCGTTCTCTTTAACAGACAGCAAATAGCCATAAAAGTTACCCCACTCATACCGCTCCATGACCATCACATCTTCAGGGTAATGCTTATTACTTAAGTCTCTATCCAGTACCCAGCGAAAATCAAACCCACTAATATCGCGATTACCAATTTTCAGTAAATCTCGACTTAGAAAATCGACACCTTCGGGTACACGAACGCCCGCCGTTCTGAGCTGCTCAGCAGTCACCTCTTCAGTTTCTACAATTTCCCCAATGATGATAGAGCGTGTGCCATCAGCCGCTAAATGTTCAGCTTCTAGTACCGCGTGTGGCCAAAAATGAACCAACCCTTTAACAGCGATAAGCCCGAGTAACCCCACGACCATAATTAAGCTGATAGCGACTGCACCGGCATTCAGCCAAACCCATGGGCTACCTTTAGTTGTCCAATCTTTTAATGAAACTCGCATGCTATATTTTCTCTTCATTAACATCTGTTGACGTAATATCTATGCGGTGAAATGATTAAATCACGCTGTACTTATTGCGAAGCCGTTGCCTTACATACTCAGCCAATGTATTCACAACAAAGGTAAATAAGAACAGAACAAACGCCGCTAAGAATAAAATACGATAGTGAGACCCGCCGACTTCCGACTCAGGCATTTCAACTGCGATATTGGCTGACAGGGTTCTCATCCCTTCAAAGATATTCACATCCATAATCGGCGTATTACCGGTCGCCATTAACACAATCATGGTTTCACCCACTGCCCGCCCCATACCAATCATTACGGCTGAGAAGATACCCGGGCTCGCCGTTGGAAGTACGACTCGAATCATAGTCTGCCAAGGGGTTGCCCCAAGCGCCAGTGAACCGTAACTCAAATGTTTAGGTACGCTAAAAATAGCATCTTCTGTGATCGAGAAGATCGTCGGGATAACAGCAAACCCCATCGCAGCCCCCACGACCATGGCATTACGTTGATCAAAGTTGATACCTAGATCGTTGGTCAACCAATTACGCATATCGCCATCAAAAAACCACAATTCCAGAACAGGGCTCATTTCGAAACAGAACCAACTCACTAGTGCAATCCAAGGCACCAGTAAGAGCGGGTCCCAGCCCTCAGGAATCTTATGCCGAATAGACTCAGGTAGGTTGGCCCAAACATATCCAAAAAGCACAATCGATAAAGGAGTGATGAGCAACCAGCTGAAGATACCGGGTAAATGAACTTCCATAAAAGGTGCAAAGAACAACCCTGCCAAGAAGCCCAAAATAACAGTCGGTAGCGCCTCCATCAGCTCAATCGCGGGTTTAACCTTACGACGCAAGCGAGGGGCCATAAAATAAGCGGTATAAAGTGCACCACAAATAGCCAGTGGCGTCGCGATCAGCATCGCATAGAAAGCGGCTTTTAATGTTCCAAACGCCAGAGGCATTAAACTATATTTAGGTTCAAAATCGTTATTAGCCGCAGATGACTGCCAGATATAATCAGGTTCTTGATAACCCTCGTACCAGACCTCTTCCCATAACGCTTGCCAAGAGACTTCTGGATGCTCATTCTCAACATGCCATAGCACTAGCTGCGCGTTGGCATCCTCAAACATTAGGAAGTTTGCGCGAGGGGCAATAGAAATATGGTTTATTTTCCCATCACTGACTTTTTCATCCAGTAACTTCCGATGCGCAGTGGCGTTAAAAACCGAAACATACCCTTCGTCATTACTCACAATAAAGCCTTTACGCCGATGCTCTGGCGCAATGCCACTCACCGCCGCATCACTGTGCTCAAAGCGTCGTACCTTCTTTAGTGAGTACTCATTACTATCATCCCTCACCATAAACCATTGAGATACTTTACCGCTGGAGTCTGCGGCTAAAACAGAAATCCCACCTAATAATAGCTCTAGTGAGGTTATTTGATGCTTGCCGTCCGTCAGGTCAACCCGGCTATTTAACAGTGGGCTGTCATGGTCAACCAGATCATACACGTCAAGCTTACCTTTAGAGGTCGCCAAGTAAAGCCATCGAAGATCGGGTCCTACCTGCATATCAACAATATCACCATTAAGGTTTGGCATCGCAACTCTGGAGGCCTCAAGTGTCACTTCACCACTCAAGAAATCTTCTTCTTTACTAAAGTAACTTGAAAATAACGCGTTATCTGCATTTAGCCCCACCACCAACATGGCGGACTCTGAATCCCTTAACACGACATTTTTTATGGCGCGGCCGTTATCGTCTAATGCAATAGGCTCGGCACCGTAGGGATACTCGATAACAGGCGTAATGACGCGAACATCATTGGGGAAGGTCATTTTATAACGGTGTTTAAATACAAGCGCGGTGCCATCAGATAACCCCGCAATCACTAGGTGACTACCTGTCGCGGCTTCTGAAAAGCTCGTCACTTTCACCCCATCCGGTACAGGTAACATCAGAGTGGTCTTGGCGCTACCATCTTGTACATTAAAAAATATAACATCGCCCGTATCGGTTACCCGAATTGCTTTTTCGGCTTGCTCTTCCATTGCCAGATAAACGGTATTCGCTTTCACGCCGTTATCGCTGACCGGCATTTCATACTGGGCAACTTGACTCATATGAGCAGGTTGAAACAACGGCATCACTTCATAAAGTAAATAGAAGAAGATCAGCGTGATCGCGACGATAACACTCACGCCGCCCATACCAATTGAAACCTGAGCGAGCTTGTCTTTAAACGCGCGAAGCTTACGGTAACGAAGCAACTGGGGCGTATTAAAGTCTACATTAGGGGTCTTTTTAACAACTTGATCATTCATTATGAATACAGTCCGAAAGCATGATCTAAATATAATGAGAGAAGAATAATAATTTAATGTGACAGTTGTATTACAAAGGGGTCATATTTCGAGTAGTAATACAGGAGAAAAGGAGAGGTAACCATATGTGGCTAAGTTTATACGTGTGGAGCGTCTGCTTAACCTGGGTGTCGGGATGAATCCCGACTTACATTAGGGCGTATTATTTTCCCCTGTAGGTCGGTATTCACACCAATGCAGACTACACATAAACCTAAATGTTTATTTTGTGCACCCGTTATTTAAGCCCTAACTGCGCAAGGCTTTTGTCTGCTACCGCAGCAGGAAGTGGAACATAGCCATCTTTGACCACAACTTGCTGACCCTGTTTAGACAATACCGACTTAATAAACTCGCCATCTAAAGGTGATAACGGTTTGTTAGGCGCTTTATTAACATAAACGTACAAGAAACGAGACAAAGGGTATTTACCCGTAACGGCGTTTTCAGGCGTCGCATCAACAAAAGGCTGACCGGGTTTCTTTGCTAAAGCGAGAGCACGAACACTGGCTGTTTTGTAGCCAATACCCGAGTAGCCAATACCATTAATTGACTCTGATACCCCTTGTACAACAGAGGCAGAGCCCGGCTGTTCATTCACGTTGTTTTTAAAGTCACCTTTACACAGCGCTTTCTTTTTAAAGTAACCATAAGTACCTGATACTGAGTTACGGCCAAACAGCTGAACACTACTATTCGCTAAATTGCCATCTGCTAAACCCAAGTCACTCCATTTTGATACATTCGACTCAAACCCACATTTACGAGTCGATGAGAAAATCGCATCAATTTGAGGGATCGTAAGCCCTTGAATAGGATTATCTTTATTTACAAATACAGCCAATGCATCAATAGCCACAGGAACAGCCGTTGGCTTGTAACCAAACTTTTTCTCAAAGGCTTCTATTTCTTTATCCTTCATTTTTCGACTCATTGGGCCGACATTTGAGGTACCTTCTGTCAGTGCTGGCGGCGCAGTAGAAGAGCCAGCAGCCTGAATCTGAACATTAACATTAGGGTAGTTACGCTTAAAGTCTTCTGCCCATAAGGTCATTAGGTTGGCAAGCGTGTCAGACCCTACGCTAGACAAGTTTCCTGATACACCACTGGCTTTCACATAGGTAGCTAGGTTTTCATCAACCTTTGCAGCCGCTGTTGCATTGATAGCTGTTGTGGCGCCTGCTACTGCAGCCGTCACCGTTAATGCTGCAAATAGTTTCTTTATCTTCATCGTTATCTCCAATTCAAAATAGTTGCTCACAAAACAAACCGTGTATCTTGCTCTGCAGTAAACCGCTAAAGGACAAACTTAATAACAATATTTATCCGGTTTGAAGACACTATAGAGACTCTATATGACAGCGATGTGACAACTCTGTTTCAGAATAATGACAAGCAAATATCTTAAAAACCAGCCTGCTAAATACAGGTTTATGAAACTAGCATTAGGCTGAAAAGGTGAATATGCATATAATGAGCAAAAAATAATATTAACCCACATTTATGTGGTCACCAACGTAGGCCCCCTAAAGAAAAACAAACCTACAAGGAAGAACAAAAAATAAAATGGCTTTTAGCAACACGCTCTTAAAAACAATTCACGCGATAGATCAATTTACCGAACACACCGGACGGACTATTTCATGGTTAAATATTGCCATGGTGGTATTAACTTGTCTAACAGTGATAATGAGGTACGTTTTTAACCATAGCTCTATTATTGCGCAAGAAAGCATCATGTACCTTCATGCGTCTATCTTTCTGATTGCCAGCGCGTACACACTTAAACACGATGAGCACGTAAGAGTGGATATTTTTTACCACCGCCTCTCTCCTAAAGCTAAAGCCACAGTTAACTTGCTAGGCACAATATTACTATTGATACCCGTGATAGGTTTTATAGGATGGAGCAGTTGGCCCTACATTGAAAGTTCATGGCGTATATACGAAACATCTCAAGAAGCGGCAGGCGTACCCTTAGTCTACCTTTTGAAGTCATTAATTCTGGCCATGGTGGCCGTGATGCTACTTCAGGCGCTAGCCGAAATACTCAGAAGCATCACTATACTCACCGGCATTGAAGTCGAGCACTCAGCTAAACATGAAGGAGCGCTCTAATGACCGAGTACTTACCCCTAATTATGTTTGCAGCCGCCTGCATTGTGCTGCTATTTGGTTACCCGGTTGCACTGTCTCTCGCCGGCACAGCCCTTATTTTTGCAGCCGGAGGCATTGCGACCGGTGTATTTGATATCGCGTTCCTACTCGCCACCCCCAACAGACTCTATGGATTGATCACCAACCAAACTCTGATTGCTGTTCCGCTTTTTGTATTTATGGGTTGTATGCTCCAGCGCTCGAAACTGGCTGAAAATCTACTCGAAAGCATGGCCGAACTGTTTAAAGGCTCCAACGGAGGTCTAGGAATATCAGTTGCTATTGTCGGTATGCTATTGGCGGCAAGCACCGGTATTGTCGGTGCAACCGTGGTCACGATGGGGCTTATTTCACTTCCTACGATGCTCAAGCGAGGTTATGCTCCATCAATAGCCACCGGAACCATTTGTGCAACCGGCACATTAGGCCAGATCATCCCCCCTTCTATTGCGCTCGTGTTGCTCGGAGACGTACTTTCCAGTGCTTACCAGCAAGCTCAGCGCGACATGGGCATCTTTAGCCCAGACACTGTCTCAGTCGGTGACTTGTTTGTCGGTGCCATCATTCCCGGCCTCTGTTTAGTGGCTTTATATATTATCTATATCGCTGCAATGGCAAAATTTAGACCTGACCTTATTCCACCTGAAGATGAGAAGCCTGAAGATACCAGCGCGGTAGCACTATCGCTACTTCACGACTTAACACCGCCATTATTACTGATCGTTGTAGTGCTAGGCTCTATTCTTAGTGGTATCGCAACCCCTACAGAGGCCGCAGGCGTGGGGGCTTTTGGGGCGACGTTACTGGCACTATTACGTAAAAAACTCACTCTTGAAGTAGCCCGTGACGTTTGCCGTACCACTACCCGCGTCACCTGCATGGTGTTTCTAATCCTGATTGGCGCTTCTATATTTTCACTGGTATTTAGGGGTTACGGTGGTGATGACTTAATTCAATCGCTGTTTAATGATATGCCCGGCGGTGTTTTTACCGCCACCCTAGTGGTGATGGTGGTCATCTTTTTACTTGGCTTTATCTTAGACTTTATCGAAATAACCTTTGTGGTTGTGCCAATTGTTGGCCCAGCATTACTAGCAATGGGTCTTGACCCCGTATGGTTTGGCATTATGATCGCGCTAAACCTACAGACATCATTCCTTACGCCGCCGTTTGGCTTTTCGCTGTTCTATCTCAGAGGTGTAGCGCCGGACAGCATTGCAACCTCTGACATATACAAAGGAGTCATCCCGTTTATTATGATTCAACTTTTGATGTTAGGTTTGTTAGCCGCTTGGCCCGAATTAGCCACCTGGTTACCGGATAAAATTTATAGCTAAATTGACTTATCACGCTTACTAAGTAGCAAACTCTAATTATACTGCTATCAAAACAAATACAAGAAAATGAAATAAAGGTAGAGCCATGAGACATTCAGAGCACAAGCCAACGCCTGCAGGAGAACTCACCCTGCAGATCGTACCCATGCCAAAGGACACCAATGCAAACGGTGACATTCATGCGGGCTGGCTGGTAGGCCAAATGGATTTAGCCGCTGCAACGGCTGCAGGACGCTTATCTCAAGGGCGAACGGCGACTGTCGCCATCGAGGGAATGGAGTTTATATCCCCCGTTAGAGTCGGTTCACAAGTAAGATGCTACACAAAGCTCGTTGACGTAGGCCGAAGCTCTATTAAGCTCACTGTAGAAGTGTGGACACAGGATCTTGATGAGCACCACCCAAGAAAAGTTACTCAGTCGACATTTGTGTTTGTAGCAATAGATGAAGATGGCTGCATCCGACAGTTACCTGATGAAGTATTACACCCATAGAAGAAAAACACTGAATAAAGCCTAAAATAATGGACCTCTGTCATGGCAGATACCATAAGCACTTTAATACACTAAGCAAACTCAAGACGAAACTGAACGTATCTAACACCCAGCCGTCATCGCTTTATTGCTCTTATTTCAATGCGACGGCTTTATTTGACCATAGCGCCCCACTAGGAAACCTGTTTTTATGGAAGGTGTTTTTTTAAAAGTATTAATACTGCTTGCGGCCGCCGTCATGGCGTCCACCATGCTTAGACGGCTTCGCATCCCTCCTATCCTTGCTTATTTGTGTGTGGGCCTAATCATGGGGCCTAGTGCCTTTGCTGTGGTCGAAGACCTTGAAGCAATTCGCTTTCTCGCAGAGTTCGGCGTGGTGTTCTTGCTATTTTCTTTAGGGCTAGAATTTTCGCTCGCTAAAATGATGGCGCTTAGACATACCGTTTTCGGGCTAGGTGGACTACAAGTCTTAATCAGCTGTATCGTAATATTTGCCGTTGCTTTAGCGGCCGGTGTTTCCATTGAAGAAGCCATTGTGATCGCTGGGGCGCTATCGCTATCCTCTACAGCGGTCGTTAGTAAAGAATTGTCATCTCGAAGAGAGCTCAACAAACCTCACGGCCAATTGTCGATTGGCATACTGCTCTTTCAGGATATTGCTGCGGTATTATTCTTAATTCTGGTTCCTGCATTTGCAGGCAGCGGTCAAGAAGAAATATTTACATCTATAGGCATTACCCTATTAAAAGGTGTCGGTTTATTTGCGTTACTACTCGCCTGCGGTCGATGGTTACTTCCCCCGCTATTTAATGAAGTGGCTAAAACACATTCAGAAGAAGTGTTTGTTATGACAGTGTTATTAGTTGCGCTTCTAGCGGCAGCGCTGACTCATCACTTTGGTCTATCTATGGCACTAGGTGCGTTTATTGCAGGCATGATGCTGAGCGAAACCAATTATAGGCATCAGATAGAAGCGGATATCAGACCCTTTAGAGACCTCTTGCTTGGACTGTTCTTTATCTCGGTAGGAATGGCACTGGATATTAATGCCCTAATGGCAAATTGGCACTGGATTATTCTCTGCAGCACAGGGTTAATCATCGGTAAAACATGCCTTATCTTTGCGCTAACGCGATTAAATAAACATAGCAAACGTGACTCTATTACTACTGGGCTATACCTCGCACAAGGCGGCGAATTTGGTTTTGCACTATTTGCCCTTGCGTTTAAAAGCGGCACAATGAGCGAGTCTGTCAGCGGTGTTTTAGTCCCTACGATAGTCGTCTCTATCGCACTAACACCTTGGCTAATTAGTATCGCCCCTTATGTTTCAAAAAAGCTATTTGGCGAAGCCAAGTTTACCCCTAAAAATGATTATAAAACCCAACTTAACAAAGCCAGTGAATCACTCAGCGACCATGCCATACTCTGTGGCTTTGGCCGAGTAGGACAATCAATATCAAGGTTTTTAAACAAAGAAAGCTTACCCTACATTGCGGTGGATATTGACCCTGTTCGAGTCAACGAAGCCGGAATAGCGGGGGAGAACGTCCACTACGGTGATGCATCTAGACTAGATATACTCAAAGCGCTAGGTTTGGAGCGGGCAAAACTGCTCGTTATTAGCTATAAAGAAATAGACGTAGCCAAAAAGATCCTTCACACCATACGCGCACAAGGTTACACCATTCCTATTCTAGTCAGAACAAGTGATGACTCCGCTCTAGAGGAACTTTTACAGTCAGGTGCCACAGAAATCGTTCCTGAAACCATGGAAGCAAGCCTGATGTTGGTGTCACATGTACTAACAATGATGGGAACACCCGCCGACCATGTAACTGACCACATTGAAAACGCCCGAAAGCAACGCTACCAAATTTTACATGGCTACTACCATGGTACGGGCTCTAAAATCATCGATGATAAAGGGAATGCACTTGAACAACTCCACGCGGTGTTATTAACTGCAAACTGTTTCGCCACAGGCAAAACACTGGGTGAGCTAAACCTTGAGAAGGCAGGGGACCCCGTAGAGGTTATCAAACACGCTAACGGCCAAGAATCAGCTCCCTCCTCAGCAACGTTATTACAAGAAGGTGACACCGTTATTCTACATGGTAGCTCGGAGCAAATTGAAAAAGTAGAGAATCTAATATTGGCGGGTTAAATCTTTAACATGTGACATTACAGATACGAAAAACGGAGCACAAGCTCCGTTTTTTTTGATTTTTTATTGGCCTTTAACGTGTGCCATACACAACCATTGTTTTACCTTTAACCTGAACAAGCCCTTGCTCCTCAAGTGTTTTTAGTACTCGTCCCACCATTTCTCTAGAACAACCCACGATTCGGCCTATTTCCTGTCGCGTGATTTTTATCTGCATACCATCTGGGTGAGTCATTGCATCGGGCTCTTTACATAAGTCCAATAGTGTTCTAGCGACTCGTCCTGTGACATCTAAAAACGCCAAGTCTCCAACTTTACGTGTCGTTTGACGAAGGCGAGAGGCCATCTGCTCTCCAATAAAATAGAGAATGCGAGGATCTTCCTGCGATATCTCTCGAAATTTGGTGTAACTTATTTCTGCAACTTCACACTCAATTTTCGCTTTAACCCACGCGCTCCGTGAGTCCATATTATCGAACAGTCCCATCTCACCAAAGAAGTCGCCCGTATTCAAGTAAGCCATAATCATTTCTCGACCATCATCATCCTCAATGATAACCGTCACAGACCCCTTGATTATGTAGAATAGGGAATCACTTTTATCCCCTGCATATATAATCGTACTTTTTGCAGGATAACGACGCCGGTGGCACTGAGACAGAAAAAAGTCCAGATGTTTTGTTTTACTCTCTACCGGTTTAATAATCGTTGCCATCTTTTGTTGTCCCTTAATTTATTAC
Source organism: Alkalimarinus alittae (assembly GCF_026016465.1). Taxonomy (NCBI): domain Bacteria; kingdom Pseudomonadati; phylum Pseudomonadota; class Gammaproteobacteria; order Alteromonadales; family Alteromonadaceae; genus Alkalimarinus; species Alkalimarinus alittae. Next base: position 3,753,049 of record NZ_CP100390.1, read on the forward strand.
TTAGTCATCTTCACCTAACCTACTCGCCAGTGAACATAACACAACTTTTTTAATTATCGTTTTGCCCTTATCCGTGGGCTATATAAGTCAGCTTATTCTCACTACCTTGTTTATCCAAAAAGGTAATCATCAAAGCCTTATCGTTATTACACTTAAGCCTAGAATTCTTAAACTATCAATACACTTTCAGAAAACCGCTTCGCACTCACTTAAGCGCTAACGTTTATATCAGGATAAAAGCCTTCCATCAACCTATTGATCTTACTCACACAATTACGACATCAATTGAGTATAGCCCAAGATATTAAAACCAGCTTTATAATAAAAAGTGCTTTTATGTTACGCTTCATTGCAAATTATAAGAGCGCTGTCTTTTTTATAAAGCGAGCATTTGATATCAACACCAAAACCATATAATGTTCGGCCAAAAGCACGCTAACAGACCCGTCGTAATAGAGGTTAACATGAACGTAAAAGTAAGTTGGGGCGGTAACGCTAAATTTGTGGGTGAATCTGGTTCAGGGCATCAAGTAACCATGGATGGCCCACCCGATCATGGCGGCCAAAATTTAGGTCCTCGCCCAATGGAAATGTTGCTGCTGGGCTTAGGCGGTTGCACCTCATTTGATGTAATGAGTATTCTTCAAAAGTCACGTCAAGATGTGACCGACTGTGTGGCCGAAATTACTGCCGAACGAGCCGATGAAGTCCCAAGTGTGTTCACTAAAATTCATGTTCACTTCATCGTCAAAGGCAACCATCTTAAAGAGAACCTTGTGAAGCGCGCAGTATCGTTATCTGCAGAGAAATATTGCTCTGCTTCTATTATGTTGGAAAAAGCAGGCGTAGAAATCACTCACGATTACAGCATCGAGGCGTAGTACGATATGACCACTCAGCAAAATCCATCCATCCCGCAACGGCCTAAACCAACGGCAGGCATGCGCCATGTCGCATTGTTTGTCACTCAGTTTGATGAGACAGAGCGGTTTTATGTTGATTTACTTGGAATGAATGTTGAGTGGCGCCCCGATAATGATAACGTCTACCTCTGCTCAGGCAATGACAACCTAGCGCTTCACAGAGCCCACAAAGGCGCACCTTCAGGCCCTCAGCGATTAGACCACATTGGCTTTATTATTGACGACATTGATCAGGTCGATGCGTGGTATGAGTTTCTTAACCATCATCAGGTTAAAATACTTAACCAACCTAAAACTCATCGAGATGGCGCAAGAAGTTTTTACTGCTTTGACCCTGACGGCACTTCGGTGCAAATCATCTATCACCCGCCAATATCCGTACCCACGGCTTAACCCTCAGAGCGGAGAGCAATCAAGAGCGGTTAAACCCGCTCAATTGCGCTGATAGATTTAATGAAATTTTGTCTACTCAAAGGCTAAAAAATGTGCATAATACGCATCCTTCCGACATACTGTTAGAACATCTACACTCTATCTATCCGATGATGCGTTAATCGGGCATTTGGGCTTTTTTTATTATCCTGGGTGAGGGTCTGTAATGGACAAAAAACTCAAACTTCATGGGTTTAATAACTTAACAAAATCGTTAAGTTTTAATATTTATGATATCTGCTATACCAATAGCGAAAAGCAGCGTCGAGCATATATTGAATATATCGATGAAATGTACAATGCCGAGCGATTAACTCAAATTCTGACGGATGTTGTGAAAATTATCGGGGCGAATATTCTTAATATTGCACGCCAAGATTATGACCCACACGGCGCAAGCGTTACGCTTTTAATCGCTGAACACGAAGTGCCACCAGAACCTTCTGAGATTACAGAAGCGCCAGGGCCGTTACCTGAAACAGTCGTTGCGCACTTAGATAAGAGCCACGTAACCGTTCATACTTATCCTGAAAGCCATCCAGATAATGGTATTAGCACTTTCAGAGTAGATATCGATGTGTCGACTTGTGGCCTGATATCTCCGCTGAAAGCACTGAACTACCTTATTCACAGCTTTGACTCAGATATCGTAACAGTTGATTACCGCGTTCGCGGCTTTACACGCGATGTCGATGGTACCAAGCACTACATCGATCATAACATTAGTTCTATTCAGAGCTACTTGAGTGAAGACACTCAAAACTCTTACGATATGATTGATGTAAATGTATACCAAGAAAGTACCTTTCATACCAAAATGCTATTGAAGCAGTTCGATATGGATAATTACCTTTTTGGTGATGGCACTGAGGCCTTTACTGAAGAAGAGCAGAAAGATATTGCCAAGCGTCTAAAGAAAGAGATGCAAGAGATTTTCTATTCTCGCAATATGCCCGACCTTTAGTTAACGCTAAGTTCGAGTTGTAAGCAACGATCTACGCTTACAACTCTCCTCCCCTTTTTTCTACCCATATATTCTGTGCGCCATTAACTCTTTCACTCTGGGCCTTATGATTAAGTCCATTGCTAGCGACATTTTGCTGCCTGGAATCACCAATGTATCTTGTCGAGAGATAAATGACCCATTAATCATTTGTAGAAGATACGTAAAATCGACCTCACTATATTGACGAAAATGAATGACCACCATACTTTCGTCATCTGAGGGGACGCTGCCCATCATAAAGGGGTTCGAAGTATCCACCGTAGGGACTCGCTGAAAATTAATATGGGTGTTAGAGAATTGCGGCACGATGCAGCGAACATAATCGTCCATTCGATTGACAATGGTGTTCACTACCGCCTCTTTCGAATAGCCTCTTGATTGGGTGTCACGGTGTACCTTTTGGATCCACTCTAGATTTACAATCGGAGCGACGCCAATTAATAGATCAACGTGAGACGCAATATTAACCTGATCAGTGAGTATCCCACCATGTAACCCTTCATAAAAAAGCACATCAGTATCGGGAGGTAAGTCCATCCAAGACGTAAACGTGCCTGGCTGCAAGCCCTGCTTCGTCAGTTCAAAATCATCATCATGCACATATTCACGATACTGACCTGTACCTGTTGCAGCATAGTCTTGAAATAGCGCTTCTAGCTTATCTACATGGTTAGCTTCGAGAGAGAAATGATTCCATGCGCCATAGTGCCCTTTCGCTGCACGTCGCGACATTTCTGCACGGGTATATTTATGGAAACTATCCCCTTGAATCATTCCTGCGTTAATGCCTTCATCAGCAAAGATACGGCTAAAGATATTGCTCGCAGTTGTTGTGCCTGCGCCTGAAGAGCCGGTCACTGATATGATTGGATACTTTGCTGACATTGACACCCGCTTAACGAAGTTATTTAACGTTCGGGTATTTTAGTCGTTTCGAAGTGAGATTGCCTGTTATTAAGTCAAAAATTATTGATAAGTCGAGGTTTCTCGATCACATAACCTTGCGCATAATCGACACCCAAAGACGTTAACAAATCAAGGCACTGCATATCTTCTACCTGCGTTGCCACCAATTCTTTGCCCATAAAATGTACAACTTCTGTCATTGATCGCACCATCGCCCTATCACCGGCATCGGTGGTTAAATTTTTGATAAATGTGCCGTCGATCTTGATCATATCCACCGGCAACTCTTTAAGAAAATGATAAGAGGACATGCCTGCACCAAAATTCCCCAGACAAAAATGACAACCGATCTCTTTCAATTCATTCATAAACTCAGCAACGCTATGAATATTAGAGATAGCCGCTGCCTCTGTGATTTCGAACCACAACTTTTCAATCGGGGCATCATGCTCACTTAATCGATGGTAGATAAACTCCAACAACTCTTCATCGTTAAGAGAATGTCCCGATAGATTAATAGAAATCCCCCCCATCGATTCTAGAGCCGCTTTATGCTGAGTCATCCAATCAAGCATATGCCCGACCACCCAACGATCAACAGCTTGCATACGGTTATATTTCTCAGCCGTACGAACAAACTCATAAGCTGGGATCAGATGCCCTTTATCATCATAAACACTGAGCAATATTTCATAATGTGTTTTAACACGGGTTTCGGACTGTAAGGGGATAATTTTCTGGCAGCGCAACAGGGTACGCTCATTATTCAAGTCACTAAACCCCGCAACTTTTGCTTTAATCTGTGCTTGCTGAGAAATATTAGATTCATCCGCGACATAATGCTCGACTTTATTAGGCCCTCTACGTTTGGCCTTACGACATGTCGCTTCAGCAACTTTGAGTAACTGGTCGGTATTAGAGGCTACTTCACTTGCAGAGGCGACACCTATACACACAGCTAACTGATACAGCTTACCTGCCCACTTAAACTGGTTTTCATGTATTTGCCGCACATATTGCTTGGCGAGACCATCAACACTCGAGTGCTTTACTAATACACCAAATTCATTACCACCTAACCGTGCCACCACGGTGTCATTAGGTGCATATTGAAGCAGCAGGCTTGCCACACTTTTTAGAATGGCATCGCCCGCTTCATAGCCTGCCGCATCATTAATAATTCTAAACTGACGAAGGTCGAGATACAGTAACGAACACTCGGCAGTGCCACTTTCTTGCCCAAGCAAGTTTTCAATATTGCGTTCAAACTCTTTGCGATTAACGAGCCCAGTTAGCTCATCATGTGTGGTGGCGAATGACAGCTGGCTATATACCTGTTTAACCATGTTATCGAGGCTCTCATCAACAATCGGAACCTCATAATCTTTTTCTAAGATGGCTATTTCTTTTTGTAAATATCCCGCGACAGTCATCAAATCAAGCTCTACAACCTTCATGCCTTGATGGTTAACAAAGACAAATTTTGAGTACCCTTTTGCCACCCAAACTAATCGCATATATTGAGGATTGGCGGGGTCTTTAATATATTTTAACCAATCTCCAAGCTCTAACTTTTGAGCCCGTAGCACCCAGCGCTGCATGCCCCTATGTCGACTTTCGGTCAATAACGAAACATCAGGTTGATCATCCATTGACTGTTGTAAGGGCATTTCAATCATCTCTGCCTTAGCGTCTTTCGAGTTGATTAAGAAGCGCTTTAACTCGTCTCGGATATGGCCCGATGGCATGTGATTACTCGATATTGATGACAACCCTTCCTGAATAATCTTCAGCAAGTCGGTTAGGTTTATGTCTAAGGTTGGATCTTCTCCGTAAGCCAGCAAGCTATCCAGCACCCCTAAATAGTCTTGCCACGCCTGACTTTGATCTCCCTGACGAATATACGTTAGTGACAATAAGTCTTGCCAACCACCATTGATCAACGACACTACCGCTTTAGGCACCTTTCGACCGGCGATGCGCCGCTCTATCTGTCGTGCCACCACTTTTTTAGCCTGAACAACCTTCTGAGCCCCTTCAGCCGCAGCCGCAACCCGCTCCACATTCCGACGGTACAGTAAGTTCTGGCGATCAACTAATTCATCTAACTCACCTAAGACCTCATCAAAAACACTGGTGTCTTGCTCGAACTCATTGTTGATCCGCTGAATAATACCGTCTATTTTCTTTTGATTAGCAGGGTTTGGACGCCCGCCTTTAATACCGAGTTGCGCGACACGGTTTAGCACAGCTCTTACGGGACTGTCGATGTCTTCAAAAAACTCTTTATTTCTCATGAACACTTTTAGCACTGGCACTTCGAGCTTAGTTAATTGCGTCTTAGTCACTTCAGTGAGTTTTTGGCTCGTTTTCATGCTATCAAAAAACCGGTCAACAACATCAACAGCACCTTCTTGCTCCTGCGATAATGCTTTTTTATTACCCGTTCGGCTTTCTAACTTCTCTTTCAGTCGTCTAATTAACGGCGGAACTTCGGCCGACGAAGGGCTATTATCAATTGACGAGCTGCTTTGCATATCTTTGAGGCCTGACTGAACTTCGTCATGACTCCATTTAGGCAGTTTTTCATTTTTTACGTCTTCAGCTACCGCCGCACCACTTTTTACTAAACGATTCTTTTCAAGCATCGAAAATAAGTTATTGATCGTCGAATAGGCGCTCTGTGCAGCTCTCTGATGAGCTCTAAATTGAGATAAGTCATCACTGCTTAGGCGGGTTTTAGGCTGAAAAGGCGGCGCAAGCGATTGCACATTCTGCGTTTCTGGCGTCGGCTTGAGGTTGACCCTTTTGCTCTTTAAATTGCGCTGCTTACCCTCGACACCCCGCCCACTGCGATTAGCGTCAGTGGAGGCTACGTGCAGCCCTTCATCAAGCTTAGCGGATACTTTCTCAGCCAAATCTGCATGAAGAGATGCCCCGTTTTCATTTGCTGGCTTTTCTTTTTCACTAGCAGGCTTAGATGTTGTCCGATCGTCGCTCGGCTTTCTATCCGTTAAATATTTACTGAGGTCCAAGTCAGGTAAAACGTTGTGACGAATAAGAATCTGATTCAACCCCTGATACAAATCTTCAAGATTTTTGATAACGGTTGCTTCAAATGTTCTAAAAATCGTTTTATCTGCAATAGCCGAAAAGTTAAGTTGCGTCACAACATCTCGAAATGCATACACAATTAATGCGGGCCCTAAGGGGTTCTGATAACCCAAGTGATTAACTATTCCGACTTTATCAAGCCGCATCTTTAGCTGTAAAAGAAGGCCTCGATACTGCGTCTCTGCTTTTGTCACCATGACCTTAAACATGAGCCAATCTTCAAACTCATTTTTTTCTATTAACGAGAGCTGACTGACGCTTTCATCAGCACTTTTATGGTCATTAGATCGTCCAGGCTTTAGAGGTGCAGCAACCCCTGCAAGGGTGAGTAGTCGAATTTTAGATTGATGCTCTTTTAGCGTGCCTGCAACATCCATTAATTCATTGCACAGCTTATCGCTAGAGGCATTGTTAGCCGCATGCACTAACGCCGCATCAACATCGCTAGCATAACGATCTAGTAGCGGCTCAATATGTTCCGCAATTGCTTTATTGCACTGTCTAATAATAAACGATGCTTGATCTGATTCACCATGCATTGTGGGCTTGTTGATATCCTGCCCGACGCACAAATTCAGCATTGCATCGATAGCTTGCATATCAATTTCAATAAAGCACACCCCCATTGCACCCTGAATAAGTCGTACAGGATGCACTAGCAATGTATGCTCTTTGGCACATGTTGGGTCAGTAAACAGAACCTTAACTTTTAAATCCGGTGATTGCTGAACAGCCTCACGAATGGAGAAAGAAACATCGTCATCGTATTTAATGAACAACCCTTCCGCACAAAAGTCAGCAATTTCGCAAGCCCAAAAGCAGTCACCCGTTAGTGTTAATTTCGCTTCTAGCGTAATAGGGCGACGGAGGCTGGTACGCCGTTCCATGGTCATTTATTTTGATTCTCTTATACTGGGTTAAACATGAGTACTTAGTTCAATATTCATTCATGGTCCAACAATATTTTTTTGTATTTATAACTAACGTAAAGTATAGACTGCTTTAAAAAATTGATCGTAAAGTTCTGTAAACAAAGATTCGATACAAGCAATATGAAGAATTAGCATCATGATAATAAGAACCTCACTATTCACCGGCACTGCACTATTGATGGCTCTGTCAGCCGTATTGATCTCTCTTATTCAGGGTTGCAGTACACTGACATACTATCAGCAAGCCATCGTAGGGCAGTATACTATACTCAGCGATCGAGAGGATATTGATTCCCTTATCGCCGACGATGCCACGCCAAAAGAACTCAAACAGAAGCTAGAGACTGTTCGCCATATTCGTGCCTTTTCTGCCACCGAAATGCAGATGAATATTGGTAAAAGTTATGCTCAATACAGCGATACTAAAAGAGATTATGTCGTCTGGAATATCACCGCAGCCCCTGAGCTTTCTTTAACGCCACACCAATGGTGCTACCCGGTTATCGGGTGCCAAAGCTATCGTGGTTACTTTCAACAACACACAGCTGAAGTTGAAGCGAATAAATTACAACAACAGGGGTTTGATATCTGGGTGGGAGGTGTATCTGCTTATTCAACATTGGGCTGGTTTAATGACCCTATTTTAAATACCTTCATATACAGAGATGATAGTGACCTGGCCGCATTATTGATTCATGAACTCAGCCATCAGGTTCTTTACATAAAAGATGATACCGCATTCAATGAAAGCTTTGCGACGGCCGTTGAGCTTGAAGGTTTACGCCGCTGGCTTATTTCCGTTAATCAAGCGGCACTCATACACCACCATCAACGTAGGCTAAAAGAAAAAAAGCTTTTTATAGCGACCGTATCGGATGCGATTGAAAAGTTAAAAGCCATTTATGCGTCCGGCCTTAGTGATACAACTAAACGCCAACAGAAACAGAAAATTATTAGCGCAATGAGAAGCGAATATCAGCGAAACGTCATTAACAGTGATTTATCAGGGGTCTTCACCCATTGGTTTGATAAGGTCAACAACGCCAAATTAATCACCGTTTCTAATTATTACCATTACGTACCCGCATTTACAGCAATGATAGCTGAATCAGAGGGTGACATGGCCCAATTTTACAAAGCGGTAAAAGCACTGAGCAAACTCGATAAAGCGTCGCGAGATAACATTCTGAAAGGGTACTTACTCAAGCCAGCACATTAGTTAGCTGGCTTGAGAGGCCTTAGTTCAAGGGTCAGGTACCACTTATAAATATTTAACAAACACCTTAGAGTTTCTCTTTAGGTTGTAATTTGATTGTTTATGGCCTGGTAAGTCATCTTTTGATGATTTTTCGAAACCTCGCTCCAAAAACCAATGCTCAGTTTGGGTGGTCAAAACAAATAATCGACTAAACCCCTGCGCTCGCGCTCGCTTTTCGACCACCTCTAGTATGGTATCTCCTCTGCCATACCTGCGATAATCGGCGCGTACCGCAAAACAGGATAGCTCACCTGCGCCGTCTTCCGGAAAAGGATACAACGCAGCACAACCGATAATGGCGCCGTCTCTTTCATCAACTGTGAAATAACCGATCTCTGTCTCAATTAACTCTCTAGAACGGCGCACTAGCACGCCCTGCTCTTCTAGAGGCTCTATTAACTCCATTATCCCGTTAAGATCGCCTATTTGAGCAGGTCTCACTTGCTCGTAATCATCGGAATTCACCATTGTTCCGCCGCCATCACGGGTGAATAGCTCTTCCAATATTGCGCCATTGTTTTTATAGCTAATAATATGTGCACGCTTAACACCATTAGCGCAGGCTTCACAAGCCGCCCTTAGCTGCCCTTCAGCAAGCGCATCTAACTCACTCGACGCACCTAACAGTGCTCGACCATCAGCAATAGTTAATTCACGGATAAGCTGGTTATCACTATCAACAATACCCGGCTTATCAATTAATAAAATCAACTTCTCAGCTTTTAATGCTACAGCTGTAGCGCTAGCTACGTCTTCATAACTTAAATTAAACGCATCACCTGTCACTGAGTAGCCTAAAGAAGGCAGCACCACCACCGCCCCTGAGTCAAGCAGTGTTTCTATCGCCTCACTATCAATACGCCTGACCTTTCCGGTGTGGCATAGATCAGTACCCTCAAGCACGCCGACAGGTCTTGCCATGACAAAATTGCCGCTGCAAACACGAATTTTAGCGCCATGCATAGGAGAGTTAACCACCCCCATTGAAAGCTTTGCTTCTAGGGTCGCGCGTAACCGCCCTGAGACCTCCAGTATATGCTCAAGCATCAATTCATGCGTTACGCGTAGCCCTAAGTGAAACTCAGACTCTATACCTGCCTCAGCTAAACGCGAATCAATTTGCGGTCGCGCACCAAACGCAATGACTAACCTCACACCAAGGCTATTCAATAATGTAATGTCATGCACAATATTCGTTAAGTTGTCATCCGCTAAGGCTTCGCCACACAGCGTTAGCACCACCGTTTTTTTACGATGAGCATTAATATAAGGTGAAGACTGTCTAAACCAATTGACCCAATCTTTATCACTCACCCTCGCGTTCTCCTTCATCGCTGCTTAAAGCAGCTAAATCATCGATACAATATTGTTTAATAAGGCCCTCAAGTATTTTCACTGCAGGCTTTACCTGATCAATCGCCAAAAACTCATCAGGCTGATGCGCTTGATCAATTGAGCCTGGCCCCATGACAATAGTTTCCATACCTAATGACTGTAAATAAGGTGCTTCGGTTGCAAAGGCGACGGCTTCAGAGGTATACCCACTCAAGCGCTCACACACCGCGACAAATGGCGACTCAGCAGGAGTTTCAAATGCAGGCACACCACCAAATAGATGTTCTATTTCGAGTCCGACCTGATGCCGTTGCGCAATGGGGCTCACTCGCTGACGAATAATCCCTTGTAGAGTCTCAATATCCATACCTGGTAATGGCCGTAAATCAAACTGCAGCTCACAAGCACCGCAGATGCGATTGGGGTTATCACCGCCATGTATATGCCCAAAATTCATGGTCGGTATGTCAATTTCAAACGCGGGGTTTCGGTATTGTGCTTGCAGCTCTTGCCTAAACAGTGACAAGTCAGCCAAGACATCAATCATACAATCTAGCGCACTACGTCCCAATAGCGGGTTAGATGAATGCCCAGAGCGACCTTGCAACCGAATACACTCCATCATCATGCCTTTGTGCATACGAATAGGCTTCAATCCAGTGGGTTCACCGATTACCGCACATCGAGCTTTTGGGCGACCCGCCTCTGCTAGCGCCCTAGCCCCCGACATTGAGCTCTCTTCGTCGGCGGTGGCGATAATAATGAGCGGCTGCCTAAAGTCCGCTCCCGAAAATGCTTGAACAGCACTTAATATAACAGGGAAGAACCCTTTCATATCGCAACTACCTAACCCATAAAAACGGTTATCTCGATAGCTAAGCGTAAAAGGGTCAGAACGCCATTTAGCCTGATCAAAAGGCACGGTGTCAGTATGCCCTGCTAACACTAAGCCCCCAGGCCCTTGACCCATTGTCGCTATAAGGTTCTGCTTGCCCGGATAGCCAGGAACATCCATACGTTCAACAGCGAAGCCCAATGCACCAAACCAATTTGCCAGCAATTCGATCACTTGACTATTACTTTGGTCCCATGTTGCTGAAGGACTGCTCACTGACGGAACTGATACAAGCTGCATCAACATTTTTTCAAATGAAGGTAACACCGCGTCATTAACCATCTTGAATGCCTATCTCCACACTTTAAAAGACGTGATATTGCGTTTACGGAGTGGATAGCTCACTTTACCACCCGCGACGATTTGCTCGAGCTCGACAAAATGTTCATCTACGAGAATAATCATACCTTCCACGCGTTTGCCCGTGTCTAACTCAATTAACGCTCGTCGTTTCAGAAATTCAGCGGCCTCTTCAATTTCGGTTTCCTGATAGCTTTTGACGACAACTAACGCCTCAGCACTATCTGTTGATGTAACGTCTCCACCTGTCAAAGGCTGCCCATCATCGGTAGTAGTAGAAAATTGCTGTTCATCAATGGTTAGCGATAAGTCTGGGAGTAACACGCCATTTAGCATGATGCGCACATTCAACATACTTATAATATCGTTAGCCGAGAACAATGACAGCGATGAGTAATCAATACCCCGATCAGGACTCACCTCAACATTCAATAAGCCGCCATCTAGTATATAATCACGATAAGTATCAACTAATGATGCGTTTAAAGTGATGCCGTGATCTTTTAAATCTGCATCCCATTCTTGAGCCGCTTGTTCAACATAGCGGGGCCTTTCTGTCTCGGTTTTTTTACTGCAATAAAAAGATAACCGTCGGTAAAAGCCATTATCATTAAAGCGCCATGTTGCACGATTAATAACAGGCAGTGTGTTGCTTCGCACCACATCGTAAATGTCCCGCCCAGAAACCCCAACATCAACACTGAATTCACTTCGCCCCATGCTTTCGGAGTCAACAGTTGCATCAAACACTAAGCGCTCAGCTCGAAAGTTAAATCGGTAGCCTACTTCGCTGCTTACCGTAAAGCGATCGTACCCCATCGCGATTAACTCAGGCCCTTTTACCGAAGCAGTATCGCCACAACTATAAACACCAAAAGGATTAAACCCATCACCAGAATGAGTTATATCTGAACTAACATCTAACGAGTTTAATAGTTCTTCAAAGCGACCATCTAACGGAAAGGACATATTGGTTGTTTTAATGCGTAGTTCTTCAGGCGGAGTACGCTGTGCAAATTTATCACCTAGCGAGAGCAGCGCCATCGCATCTTTCGCTTTGAGGCTAAGCTCATCAATAGAGATAGTCCCCTTTAACAAGTAAGGCGTGATTTTGATATCCCTTACGCCCACCTCACCATCAAAGGTTGAGTATATCCAGCCATATTTAACCATTGCAAACGGTGCGACCTGCTCTTTAACCTCTGAAAGTTGCTGATACACTTGATACCATAAGTACCCTTTATATGAGCCTATCAACGCAACCGATATAAAAACGATTCCCCAAAATATTTTTTTCATTTTTATACGTCACTCCAAAACAAGCTTGATGAGCATACTAATATAGACATGTTGCTTAAACTATATCAGAGATATAGAACATAGGATAACCAGAATAAAGTGCAATCACGTTGTTATTTTTACGTATTTATGTATCTAACTAGGCAATATGTTGAGAGTTTTCTATACTGACCTTTAATAGGGTTTATCATGCACCGCTGTTTTTTCTTTTATAACAGCAAACCTCTAATCCCTGACAATCTAAGGGGAAAGAGAAGGATAATTACGGCGCGAAAGGATATGGCACATCACCACGATGATTTAACGCAAGCAGTTCGATACTTAAAACTCACCCTACCCGAGATGTGCAGACGGGAAATACCTACAACGCCAGAAAACTATGCAGTCTGGTATGAGTTTACGACCGGCACTAATTTTGAACTAAAACAAAAAATAAACAGCCTAATCAAAAATAACACCCCCTTCTCAGAAGAAATTAACACTAATCTATATACGCAATACATCGAAAACGGGCAACAGATAGCCGTTGATGAGATCAGAGACAACGTTAGAAAAATCATTAATGAGCTTCTATTACAAGTCTCGAACGAAGAGAGCGGCCTAGGACAATATGCAAAATCTCTTGAAACGTTTTCTGAAAAAGTAAACGATAACACTGACGCCAACACAATTAGTCTTTTAATTACTGAGCTTCTAACAGAAACCCGCAAAAGAGAAGAAGCGACTCATAATCTTCAGGCAACACTCGATAACATGGCTCAGGAGATGACGAATTTAAGGGAAGAGGTTGAACGTCTCAACGACGAAGCAAGCATTGACGCTTTAACCAGGGTTAAAAATCGACGAGCGTTCAATATAGCTTTAGAGAAATCAATATCCGCTAGCAAGATAAATTCAGCCGAGCTAGCGCTTCTAATATTGGATATCGATCACTTTAAACAGTTCAATGATCAGTTTGGACATATCACAGGTGACAAAGTACTTCGCTTTGTGGCAACCATATTACAAAAAAATGTTAAAGGAAACGATACCGTAGCACGGTTTGGAGGCGAAGAATTTGCGGTAATATTACCTGAAACATCTTATGGCAATGCGCTTTCTGTTGCCGAAAATATTCGTTCGCGAATTGCAGATCAAATGCTAACAGACAGTACGGCTAATATTAAACTGGGCTCTGTTCATGCATCAATTGGGGCTGCGACCTACCGCTATGGTGAGAGCCCTGAAGAGTTTATTAGACGAGCTGACCAATGTCTATATAAGGCAAAAAGAGACGGGCGGAACAGGGTCATTGGTGAACAGGAAATTACAGAACAGCCGCATTCAAACGAGCAAAAAATTTAGTCCTGAGATATATCAAGATACACCTAAGAAGCTGATATCTAAAGGGCCAAAAGCCTCTAGATTCAGCCTCTACAGGTCACTCTTTATATTTTATCGTTGGTTATGAGCGTGCCCACTCCTTCATCAGTGAAAATCTCTAGCAATGTCGCATGTGCAACTCTTCCATCAATGATATGAGCGCTCGTCACACCATTATTAACCGCACTTAGCGCACAGCCAATTTTAGGTAGCATTCCACCATAAATAGTACCATCTGCAATTAACCCATCGACCTGTTCTGTGGTCAATCCAGTCATTACATTGCCTTTTTTATCCTGCAAACCAGAGATATTCGTCAGCAACATTAGCTTTTCAGCTTTTAGCTTTTCAGCAACCTTACCGGCAACCAAATCAGCATTTATGTTGTATGAGCGACCGTCATCACCAACACCAATCGGTGCGATAACAGGTATGACATCACTCTGTGTGAGCATATTAATAACGTCCTGATTAACCTCTGACACTTCACCAACATGGCCAATATCGATAATCTCAGACTTTTGCATTTCAGGCTGGGAAATATCAACCTTTAGCTGTGTCGCCCTAATCAAATTAGCATCTTTACCCGTTAAACCAATAGCCTTGCCACCGTTGCGGTTAATCAACGCTACAATTTGCTTGTTGACCAACCCACCCAGCACCATCTCTACTACATCCATCGTGGCGCTATCGGTTACACGCATACCGTTTACAAAGTGACTCTCAATATTTAGTTTAGCAAGCAGCTCGCCAATCTGTGGGCCGCCGCCATGCACCACGATAGGGTTAATCCCTACAGACTTCATCAAGACAATATCCCTAGCAAAGCTATTTTTTAGCTCTTCATTCTCCATTGCATTGCCGCCGTATTTGATGACAATGGTCTTGCCTGCAAAACGCTGAATGTAGGGTAAAGCCTGACTCAATACAGATGCGACATGTATTGCTGATTCACGATTTGTACTCATACTATCTATTTCTCTTATTCAAACTAGAACGTCAGCTCTAGCTCTGGGTCAATCATTAATAACTGTTCTCGGAATACTTGCTGAATACGCGACAAAGAGTCTTCATCATCAGCCTCAAAGCGCAACACTAAGCTAGGCGTAGTATTGGATGCTCGACACAACCCCCAGCCGTCAGGATAATCAACGCGCACACCATCAATCGTCGATATATTTCCGCCTTCGAAACGGCCCTGTTCATGCAGAGACTCAATTAAGCTGAACTTCCCTTCATCCGTCACTGCAATATTAATCTCTGGTGTACTGATATCTTCAGGGAAGCTTTCGAATACGTCATTCGATGACCGCTCATCGATACCTAACACTTCTAATAAGCGTGCCGCACTATATAGCCCATCATCAAAGCCGAACCATCGCTCTTTGAAGAATATGTGCCCGCTCATTTCGCCTGCTAACAGCGCACCTGTCTCCTTCATTTTTGCTTTTATCAAGGAGTGTCCCGTTTTCCACATAATAGGACGCCCGCCATAACCACTAATAAGGCCGTTAAGGCGTCGAGAGCACTTAACGTCAAAAATAACATCGGCCCCAGGGTTTCGAGATACAACATCCTTAGCAAAAAGCATTAATAGTCGATCTGGCCAGATAATTTTACCTGTATTGGTAACCACGCCCACTCGGTCACCATCGCCATCAAACGCAATACCGAGATCAGCCCCCTCTTCTTCAACTTTTCGAATCAAATCTTGAAGGTTTTCAGGCTTACCTGGGTCTGGATGGTGATTTGGAAAGGTTCCGTCAATGTCGCAATATAGCGGAATAACTTCACAGCCTAACTCTTCTATTAACGCTGGTCCAAGTTCTCCGGCAACACCGTTACCCGCGTCAACGACAACTTTAAGCGGTGCAGCTACCGCAATATCATTCAGGATAACATCTAAATAATCCCGGCTAACATCTTGCTGACTCACCTGACCGGCACCCGACGCGTAATCCTGAACTAAAATTCGGTCATATAACTTCTGTACATCATCACCCGCTAACGTCTCTCCGCCCAACATCATCTTAAAGCCATTATAATTAGCAGGATTATGACTACCTGTAATCATGACACCAGAACCCGTATTAAGGTGATGAGTCGCAAAATAAAGCACGGGGGTTGGTACTTGCCCAATATTGATTACCTGTCGCCCAGTCTGAACCAAGCCGTTAATCAGCGCTTCTGCCAGTTCTGGACTCGATAGTCGACCATCATACCCTACGCAAATAGTAGGCTGCCCACGCTTTGCGGCCTCACTACCTATCGCCAAACCAATTTGCATGACGATTTCTGGTGTTAATGTATCTCCTACTATTCCGCGAATATCATAGGCTCGAAAAATCGACTGAGGCACATCAACTAATACGCCTTCTGACTCTGTCAGCAAGTCATCATCTAATGAATCTAGCGGATCTAAGCCATCCGAAGCACCAAGACCAAGGAGGTCATCGTCACCGTCCATCATGTCAATATCAAGGTCATCATTCCCCTGAAATAGTGGGTCCGCGTGGTCTTTCTCTTCAACTATTTTCGCCTGCGCTTTTTTCGCCTCAGCCACCGAGTCCATTTTTTTGTCAGCCGCTACAGCAAGGCGCTGCATCGTTGCAGCCATTGAATGAAACATGGCAAACTTAACGGCTGGAACTCTTTTTCTTTCTGCATTAAATAGGCTTTGCGCATACTGAGTGACGGCCATCGACTCCGCTCTAAGGTGTTTGAAAAGAGACATTAAGGGTAGCGCTGTCACCAATAACACTAAAACGGCACACCCCGCTATTAACATCCAAAACAGCCCTACATCAACGAAAGCATCAGAAGATACCGCAGGCTGAAAACGAACCTGCCAGTGAGGTATCGAGGTGTCACGGGAAAGCACTTCTTCGCTACCACTCCCCATCGCTGCTACCACTTGCTCTGAGCTACCAAAAACCTGAACCAAGCTCAACTTTCCAGCCTCAACACCCGATACAAGCTTTAAGCTTTCTAATAGTAGGCCTTTTTCAAAAACGACCAATAATACACCCGTAACATTACCTGTCTGCTTGTTTTTCACCGGTGCTGCGGCCTGAACTAGCCATTCGCCCTCCCTCAAAAAAGCCTCTATATGCGGATTCTCATCTTTCTCTGCTCTTTTTATGAGATCAAGACTTGAAAAACCTAGGGGGGTTTCAGCATCCGCATCCCTCGTCGCTAAGCCTCGCTTGAAAAAATACACTTTGGATACATAAGGTAAAAATCCTTCAATGTCTTTTTCCATCGACTCTCGCGCCGTAGTATCGTCAAGCGCGGCGGCTACCGTATCTAAGGTCGCGATACTATCAAGTTCCCTCTTTATAAAACTCACACGCTGATCGATCTGAAGTTGCGCGCTTGATAATGCAATTTCTGACATAGATTGACTTACACGCTTTTCAGCGGAACCAATCACCGTCATTTGAATTAAATAACCCACCAAGACTATTGTTAATAGAGCGCACGCTAACGCAATGTATAACGGAGGAGTCAGGTGCTTAAATTTAGCCCCTGCAGGTTTATCAACTTTCTTCTTTAGCGCCTTTGCCTTAGCTTTCTCATCAACCACCGAAGCGTTGTCTTCTGGTTTATTTTTTTTACCTAGCTTCATAAGGTTTCCCTGTTATGGAAATTAAACTCTGCATAAAATGCCAAATCACCGCTGAAGTTTTTGTGCGATTAGCTGACGCTATCGCCTCACAAACACCTCAGTCATATAAATCAATATATCGATAAGTGTAGATCAGCTATCAAAAATTGCGCCGACCCTGCATAAATACTTACAGCTAAAATTCAGCTAGCGTGTTCCTGTTGAGCCAAAACCACCTTCACCTCTATCGCTATCACCAAACTCACTCACAATTTCAAATTCAGCCTGAACAACAGGAACCAAAACCATCTGAGCAATTCTTTCGCCTACATTAATGGTAAAAGGCTTATCCCCTCGATTCCAACAAGACACCATTAACTGCCCCTGATAATCAGAGTCAATAAGCCCCACTAAATTGCCCAGTACAATGCCATGTTTATGCCCTAATCCTGAGCGCGGTAGTAAAACGGCAGCCAGACTTGGATCTTCTATATAAATAGCCATGCCTGTCGGGACCAAAATAGTCTCACCCGGAAGGATCTCAGTGGCCTCATCAACGCAAGCTCTTAGATCAATCCCTGCCGACCCTTCGGTTGCATAGGTGGGCATTGGGATCTCTCCCCCTATTCGGGAGTCCATAATTTTTAACTGAAGACTTTTCTTTGACATAACCTAACTCTCAATACGTTTCTATCTATAAATAATGTGTAAACCGATTTTTTCGGTTAAGGCTGCATATTTGAAACGATAAGTTCCACAATACTTCCCGCCAATATTAATTTACTTTGCTGAGAAAATGACTGACTACCACCATCCCAGAGTACGGTTACGGCGTTATCTTCACTGTTAAAACCAATTCGCTGATCCGATACATCGTTAGCGACGATCATATCGAGTTTTTTGTTTTTCAGTTTCCCTTCTGCATAGGCAATTACGTCTTGAGTCTCGGCAGCAAAGCCCACCGTAAACGGTTTATCTGGCCGCGCCGCAATCGATGCCACAATATCGGGGTTTTTGATCAGTTCTATAACCATTTTACGTTGGCTTTTTTTGATTTTCTGTTCTGGCACCGCTTCAGGCCGATAATCTGCCACGGCCGCAGACGCAATAAATATATCGCACCCTTGATCAGTCGCTTTTTCCGCCGCATTCAGCATATCTAATGCCGAAGACACAGACGTTAACTTCACCCCACTGGGTGCTGGTAAGGCAACAGGGCCCGATATCAACTCAACGGTAGCACCCGCATCTCTTGCCGCAACCGCTAACGCATAGCCCATTTTTCCGGAACTATGATTAGATACATACCTAACAGGGTCAATTGCTTCTCTTGTTGGA
Organism: Alkalimarinus alittae; assembly: GCF_026016465.1. NCBI lineage: Bacteria > Pseudomonadati > Pseudomonadota > Gammaproteobacteria > Alteromonadales > Alteromonadaceae > Alkalimarinus > Alkalimarinus alittae. The sequence continues at coordinate 3,771,756 of NZ_CP100390.1, forward strand.
CCTGCCGTAATAACGACCCTTTTACCATGCAAAGGGCCATGACAAAAATAATTATTAATACATGCATGCAACTGCTCAGGCTCAAGCATTCGCCCCAACCCGACGTCACCGCATGCCTGCTCACCTTCACCTGGACCCCAAATATAGACATTTAGCGCTTGGGTGAGTTCATTTATATTGCGTTGGGTGCGGCTGTTTTTCCACATCGCCTGATTCATCGCTGGCGCGATAGCAATCGGTGCTTCGGTAGCAAGGCATAACGTTGTTAACAAGTCGTTGGCCATGCCCACAGTAAAACGAGCAATAAAATCGGCCGACGCAGGCGCAACAACAACCATCTCAGCCCATTTAGCGAGTTCTATATGCCCCATTCCTGCTTCTGCTTCCGTATCTAGCAAACTCAAATGGACAGGGTTTCCCGATAGCGCCTGCAGGGTAAGGGGCGTAATAAACGCCTTCCCTCCTTCAGTCATCACTACGCGCACATTGGCACCCGACTTTATCAGAAGTCTTGCAAGTTCTGCGGTTTTATAAGCAGCAATGCCACCTGTGATACCGACTAGTATTCGACGACCATTTAACATAAAAACCACGCACCAAAATATCGACTTAACGTTCGCATACAAACACAGAGAAATAAAAATAATAAATTGCGGACTAAGATAACATCTGAATGATCTTTTTTCACTCCATCATTACCATCAACTCTCCACTTAAGTTACAATTTTCACTTGGTTATGGAAAACCAACACTCAGGCTTAACGCCCACCACTAAACAAGGAAGTAAAATGGCTATTTCAGACTGGCCCGTCAACGAACGTCCCAGAGAAAAACTGCTCGATAAAGGCCCTCACGCATTGAGCGACGCAGAACTGCTCGCCATATTCTTACGCACTGGCATCCCCGGAAAAACAGCTGTAGACCTCTCTCGTGAGCTTCTCGTGCGATTTGGAAGTCTCAGAGCCATGTTCTCTTCGTCGCTCGAAGAGTTTTGCTCAGCCCCAGGCCTTGGTAGCGCTAAATACACGCAACTTCAAGCAACCCTTGAAATGGCTAAGCGGCACATGCAAGAACAACTTCAGCATGAAAGCGCCCTAACGAGCCCTACCCTGACACGAAACTACCTTAAGTCTAAGCTAATTGGCCGCCCTTATGAGGTTTTTTGCTGCTTATACCTAGACAATCAACATCGGGTCATTAAATTTGAAGAGTTATTTAGGGGGACTATCGATGGCGCTAGCGTTTATCCTAGAGAGGTGGTTAAAAACACCTTAGATAACCAAGCTGCGGCTATTATCTTTGCCCATAACCACCCATCAGGGGTTGCAGAGCCGAGCATTGCCGACCAACAAATCACAAAACGCCTCGTTTCTGCGTTAGCGCTCATTGATGTTCGCGTGCTAGACCATATTATTATCGGTAATGGAGAGACTACATCCTTTGCCGAAAGGGGCTTACTATAATCAAGCCAAAAATTTAAAACTTTAGTAACAGGTCATATAAATAATAATTCATAGCGCTAGACACACAGTTTTTCATCTTTAAAGCACGTTTTTTTTGCCATTAAAAATGGATTCTGGTATAAAGGCGGGCTCCTTGGCTATGACTCAACATTTAGTCAAGCCAAAGTAAAAGTTTCAATGGTTACCAACAGACAGTTGGAGACGAGGTCAGGATATGTCAAGAGTTTGTCAGGTTACAGGAAAAAGACCTGTTGCTGGAAATAACGTTTCTCACGCAAAGAATCACACTAAGCGCCGTTTTCTGCCTAATTTGCAGAGCCATCGCTTTTGGATTGAAGGCGAAAAGCGTTTTGTTAAATTGCGTGTATCTACTAAAGGAATGCGCATAATCGACAAGAAAGGTATCGAGCAAGTGTTGTCCGATATGCGTTCACGTGGCGAGAAAATCTAAGGAGCTTAGAGATGCGCGATAAAATCAAGTTAGTTTCATCTGCAGGCACCGGTCACTTCTACACGACCGACAAGAACAAGCGTAACATGCCAGAAAAGATGGAAATCAAAAAGTTCGACCCAGTTGTTCGTAAGCACGTCGCTTATAAAGAAGCTAAAATTAAGTAATTAATCAGGCCTCTGCTCTGGGTAAAGCCTTAAACCAGCCGTCTCCAGAAGTGCTAAGAACACGAAAAGACCTCGCATTTTGCGAGGTTTTTTTATGCCTGCGATCTTATCTTAAGAATCTTACAGGCACAAAAAAGCCGCATTAAAAATGCGGCTTTTTAAACTCACAACACTTTCGATATTTAGATAATATCGTCAATAGAGTTAAGTGGGTAGTGCGCAGGGTAAGGCAAGTTAGCCACACCTGAATCAACAGCAGCCTTAGCAACAGCGGCAGATACAACTGTCAACAAACGAGTATCAAGTGGCTTAGGAATAATATTATCCTTACCATACTCTAAAGCTTCGCCGCCGTATGCATCAATAACAGCCTGTGGCACTGGCTCTTTTGCCAATTCTCTGATCGCGTGAACTGCAGCAACTTTCATTTCTTCGTTTATAACCTTAGCACGCACATCTAGAGCGCCACGGAAGATGAAAGGAAAGCCAAGAACGTTGTTAACCTGGTTAGGATAATCAGAACGTCCTGTCGCCATGATCAAGTCATCACGAGTTGCCAATGCAAGCTCTACCGCAATTTCAGGATCAGGGTTAGAACATGCAAATACAACAGGGTTTGGTGCCATTGATTTTAATGCTTCTGCTGGCAACAAGTTTGGACCAGATAAACCAACAAATACGTCAGCGCCGTCACATGCGTCAGCTAAAGTACGCTTATCAGTATCATTCGCAAACATCGCTTTGTACTGATTCAAGTCATCACGACCGGAGTGGATAACACCCTTACGATCCAACATGTAAATATTTTCTGAAGCAGCACCACAACTAATAAGCAGCTTCATACATGCAACTGCTGCCGCGCCGGCACCAAGACACACGATCTTAGCTTCTTCAATTTTCTTACCTTGTAACTCAAGCGCATTCAACATACCTGCAGCCGTTACAATAGCGGTACCATGCTGATCGTCATGGAATACTGGAATATCACACTGCTCAATCAAGATACGTTCGATTTCAAAACACTCAGGCGCTTTGATATCTTCAAGGTTAATGCCGCCAAATGTATCGGCGATGCGTCGCACTGTATCGATAAACGCCTGAGGGCTCTCAGAGTTTACTTCGATATCAAAAACATCAATACCTGCAAAACGCTTAAATAGAACGCCTTTACCTTCCATTACAGGCTTACTAGCCAAAGGTCCAAGGTTACCCAGACCAAGAATCGCAGAACCATCAGAAATTACAGCAACCAAGTTACCTTTAGCCGTATATTTGTACGCATTCTCAGGATCTTTAGCGATCTCGCGAACAGGCTCTGCTACTCCAGGACTATAAGCCAAAGACAAATCTCTGGAAGTTTCTGTTGGCTTACTGATTTCTACACTAATTTTACCCGCTCTTGGATTCGCGTGGTAATCGAGTGCAGCTTGCTTCATATCTTCAGACATTGCTTCTTTTCCGTCTTGACGTTAATTAAATCAGGAAAATCATCAGGGATGTTTCCCTCTCACCTTCTTCAGCGAGCCTGACTATTACCTAGCCACGGGCGCGATATTATCCCTTGTTTCACTTTTACACACAAGGGTAAGACCAAAACAACAAAGGAAGGCCGGCCAGACACTTGACCTACCTCATATTTTAAAGACCTCATAAAGTCTTATTCTCATAAAACTGGGTCAATAAACGCTGCCGGGTGCTTAACCGACATCATATACGGTTTATATTTTTTTGCTTTCTCTTTTGCACTTAAATTCTTTTTTATCAACCAACCGCTCACTATTAACTCTCGCCCCACCAGAGTTTGCAGTCTTTTTTGGTCAAAATATTTCTGCGAAGCCTTAGGTATCATAAGAGCTAACCGCCCCTCAAACAGCAACCACCAAGTCTTCCCTTCTTTCAAGCGAGCGCGTTCAAGTCGGCCTGACACCAACCGAAAGCCAGTATCTGAGCGCTTCAGCTTTCGACTACTTCGTGGCGAGAAATAATGGTCCCCCCACACACCCAATTTAGACGATCTTGCTGCCAACTGAGCCTGTAGCAAGCAATCTTGGTAGGCTATATTCGGAGGAATTGCGATAGCAAAACCTAATCCCTCTCGAATTAAAGCCGCTTCTATGCTGTCACCTTGCGGGGTAAACGCATAGGCAAGTAAACGACCGTACCGATCCTTTGCCTCCTCACCCTCCATCAATCTAACCAAGGCAGGCGTCCCAACAAGTAACGCCAATCGCTGCGCTGCCTGTTTGGCATAAGGTTCGGAGGGCTTATTTTTCTTACCGAATTCCGGGGTATTAACCCCGATCAATCGGACTTTTCGGCCATCTTTCAAATGCAACGTATCGCCGTCAACCACCCGCTTAACCGCAGCAAGTTCCATTTCAGAAATTTGCTTTGCAGATGGCTGTTCACACTGTTTCGCGCTGACCTCAATCCCAAAAAACAGCAGGCACAAAAAAAGGGCGCCCAAAATGGACTCCCTTTTTTGTGATAACTTATCGCCGCGATTCATCTTATACCGCAACAATAGCGCATTAACCTTTGTTAATACGGCTTCCAAAACGCTGCTTGAACTTATCAACACGTCCGCCAGCTTCAACACCTTTCTGCTTACCAGTGTAAAAAGGGTGACATGATGAACATACATCGATATGGATATCTCTACACATTGTTGAACGTGTTTTGATAACATTTCCGCAACTACATGATGCAGTCACTTCTTCGTATTTTGGGTGTATACCTTCTTTCATTGTGAACCTCGGTTTTCTCATGCCGCTACCCAATCAACGATCAAATCTGTTGCTGGGCACCGCATTTCATTGCATCATAAGACGATAAATCATCTTGCGGGGTGGCATAAAGCCAAAATCAGACCGCGCATTTTACCAAAAAAAGATCGATTAGCAAGATTTATCGTAAACGACAGTACAAACCACCCAGGATAATCTACGCCGTGCCAAGCATTAGCCCTACAGCCAATTCAATTACCATTCTCGCCGTAGCCCTACCTATACCGCTTTACCGAACATTTGACTATTTGCCACCGCTTGAGATAAATGTCGCTACTCTCGAACCGGGCCAGCGAGTCGCCGTACAATTTGGTAGAAGAGCATTAACGGGCATTATTATAGAGATCAAAGATCATAGCGATTTCCCTATCAAAAAACTAAAGCCCGTTAAGCAGCTACTTGACCAGCAACCTATTTTATCGCCATCTATTTTATCGATGGCCAAGTGGGCATCTCAATACTACTGCCATCCTATTGGCGAGGTTCTTTTTGCAATATTACCGCCCATCCTCAAGCAGGGCCAGCCTATTAATATTGCAGGCACTCAACGTTGGTCCATCAATAAAGATCATATAGAGCCGGCCGAAAACGCGATTAAGCCCAACGCAAAAAAACAACTGCAACTCTATCGAGCCCTTGAAAACGCACCCAACGGCCTACTTGAAGAGACCATAAAACTACTGGGCTTCACATCAACTCAATTAAAGTCACTATTTAATAAAGCGCTAATCGTTTCTGAAGAATTAGACGCCCTGACCGCAGCCGCAACAGAATACCAAGCGTCTGCGCCACCTCTCCCGTTATCAGAAGACCAAACCGTCGCGGTTAAACAGCTTGCAAGCGACATAGGGAATTTCCAATGCACGCTATTACAAGGGGTCACAGGTAGCGGCAAAACGGAGGTCTATATGAACCTAGTAGACCAAGTCATTAGCGCCGGACGACAAGCGATTATACTAGTACCTGAAATAAGCCTGACACCACAAACCCTCGCCCGCTTTCAGCGCCACTTTAAGTGCCCTATCGGAACGCTACACTCGGGCCTTAATCAGAACGAGCGACTCACCAGCTGGGAGCTGGCCAGACAAGGCGCTGCGAAAATTATTATTGGTACACGCTCAGCCATTTTCACACCAATGAAGAACCTCGGCTGTATTATTGTTGATGAAGAGCACGATAATTCATTTAAACAACAAGAAGGGTTTCGTTATTCTGCTAGAGATCTCGCCGTCACAAGAGGTCATAAAGAAAAGTGCCCGGTCGTTTTAGGCTCAGCAACCCCTTCACTAGAATCAATCAACAATGTACTAAACGGGAAATACAAAAAGATAGCATTGCCGTCCAGAGCCGGTGGGGCGTCGTTTCCTGACATTGAGTTGCTTGACATTAAAAGCCGCCCACTCGAAGGAGGGCTTTCTCGGCCCTTAATAGACACAATTAAGCAGCATCTCGACAATCAACACCAAGTGATTGTCTACCTCAATCGCCGAGGGTTTGCGCCCGCCATTACCTGCGAAGACTGCGGCTGGCTCGCCGATTGCCGCCACTGCGACGCTAGAATGACACTTCACAAACACCCGGCACACCTTCGCTGCCACCACTGCGACTACAGCGCAGCAATACCCAGCCAATGCCCAGATTGTCAAAGCACTAACATTAAAACCTTAGGCGCAGGTACCGAGAAAGCCGAAGAAACACTCGAGGCGATCTTCCCAGAAACGCCCATTATTAGAGTGGACCGAGATAGCACACGCAAAAAAAACGCCATGAAAGACCTGGTTGAAGAAGTTAATAAAGGCAACCCTTGCATACTGGTCGGCACACAAATGCTAGCAAAAGGCCATGACTTCGCCAATGTAACGCTGGTCGCAGTTGTCGATGCCGACGGCGGTCTATTTAGCGCAGACTTTAGAGCACTTGAAAAAACGGCCCAACTACTCATTCAGGTGGCAGGAAGGTCTGGCAGAGGCAGTAGCAAAGGACAAGTGGTGATTCAAACTAGCCACGGCGACCACCCCATACTTCAGCAGATAGCGCGCGGCAACTACCCTCAAATAGCAGACGAACTTATTGATGAACGACAATCAGCGGCGCTACCACCTTTCAGCTATATGTCTTTACTCAAAGCCGAAGCCCCCCATATAAACAACGCCATCGGTTTACTCGAAAAAACAAAGAAAATGGTCGCAGACATGGCGCTAGACCCTCAGCAAACCGTCGAACTGCTAGGCCCGATTCCGGCATCGATGAGCCGAAAAGCCGGCGTACATCGAGCGCATTTATTGCTCTCATCTGAGAACAGAGTTGCATTACAGCGTATCACTCAACACATCTGCCATTGGTTAAATGACAACCGCTGGGGCAAGACCCGCTGGATGATCGATGTTGACCCCATTGAAATAAACTAGTGCTTTTGACCGAAACGGCAATTGTTTCAAATGCCAACTTCCTCCATAATAGCCGGTTCCCCCTATTTTCCATTCTAAATGGCAGAACCCAGTAGAGATGAAAGAATATATCGCAGGATTAATTCAGTCCGCAGTTGACAAACTAAAGGCATCAGGTGAACTACCAGAAGAGGTTTCGCCTAAAATCACTATCGATAACACACGCGATAAAAGTCACGGTGACTTTGCAAGCAACGTTGCATTAACGCTTGCCAAGCCCGCCGGAAAAGCGCCGCGTCAAATTGCCGAACGTCTCTGCAGTATCATTCTCGAACAGGCCATATCCGATAACCAAGGCGTTGAAAAAGCCGAAATAGCAGGCCCAGGCTTTATTAACTTTTTTGTCAGTAACGCAAGCAGTTTTGCGGTCGTTCCTGAAATTTTAACCGGCGGCGAAGTGTACGGCCGAAGCAATACCGGTAAAAACCAAAAAGTTCAGGTTGAATTTGTATCTGCAAACCCAACAGGGCCTCTTCATGTAGGTCATGGACGCGGCGCAGCATACGGCGCGACAGTAGCAGACCTACTTGAAGCCGCCGGCTTTGACGTCCAACGTGAATACTACGTTAATGATGCCGGGCGCCAAATGAATATTCTAGCGACCAGTATCTGGTTACGATATCTGGAGCTACAAGGCGAGACATTCACCTTCCCTTGCAACGGTTATAAAGGCGACTATGTATATGATATCGCTCGCCGGCTTAGCAATGAGTATGGAGACAAGCTTCAGCACGCAGCTGAAACCGTCTTCGAAAACATCCCTGCAGATGAACCTGCCGGTGGTGATAAAGAAGTTCATATCGACGCCCTTATTGCTCGCTGCAAAGCTTTACTAGGCGAAAACGACTATCTTGCGGTGTTTGACTCAGGCCTTGATAACATTGTCGGTGACATCAAAGATGACCTAGGCGGATTTGGTGTTAACTATCAAAAATGGTTTTCTGAAAAGTCACTTGCAGATAGCATTGATGGCGTTATAGAGCAGCTCGATAAGTCGGGGCATCTATACGAAAAAGAAGGCGCTATTTGGTTCCGCTCTACTGAATTTGGCGATGATAAAGATCGCGTAGTTAAGCGTGATAATGGCGAGACGACCTACTTCGCGTCAGATATCGCTTATCACAAAAACAAGTTTGAGCGTGGCTTTACGCAAGTCATCAACATCTGGGGCGCAGACCACCACGGCTATATCGCTCGCGTTAAAGCCGCACTAGAGGCGCTAGGCCTTAACCCAGAAAAACTAACCGTCAAGCTGGTTCAGTTTGCCATTCTTTACCGTGGCACCGAACGCGTGCAGATGTCGACGCGTAGCGGCTCATTCGTCACGCTAAGAGAATTACGCGAAGAAGTCAGTAACGATGCTGCCCGTTTCTTTTATGTGACTCGCAAAGCTGAGCAGCACATGGACTTTGACTTGGAACTGGCAAAATCTGAAAGTAAAGATAACCCTGTCTACTATATTCAGTATGCTCACGCTAGGATTTGTAGCGTACTAAGAAAGCTAGCCGAGCAAAATACGTCTTGGAACAAAGAGAATGGCCTAGCCAATCTTGAATTGCTTACGCTAGAACACGAGCGTGACTTAGCATCGAAGCTATCAAAATACCCAGAGATGCTAAATAACGCAGCTATCAATCTTGAGCCACACACACTGACTCATTATTTGAAAGAGCTAGCGGCAGACTTTCATACTTACTACAACGCACACAAAATGTTGGTTGAAGATGAAAAACTACGCGACGCCCGTATTGCATTAGGGCTAGCCGTTAGACAAGTTATTGCTAACGGCCTTAAGCTTCTGGGTGTTAGTGCACCGGAAGAAATGTAAGAAACGCGAAACGTTAGGAAAAGGATGTACCTGTCATGACGCGGGATTACGCTAAACCCAGCACCACAAAAGAACCCGGTAAGCGCTCGAAAGGGCGCGCGGGTTCAAGCAAACCAAAAGCAGCAAAATCAAACACTCGAGCTCAAAAACAAAACACGCCAGCACCTCGCCCAAAGTCCACACCTTGGGTTATTATTGCCTGCATCGTTATTGCGTCTTTGTTTGTCACAGGGTTGGTTTATTTAAATAAAGTACCCCCTACGAAGGCGACACTCCCCGTAGCGCCCACCCAAAAAACAGAAACACCGCCAGCAAAACCTGACACTAGTTCGACCACAAAGGAGCGCTTTAAGTTCTACGACTTGCTACCCGAGTCGGAGATCATTCCTCCCAAGGTTGACGCCTACCAATACAAAGAGAAAGGCAAACAGATAAAGTATGAATACATCCTGCAAACCGGCTCTTTTAGAAATCTCAGTGACGCTGAAAGACAAAAAGCCATGATTGGCTTTCAAGGCCTCAAAGCCAACATCGAAAAAGTCGTCACAAGCAGTAATAGTACATGGTACCGTGTGCAAGTAGGGCCCTATACCTCTCGCAGCAAGATGAATAGCTCAATGGACCGATTGGTTGCCATTAATATTCAGCCTCTTGTTAAGAAAAACAAGCGCTAATCGCAGCTCTGCAAGGACCTCATTGGGCGGACGCATCGATCCGCCCCTACAGCAACTATATTTTTTCATCTCGCCCATACTATTTCACTACCTCCCTTGAATTAATCTTAGCAGTCTCCATATATCTCTTCATTGTCTGTTTAAAAGCGCCTATTGAAATTCGGTGCTTGAGTTCAATTTGCAAGTACCCGTCAGTTTCAACATACAAACACTACGGGTTCTTATGTTCTAATCAATAATGGAGTTATGGGATGACCACCATCTTATCAGTACGTCGCGACGGAGAAGTTTCTTTAGGTGGCGACGGTCAGGTTTCTCTAGGCAATACAATCATGAAAGGCAATGCCAAAAAGGTTAGACGCCTTTATCACGGCAAAGTCATCGCCGGTTTCGCAGGCGGTACAGCCGATGCCTTCACCCTATTTGAGCGATTTGAAGCCCAGCTTGAAAAACATCAAGGTCATCTAGTAAGAGCTGCGGTAGAGTTAGCAAAAGACTGGCGAACCGATCGGGCCCTGCGAAAACTAGAAGCCTTACTCGCGGTTGCGGATAAAGAAACATCACTCATTATTACCGGTAATGGCGATGTAATCGAACCAGAAGACAGCCTTATTGCTATTGGGTCTGGCGGCCCTTTCGCACAAGCATCTGCCAGAGCATTACTTGAAAACACAACGCTCAGTGCTCGAGAAATCGTAGATAAAGGCTTAACCATTGCTGCGGATATCTGTATTTATACTAACCAGAACCACACCATTGAAGACCTTAATAGTAAAGACTCAGAATAACGTTCAACACACATCATGAGCTGTAAAGCGCTGATACAATTACATTACGGCTCGTCAGCAGAATCAATAAATTGGTAAGAAATCATGTCTGGAATGACCCCTAGAGAAATAGTCAACGAATTAGATAAACACATTATTGGCCAGAATGAAGCCAAACGCGCTGTGGCTATCGCGCTTAGAAACCGTTGGAGACGGATGCAGCTCGACGAAGGCATGCGTAATGAGATCACGCCTAAGAACATCCTAATGATTGGACCAACGGGCGTAGGTAAAACTGAAATAGCCCGTCGACTTGCTAAACTAGCAGATGCCCCTTTTATAAAAGTGGAAGCCACGAAATTTACTGAAGTGGGCTATGTGGGCCGTGATGTAGAGTCAATCATTCGTGACTTGGTCGACATGGCCATGAAGATGTTACGCGAAAAAGCGATGGATACAGTATCTCATCAGGCAATGGATGCAGCAGAAGAGCGCATACTCGACGCGCTTCTTCCTCCAGCACGCACATTTAACGAAACCGAAACAGAAGCACCTGAGTCGTCAGCACGCCAGATTTTCCGCAAGAAACTTCGTGAAGGCGAGCTAGATGACAAAGAAATAGAAATAGAAGTAAAAGCAACGCCGGTCGGCGTAGAAATAATGGCGCCTCCTGGCATGGAAGAAATGACCAGTCAGCTACAAAGTATGTTTTCGAATATGTCGGGAGACAAAAAGAAAACAAAAAAAATGAAAGTAGCGGATGCATTTAAAAAGATTCAAGAAGAAGAAGCCGCTCGCTTTGTTAACGAAGAGCAGATTAAGCAAGATGCACTGCATCTCGTTGAACAAAACGGCATCGTCTTTATTGATGAAATCGATAAGGTAGCTAAAAGGGCAGACAACTCAAGCTCTGATGTTTCAAGAGAGGGTGTACAGCGTGACCTTCTTCCGCTGATCGAAGGGTGTACCATTAGCACTAAATTTGGCATGATAAAAACAGATCACATCCTATTTATTGCCTCAGGTGCCTTCCACCTATCAAAGCCTTCAGACCTTATTCCTGAGCTTCAAGGTAGACTACCCATACGCGTAGAACTTAAAGCACTATCACCTGAAGACTTTAAGCGTATTCTAATTGAACCAGATGCCTCGCTAACAGAGCAATATGAAGCGCTCATGGCAACAGAAGGTTTAGCGCTTAAATTTAGTGATGACGCATTAACCCGAATTGCAGAAATTGCTTGGAAAGTTAACGAAACGACAGAGAACATTGGTGCTCGAAGATTACACACTGTACTTGAGAGGCTATTAGAAAGCGCATCTTTCGGGGCCGGCGACAGCATCAATGAAAGCCTTGAAATTACCGCTGACTACGTCAATGAGCAACTAAATGATCTTTCAGAAGATGAAGACTTAAGCCGTTATATTCTATAGCACCCAAACATATCAGCAGGTTTCACTACGAGCCTGCTGATAACGCCTCTGCCAAGTTGAGATTTATTTCTAAAGGAACTCCCTATGGCGACCGCTCCACGCCCTACTCAAATAAAGCTTCAAACAAAATCACGTTGCCTTGAACTCTGCTATTCTGATAGCGAGAAATATTCACTGAGCTTTGAGTTTTTACGCGTACTATCACCCTCTGCTGAAGTTCGAGGACACGGCCCTGATAGCGCAGTTCTGCAAACAGGCAAAAAAGATGTCACCATCACCAATATTGAGTCTGCGGGTAACTATGCCCTAAAAATTACCTACAGTGACGGGCACGATTCAGGCCTTTACACTTGGGATTATTTGTATGACCTTGGCTGTAATGAAGAGGCTTACTGGAAGGGTTATTTGCAGCAGTTAGAGTCTGCAGGTGAAAGTAGATAGTTTCTACCCCCCTAAAAAAAGGGGGGGAGTATTACAAAATATGCTTAGCGCTCTGTAGCAAGTCCGCCACACTTTCTAAACCGCTGCTTAATTTTCTGCCAATAAAGCCCGACTCAACCTCTCGCTCTTTCGCGACATACAGCGGTAACATTTCGCCGTATAGGCTGGTACTGATTGTGCGCTGATCATCTTCCAAAATATCTTTTCTTACCGTTATGCCATAAGGCGCAAGCTGCTCTTGCAACTCGTCAGAACGTTTTAAAAGGTCTTTTCGGGTCATCTGGTAAGCATGTTCGCACACCATTCTACGCGCCTGAAAACTAAACACGTTAGAGAAAAATAGCTTGCCGTCATCGCGGGTGGGTTCAAACAATACAACATCGGCATTGGGGTATTCTCGCTCATACATGGCCATACCTGAACGCATCCGTGAGTACACCATCGTGCGATATGTTTGCGACAATATATGCGGCATGCCTGAATTTCTTAACATGCCAGGCTTCATGGTTCCCGCTGAAACCGCAGCACTCACATCGACTGGAACGACAGGGTTTATCGCAAACACCACATCAGCACCATCTTCAAGCGCCACTGAGGCATGCATACCTTTCCGCAGCGTTCCATCCATATAGTAACGACCATCAATATCTACAGGGCAATAGAGACCGGGAGAGGCCACACTTGCCTGTACTGCTCTCGAAATAGGCACATGATCAAATCCGGGGGCACCAAAGCGTACTGACTCACTACTCTCAAGGTCTGACGCAACCAAATATAAACGCCGGCTTAACTGCCTAAAGTCGTTGGTTCTACCCAACATGCTATAAGAGCGTTGCAGGTATTCGTGCAACCCTTCATTATCAAAAATACCTGCAGGAAGCGCTTGCGCCAAAACCGTCATTGCTTCAAGGAAGTTTTGGTCATGAGGATTATTGACAAACCGAGCACAAGCTTCAACGACTAAGCCAGGCACAGAAACCGCTCGCTTTAGATACTCACGAATTGCTGGACGATAAAAAAACTCTGGATGAAAAGGGTGAACTTCAGCTTCATTTTTGACAAAAATGCGACACATTTGTGCGGGTGTCATCTGATTCGCTAAATTAGCAGCGACAAACGCCCCCGAGCTAACACCCACATAGACATACAGATCATTAAAATCTAATCCTTCAAGAGACTCGTCAAGAGCCCGTAGAGCGCCTATTTCATAGATGCCGCCTAAAGGACCTCCGCCACCAAGCGCCAGCCCTATTTTTGGCTTTGTCGTTGTTACTGATTTATTCGCTACCATTAAAGCTCCCGCTTCCTCCCACAACTTATCGCGTCAGCACAGTTAAAAACGCTATTTTAAACGCCCGTGCCAAGCCCTACACCGAGAGTCATTCCGTGACGATGGTCTTATTCTCTATATACTTATAATCATGATAAAAAACGATTATTATGGTGTGTACTATGAGTTACATTAGCAACTCAAATTAGAATATTCACACTAATCATCACTTACAAAATTTAGTATAGCTCAAGCTTCATAACCTTGTAGTCGAACATACCTATAATGAGGTATATTTTAAGCAAGCCGATCTACAACACGCCCAGAATGAACGTACTTACCAAACCCCTTTTCTTTTAAAGCAAGATCTAAAGTACTTTTGATGACATCGGGGGAGTCTAGGCATAAAACTTTATCTAGCAGTTGCTTAGCCCAAACAAGGTCGATATTGCGAATAACCGATTTAACCTTGGGTAGGTTAGAGGCATTCATTGAAAGCGCTTCGTATCCCATCGCCATCAATAACACTGCACCAGCGGGGTCTCCTGCCAGCTCACCACAAATACTAAGCTGGGTTCCTGCAGATCGTGCATCTTTCGCTATTTTAACCAGCGCCTGTAAAACGGCGGGATGGAACGACTGATAAAGCCCTGCTACGCGAGGGTTATTTCTATCTACCGCTAGTAAATATTGTGTTAAGTCATTAGAACCAACGGACAAAAAATCCACCCGCTCAGCCAATTCTTTAATTTGATAAACAGCTCCTGGCACCTCAATCATGACGCCAACCTGAGGCATCGATATGTTCACCCCCTCCTCTCTCACCTCATGATAAACTCGGTAAATTAGGTGTAAAGCCTCTTCTACCTCAGATACATTACAAATCATGGGCAGCATAATACGAAGGTTATCAAGCCCTTCACTCGCCTTAAGCATAGCCCTAACTTGAACGAGGAAAATTTCAGGGTGATCAAGCGTTACCCTGATGCCACGCCAACCTAGAAAGGGGTTTTCTTCATGTATTGGGAAGTACGATAACGACTTATCCCCGCCGATATCGAGCGTTCTCATGGTAACAATATTGGGTGAAAATGCTTCTAACTGCTCGCGATAGCAGTCTCGCTGCTCTTGTTCGCTAGGAAAGCGCTCATTAATCATAAAGGGCACTTCGGTGCGGTATAACCCGACCCCTTCTGCACCATTGCTTAACGAACGAACAACGTCGGTCATTAACCCCGTATTAACCCATACCGACACACGATGACCATCCAGTGTGGTGCAGGGTAGATTTTTAAGACTTTCAAGCCCTTTAACGAGAGCTTTTTCCTCTTCAACTATGGTGCTATAAAAGTTTCGGAGCTCTTGAGATGGTGACGCATGAATCTGTCCATTATAACCGTCAACAATCAGCTCACGACTACCTAATTGTGAGACGGGAATATCAACCAACCCCATCACGGTAGGTATCCCCATCGCACGAGCTAAAATAGCAACATGAGAGTTTCCTGACCCTTTCACAGACACCAGACCGATCAGTTTTTCTCTAGGCACTTCGCCCAACATAGCGGGAGTTAACTCGTCGCTCACTAAGATAGTGTTTTCGGGATATTCTTTCTCTGTCTTATCGGATTCCTCTAAATAAGACAGCACGCGTCGACCAAGATCTTTAATATCAACGGCTCGTTCACTCAAGTATGCATCACCCATCATATCAAAGTGACTGACATACTCTTTGATGACATCCCTTAAAGCACTCGGAGCCCAACTACCCGCATTGATGCGTGATAACACTTCTCCTGCAAGCGCATTATCATCAAGAATACCTAGGTAAACATCAAACAAAGCCTGCTCTTCAGGGCGTAACTGAGCCGATAGTTTCTTGCCTACCTCTTGTATATCTTGCCTGACAGAAGCAATAGCTGCTTTGAAGCGCTGAATTTCAAACGCTTTATCTTCAGCTAGTTTATCGGGTACTGCATCTAAGTCAGCAGGGGGGAAAATAACGACACTGTGACCAATAGCAACACCATGTGCGCCGGCGACCCCCTTAAAGATAATATCTTTCCCGGCCGCGCCACCCAGACTCAGCTTACCGATAACATCGGTGGCTTCACTATGCGCAATAATCGCAGCAAGCTGAGCAGATACGGTGACCAGAAAAGCTTCCTCGCCTTCATCAAAGTATCGGTTGGGGCTCTGCTGTTGGACAACGATAACGCCTAATACGTTACGCCGATGAATAATAGGCACCCCCAGAAACGACTGATACCGCTCTTCTCCTGTTTCGGGAAAATAGCGATAGCGGGGGTGTGAGGGGGCGTCCTGTAGGTTGATAGGCTCTTCCCTAACACCCACTAGTCCGACCAACCCTTCTGAATGACCAAGGCTAACCTTACCTACAGCGCCTTGATTAAGGCCTTCTGTTGCCATCAACCGATAACGATTGGAGGCGGGATCAAATAAGTAGACAGAGCAGACATCTGTATCCATTGCATCTTGTACGCGAGATACAATAATGTCTAATGCATGCTGGAGGTCTTTAGCTGCATTAACTTCCTGAACAATGCTTCGTAAAACACTGAGCATCAGTGAGTTTCCGCCATATAATTTCCAAACTTATTTTGTCATTAAACTACATATTTTTTAAGCAACCGAGGCGCTAGTTCCTTCATCGCTCTTCGATAAACTTCTCGTTTAAAAGCAACCACCTGTCCCAGTGGATACCAATAACTAACCCACTCCCAACCATCAAACTCGGGAGAGTCACTATTTGTCATACAAACCGTCGAATCGGGACTTTGCATCCGTAGTAAATACCACTTCTGCTTCTGGCCAACACAAAGAGGTTGCGAGTTATAACGAATCATTTTTTTAGGTAGGCGGTAACGCAGCCATCCTCTCGTGCAGGATACGATTTCAACATCTGACGCAGTAAGTCCAACTTCTTCAGCAAGTTCTCGGTACAACGCTTCTTCAGGTGTTTCATTCTTTTTTATCCCGCCTTGGGGGAACTGCCATGAATCCTGTCCTATTCGTCTAGCCCACAATACCTCATTCTGATGATTGGCAAGAATAATTCCGACATTCGGCCTAAAACCGTCGGAGTCGATCACACCTGCATACCTTTAACTGTTATTTCTCTACATTCTTCCAGAAAAACGGCTTTTCAGCAAACCTTAGCCGCTGCGGATAAATTCGTTATAACTAAATCTAATAGACTAACGTATAATAAGCGACACTTAACTTCAGTTATCGCGTTACGTAACGCCTATATAAACAATACTAATGTCAGCATAGCTCACGTGACTGAAAACAATATACTTTTTGACTATTTCCCTTAAGGAGAATCACCTGTGACCCTCGCAATATTCGATCTCGATAACACTCTAATCGCCGGTGATAGCGACCATGCTTGGGGGCAGTTTTTGGCTGATAAAGGGATTGTTAACGCTGAAGAGTATGAAAAAGCCAATGATCAGTTTTACCAAGATTACCTAAGTGGCAAGCTAGATATGACGCGCTACCTCGAGTTCTCTTTAGCCCCGTTAGCCGCACACCCGATGACATCGCTGCTGCAATGGAGAGAACAGTTTGTAAATGAAAGAATCAAACCTCTCATGCTCAATAAAGCTGAAGCGCTGGTTCGCTCCCATAGAGAGCAAGGGCACTATATTCTGATTATCACAGCCACCAACCGTTTTGTGACGGAGCCTATCGCAGAACTATTAGGGGTTGACCACCTTATTGCTACAGACCCCGAAATAATCGATAACCGCTACACCGGCGCAATTTCAGGCATCCCTAGTTTTAAAGAAGGCAAAGTAACACGCCTGAATAATTGGTTAAAAGAACAGCAATATAGCCTTGAAGGATCCTACTTCTATAGTGATTCTCATAATGATCTACCATTGTTAGAAATCGTGGATACCCCTGTAGCTGTGGATGCGGACGAAAAACTTACATCTCACGCGATGCAAAACAACTGGAAAATAATCTCTTTAAGGTAGATAACTGATGGCGTTCAGAAACAGTAAATGGGTCAGGCTAACGAGTTTTTTGCTTATTGGGTTAGTCGTCTGCGCCTGCAGTAATAACGACCCTGAGTCATCTCAGCCGCCCGATCAGGTTGCCAAGCCTGAAGCCTCAACCGCTAACACCGAATCAGGTGCTAGCCTAAATGTGGACTCTACCCTCTCAGATTCTACGCCCCACCCCCTTCCACTCACCGTGTTTTATCTCGACTTAGCCAATCAGCAATTTACTACCGTCTGCTCAAGCGCAGAGCAGCTACAAAAGTCCATCCAACTGTTTGTCACAGCCCCCACCGAAAAAGGCTTAATAGAAGCACAGTCTGCTTGGCTAAATAGTCACAACGAGTACACCTCAACGCAACTTTTTCGAAATATTAATATCAATCACCCGGTATTAGACCAGTCTACAATCAAGCCGGTTAAACACGCGATCGCGATTAGAATTGACCAAACGCCGCTTTTACCAGGGTATATCGATGAAGTCGAAGGCTACCCTAAAAGTGGATTCATATTTTCCCCTCTCCCCATAGACAGAGAAACACTCAACAAAGAACACCAGTTTGCTGATAGCGCCTACGTTGCATTGGGCTTTCATGCGGTAGAGTTCCTCTTATGGGGAGAAAATAACAGAACACACACCGCATTTTTACCTACCCAACAGGAAAGCGACGTTAACAGTGACGATGTATTTAAGGTGCGACGCAGCCAGCTATTATCACTCACCACAAGCATGTTAACTGAAGACTTAGCAACACTTTGCAAAGCGTGGAACACCAACACAGGCTTCTATGCCACCGCACTTCACGCGTTACCGGCTAAAGAACAAAATGCCACCATCAACGCTGCAACTGAACAGTTAATCTCAAACCTGCAGATAAATACAGCCAAAGTAAGGCAGGCCAACGATAACAACGAGGAGGTTATCGAAATAGAGCCACACTCTGCGTTTTCAGGTAGTGATAAAAAAGACACCGAAGCGCAAATCAGAATTCTTAAAGCATTGATAGAGAGTAAAGAATGGAAAAACGCGAGTAACAAGCAAGAGCACGGTCAGAAACTCACTCAACTGGCCAAGGCGCTCTTGCTTTAGTCTACATTGATATTAAAAAGAAGGTAACACCCGAGCAAAGCATGCTTTCAGGTATTCAGTTTCTGGAATAGCAGGCACAATCGGGTGATCTGCGCCTTGATGCCCTTGCTCGATGATCTGAACAAATCGATCTGTCTGCCTACCGGTTGAACGTATAATATCCGTCAAACGGTCTCGCTGAAGATGCATAGAGCAAGAGGCAGAAACCAATACCCCATCCTTCTCAAGCAGCCGCATTGCCAGTTGGTTAATACGCTGATAGGCCTGTTCACCAGCCTTTATATCACGTCTTCTTGGGATAAACGCAGGTGGATCAACAATCACTACATCAAACTTTTCACGAATATCTCGCAGTTCTCTACAAACTGCAAATGCGTCGCCCTGAATGCACTTCACTTTATCCGTCACGCCATTTAGCCTGGCATTTTCTTCGACATAAGAAAGTGCATAGTCAGAGGCATCGATGCAGGTAACCGACTCAGCACCAAATGCGGCCGCTTGAATCCCCCAACCGCCAATATAACTAAATATATCCAGTACACGCTTGCCTTTAACATAAGGTGCCAAGCGAGCTCTGTTCATTCTATGATCGTAAAACCAACCTGTTTTTTGCCCTTTCAGTACTGGCGCACTAAATAAAACACCATTCTCTTCTAGCTGAACCGACTCAACTTCTTCACCAATGACCGTTTCAGTATAAGACTCAAGCCCTTCAACTTCTCTCATTTTTCCATCATTGCGGAAAATTAGCGTGGCTGGCTTAATCACTTTCTCAATCGCCTCTATTAGCTCAGCCTTCAGCAACTCCATACCGAATGTCGATATTTGAGCGACACAGGTATCACCAAAACGATCAATAACCAAACCTGAAAGACCATCACTGTCACCAAACACCAAGCGATAAAATGGTTTTTCGAATGCTTGCTGGCGCAATGACAACGCTATTTTAAGTCGATGAACAATCAGCGACTTATCCATAAACTGAGTGGTAGAGCGGCTGATTAATCGCGCACAAATCAACGTATTAGGATTAACAAAAGCAGTCCCTAAGGACTTGCCGGAATTACTGACCACGGCGACTTGTTCGCCTGGCTGAAACTGCTTTAGTCCGCCATTGACTGAATCAACCTCATTGCTATATATCCACAGATGCCCCTGCTTTAGCCGTCGGTCTGCACCTTTTTGAAGTTGGAGCACCTTATTAGACATAAAAACCTCCTGATAAATCGAGGCGAGATTATAACAGTGAACAGCAGAGACAGGAAAAGATATAACGATCATTAACACCTAGGGCGGCGTTTAGGCAGGCACTTAAATGATAAGCGGCAAGTTAACACTGTTAATCTTGCCGCTTATGTTGTCACTTAGTGTTTATGAATAGCGCTTAGAGCTACTCAGTCTTAAAGTAGCCCTGTCTTAAAGTAGCCCTGTCTTAAAGTAGCCCTGTCTTAAAACGACTCGGGCTTATAGCTTACATCAAGCTCTCGAGCAGCCTTAACATCATCCAGACGTTTAACCGGCTGACTATAAGGCGCGCCTTTTACCAAGTCCGGTGAGTTTTCAGCTTCTTTCAAGATCTGAATCATCGCATCAACAAAGCCATCCATTTCATCAATAGATTCAGTTTCTGTCGGCTCTATCAACAAACACTCTGGCACTAGCAATGGGAAGTAAGTCGTCGGTGCATGATAACCATAATCAAGTAAACGCTTTGCAAAATCCATTGCGTTAACGCCTAGCTCTTTAGATTGCTTGCTCAAAGTAACGATAAACTCATGAGTCGCTCTTCGATCTTTATATGCGAGATCAAACCCAGCATCTGCTAACCTTTTCATCATATAGTTGGCATTAAGCGTTGAGAACTCACTCACTCGCTGCATCCCATCACGACCGACAAATAGAGCATA
Source organism: Alkalimarinus alittae (assembly GCF_026016465.1). Classification (NCBI taxonomy): domain Bacteria; kingdom Pseudomonadati; phylum Pseudomonadota; class Gammaproteobacteria; order Alteromonadales; family Alteromonadaceae; genus Alkalimarinus; species Alkalimarinus alittae. Next base: position 3,792,512 of record NZ_CP100390.1, read on the forward strand.
AATATAGGCACGTAAGATAATACCCGCATTTCCCATAAAGGCAGACAAACGGCCGATACTGTCAGGCAGAGCATCTTGATCTAACCAGCAATAACCTGGCTCACCACCGGCGTCTTCGATACCAACAATAGGGGTCGGTAGAAATGGCAATAATCGTTTACCGACAGCAACAGGGCCAGAACCTGGACCACCGCCACCATGCGGCGTAGCAAACGTTTTATGCAGGTTCATATGCAGCACATCAAACCCCATATCCCCTGGACGAACCTTGCCTAAAATAGCATTCAAGTTAGCGCCGTCGTAGTACAGCAAGCCACCTGCATCGTGCACAACCTTAGCAATCACTTCAACTTGACGTTCGAAAACACCACAGGTAGAAGGGTTGGTCATCATGATCCCTGCCGTTTGCGGGCCAACGGCTCCTTTTAGTGCTTCTACATCGACGTCGCCGTCATTAAGCACGGGAATTTCTTTTACCTTATAGCCACACATAACCGCTGTGGCAGGGTTAGTACCGTGAGCCGCAATCGGTACAATAATTTCGCTACGCTCATGGTCACCACGCTTTTCATGGTAAGCACGAATCATCGCTACGCCTGCAAACTCACCTTGAGCACCCGCCATAGGGCTCAAAGAAACACCGGCCATTCCCGTTACTTCTTTTAATATTTCTTGCAGGTCAAAAACACTGGCAAGATACCCTTGGCTATATGACTCTGGCGCTAATGGGTGACGATTCAAAAAACCCGGTAAGCTAGCAACTTTGTGCGCGCCGCGTGGGTTATATTTCATCGTACAAGACCCTAACGGGTAAAACTGAGTATCAATTGAGAAGTTCTTACGCGACAAGTTAGTATAATGTCTAACCACTTGAAGCTCTGACACTTCAGGCATGGCCGCTTTCTTTTTCCGCATCAAGCTATCAGGAATATCGGTAACGTCTGCTTTAGTTAAAGGAGCCTGAGCGGTGGCCGTACGCCCTTTTACACCACGTTCAAAAATTAACATTAAGCTGCCTCCAACTCTTTAAGCGATAGTTCCAAAGCATTCACATATGCATTGAGGTCTTGCTCTGTTTTGGTTTCTGTTGCACATACAAGAATGCAGTTTTCTAACTCAGGGTAATGGGTAGACAAGTCATACCCCCCTAATACTCCCTGCAACTCCATATGCTCTAGAACCAAGCGTGAAGAGGCTGGTAAACGTAAGACAAATTCGTGGAAGCGAGGTCCTGTTGATACAACTTCAACCCCAGATACCGCCGACAGCAGCCCAGCTAAGCGATTAGTATTAGCATGACATGCTCGGGCAACACGCTCGATACCCTCGTGCCCTAGCAAACTCATGTAAATAGTCGCCGCTGTTACCGCTAACCCTTGGTTAGTACAGATGTTAGAGGTCGCCTTAGAGCGACGAATATGCTGCTCTCGTGCTTGTAGCGTCAACGCAAACCCTTCTTTGCCATCAAGGTCTACAGTACGACCAATAATACGGCCTGGCATTTGTCTAACCAACGCCTGCTTACAGCAAATAAAACCAAAATACGGCCCGCCAGACGCTAAAGGAATCCCCATCGGTTGCCCTTCACCAACCGCAATGTCAGCACCATTTTCGCCCCATTCACCTGGAGGCGATATCAGCGTTGCAGCCGTGGGGTTAACAACACCCACCACCAACATCTTTTGTTCATGCCCCCAATTGATCAACTGGTGAACATCTTCTAGCGTGCCAAAAAAGTTAGGTTGAGCGATAATTAATGCCGCAAAATCCTCACCTTCAAACTTAGAAAGCGCTGCCATATCAATGGTTAATGAAGAGGGATCGAACGGCACTTCAACCAGCTCTATTTTCTGGTTGTGAACAATACTGTTTACAACCTTCTTGTAGATCGGATGAACGGTTCCTGCAATTAAAACACGCTTACTTTTTGATTTTCTATTAGCTCTGATCGCCATGAGAACGGCTTCAGCCAAACCTGATGCACCGTCATAGAGAGAAGCATTGGAGACATCTAGCCCGGTTAACGCGGTGATCATTGATTGAAATTCATAGATCAACTGTAGCGTTCCCTGACTCGCTTCCGCCTGATAAGGGGTGTACGCTGTCATAAATTCGCCACGCGCGGCGATATCCCAAACGGCAGCAGGGATATGATGCTCATACGCACCCGCACCAATAAAGCATAGTGCGCCACTGTCTTGCTCTGCTCGATCAGACATCAAGCGCATTATTTCCATCTCACTCCTAGCAGGAGGAATGGCATCTAAAGCACCCGCTCTAAGGTGTGAGGGGATTTCGTCAAAAAGTTGATCTATTGATTGTGCACCAATAGTCTCCAACATCTTTCGAATATCTTCTTCAGTATGTGGAATAAAGGGCATGTACGTCTCTCTAAGGCAGGTTTAACGCTTGTTCTTGCGAAAAATGGTCAATATTTATTGGACGCATATAGACTGGGTTTCAGCCCAGTCTATTATATAACGCCCAGATCAATTACTGATACGCAGAGTAATTAGTGGTCTTCGTCTTCGCAAGCCGCGGAATAAGCTTCGGCATCAAGCAATGACTCAAGATCACTCTCGTCTGTCAGTTTTACTTTAAAAAACCAACCATCTTCATACGGCTCGTTATTAACCAGGTCTGGTGATTCTTCTAGTGCTTCGTTAATAGCTAATACTTCACCACTAACCGGACTAAAAATATCAGAAGCAGCTTTTACTGACTCAACAACACCCGCTTCTTCACCGGCATTAATTTCGGCACCAACTTCAGGCAACTCAACAAAAACAACATCACCCAACAGGTCTTGAGCATGATCGGTAATACCAATTGTTGCAGTACCGTCAGCCTCAACTCGAACCCACTCATGGCTCGAAAGATATTTTAATTCGCCTGGAATATTACTCATCGTTTTGCTTCCCCGATATTAACTAAAAACTGAAATATTCGCTCTTTAAACAACACTAATGCGGCTCATTAATCATCATTCGTGAGTCGCTATCAATATTGATTAGAGCAGTATAAATTCAACACCACTTAAATTGTGACTATTTTATCGCAAACTAAGCCGCCTAAAACCAAATTATCTAAAACTACGTTATAGCAAACTATTTATAAACTCGCGCACCGTTTCGAACAAAGGGTGGCGTTACCACTTTAACTGTCTGTAGTTTTTTACGCATTTCAACCGAACAACTATCCCCTGTTTCCATAGGGACTCGCGCAATAGCTATTGAGTACCCCAACGTTGGCGAAAAGGTACCGCTGGTAATTTCACCTTCTCCGACGCCCTCAACAATGACCTTCTGATGGCCACGTAAAACACCGCGCTCTTCTAAAACAAGTCCAACTAGCTTAGTTTTAACGCCATCAGTCTTTTCAGCTTCTAGTGCCGCTCGCCCGATGAATTTACGATCTTCTGGCTGCCAAGCAATGGTCCACGCCATATTCGCTTGCAACGGGCTCGTATCTTCATCCATTTCAGAGCCATATAAATTCATCCCCGCCTCGAGTCGTAACGTATCGCGTGCGCCAAGACCACAAGGCTTTACACCCGCAGTCTGAAGCTGCTGCCAAAACGACACCGCACTTTCTTCAGGTAAAATAATTTCTAAGCCGTCTTCGCCGGTATAACCTGTTCGACACAGCATCCAACCGCCACTTTCTAGGCCTTGAAAGACCTTAAGCGTCGAAATAACATCGGCTTTTTCTCCTGCTAACACTTCTTTTGCTTTAGCAATTGCGTCTGGACCTTGAATAGCTAACATTGCCAACTCAGGACGCTCAGTCAAAACAATATCAAAACCAGACGCCTGCTTTTCCATCCAAGCGAGGTCTTTCTCTCGAGTACCGCAGTTAACAACCAAACGGTATCCTTCTGGCATTTTATATACGATTAGGTCGTCGATAACGCCACCTTTCTCGTTTAACATACCCGTGTATAGCGCCTTACCAACGTCTTTTAACTTGTCTACGTCGTTCGCTAGCAAGTACTGTAAATAGCGTTTTGCATCATCACCAGCAAGATCAACAATCGTCATATGAGAAACATCAAACATGCCACTGGCTTGGCGAACAATATGATGCTCTTCAAGCTGAGAACCGTAATGAATGGGCATATCCCAACCACCAAAGTCGACGATCTTTCCACCACAAGCCACGTGAGTGTCATAAAGTGCGGTTTTATTTCCCATAACTAAGCCTTTTGCTAATTATCGAATGTTGTTGAATCACAAAAATGCGATTTTATCACAACTCTTCAGCTGTCATTGATGAAAATGGCACGGCCATTTAGCGGCGCCTATAATACCCGATATAGTGCGTTCAATGAATAGGTAAAAACTGACTGGTAATACAAGGTTTTAGGTAAGCAGATTTATTTTTTTATCCCTAGAAACGCCATCAGCGCCGGAATCACAACCTCGAAACTTGAAAACTCATGACTTCCGCCGGTTTGAATCCACGCTGGGGAATCTCCAAGCTTCAGCAAAGCTTCACGATAATTAAGCGTGTCATCAGCGGTTTGAGTTAGAAGCAGTAAATTTTTAGGTCGCGATACTTTATCGATATCTAACGCTAACAGCTGATCCATATGACTTGTCGTAAGCGTATAGCGCTCGCCGCTATACAAGTTTTGATTCTCGCCAAGGTAATCAGCTAAAAGTTGGTAAGGTTTAACGGCTGGATTGATTAATGCGGCTTTGAGGGAATATTTCTCTGCAAAATAAATCGCGTAATACCCCCCTAATGAACTGCCTATCAGCGAAACCGGCCCTAATGCTAGCTGCTCCTCAATTAGAGCCGATATTGAACACTCAACCTGTGCAGGCGAGTATGACAGTCGAGGAACTAAGTAACGGCATGAGTAGGTTGATTGATTAAGATAGCCTTTTAGAAACTGAGCCTTATGCGACTCAGGCGAACTGTTAAATCCATGGAGATAAATTAAGGTCGCTGTTGGCGTCTTATTGTTTTGAGCGTTAGGCTTTTGCCCGGTCACACTAGCCAAGCCTTTTAATACCCTTTGCTGGTGTAATCTACCAAAAACTCAATATGGTCCGCGCGCTCCACACCAGTATTGATCGAGCCATCAGCCTTTAACTGTAGCCAACGATAGCCTGGCGCCAGATTATCCACCGCAAATGATTCAGATTTCGGCAAAAACTGGACGCAGGTAGACGGCGAAGCTAACAACCGAACCCCTTTTCTGACAGCATCAATTTCTTGGTGGATATGCCCCCACACCAATCCTCTTACGTTAGCATGCCGGTCAATAATGCTTAATAATTGATCCCTGTTTTTTAAGCCTATAGCATCTAGCCACTTACAATCAATATCGACGGGGTGGTGATGGAAGCTCACGAGACTATGCAAATCAGGTCTTTCAGAGAGCGCATCATCTAGCAACTGCAATTCAGTATCAGATAGATGGCCATGCACTTCGCCATCAAGCAATGAGTCTAGAAAAACAAACTGCCACTCACCCATACGAACGACTTTTTCAAGCGCACCGTTAGTGCCTGCGACATCCTTCATTGTCTCTCGGTTATCGTGGTTACCCGTAAACCAATAAACAGGGCAATCAAAACCGCTTAATTTTTCTTCAAAGCAACGATAGGCCTCACTTGATCCATCTTGCGCAAGGTCGCCTGTAGCAATGACAGCATCAGGCGTAGTATGGTTTTGCTTAACAAGCTGAAGCACGGCATCAAGACTAGAGCGCGTGTTCATGCCCAGCAGCTTACCGTCTTCTTCTTTACGTAAATGAGGGTCGGTAATCTGAATAATCAATAATGCATCATCAGATGGCGAACACTCTGCTATTTTCTGTTTCTTTGGATGATCTTCGTCGGCAATATTCATACCCTAGCTCAGCCTCCCCTATAACCTTATCCGATGCGCTATTATTTTTATTTTATTATTTTTTATCTTATTGATTATTAAGATCGCGTCGGCATTCGTAGATATGATGTGAATTTAACCATCACCTTATAAATTGCGAGGACACTTTTCCAGTGTAGCATTCACATTTTGCTAGTCAGGTCGCAAATTGCGTGCCCAAATTTCAGACAATAGTCTAACCATTCCGCAAGAAAGGCATTAATTTGAATTTTTTCATCGGGGTGATGCATAAAACGGTTGGGGTAATCGTTCACCGCCTGAATTCGCCTGTGGCGACGACAGCTTATAACTTCGGCCATGCCTACATCATGATATAGTCGCACGGTCATTTGCGGGTTATTAAGCCATTTACCGGAGTTGTGTATCTGTTCAAGATAAACCGTGTCGGTATATTTGCAGGTTTCTATTAACTTAATTCGCACACGGCCAAGATACTGGGTATCTGAAGAGAGTTGAAATTCCGCGACCTTATCATCAAAATCACGAGGTATTAGCTTTAACAAGCGTAGGTAATTACCGTCACCCAAAGCCCCAAGACGCGTAATATCTGGAACATATCGACGTTTAAAATTCATGCATTCCCCACTAAAAACCGTAGCGCATCGACCTCCTAACAGTCCACCTCACCGTTATTACTCATAACGCTAGCGTTCAGACCAGTCAGCCCTCAATATATCACGATTCAATTGCAACCACTGCAATGCAATAATCGACGCGGCGTTATTAATTTTTCCACTGGCTACATAATCAAACGCCTGACTCGCTTGAACCACATGCACTTTAATGTCTTCACCTTCATACTCTAAGCCATGAATGCCTTGAGCCGTCGAGACATCAACCTGCCCACAATACAGATGAACTTTTTCGTTGGTACCGCCAGGGGAAACCAAGTACTGGCAGATGGGACGTAACTCACCCAGCTCGATACCCGCCTCCTCAACGCCTTCACGCCGAGCAACGGTTTCAGGTGTTTCACCTTCATCGTTAATACCCGCAACCAGCTCTAGCAGCCACGGGCTTTGTCCATGATCTAGCGCGCCCACGCGAAATTGTTCAAGCAGCACCACTTGATCAGTTTTTGCATCATAAGGCAGCACACAAGTAGACTCGCCCCGCACAAACAACTCGCGCTGTAGCTCTTTGCACCAGCCACCTTCAAACAGCCGGTGAGACAGGCGATAACGATCTATTTTAAAGAACCCATTAAACGCCCGTTCTCTCGAAAGAACCTTAACGTCAGACTCATCAAACGGCTGTTTAATATCGTTCATCATTATCGCGCCTCTCCTTTAAACTATACCTTACTGTAAATTTCACTGCCCTGCTTACGAAACTCTTCAGACATTTCACTCATGCCCGTTTCTAGTGCGCTATCAATATCTGATAACGCTTTATCCGCGGCGTAATCACGAACCTCTTGGCTGATTTTCATCGAGCAAAATTTAGGTCCGCACATGGAGCAAAAGTGTGCAACTTTAGCTGAGTCTTTAGGCAATGTTTCGTCATGGTAAGACCGAGCCGTATCAGGGTCTAAGCCTAGGTTGAACTGATCTTCCCAGCGGAACTCAAATCGAGCCTTCGACATAGCATTATCTCTGATTTGAGCGCCCGGGTGCCCTTTCGCAAGGTCTGCGGCATGCGCTGCAATCTTATAGGTGATAATGCCCGTCTTAACGTCGTCTTTATTAGGCAGCCCCAAGTGCTCTTTAGGTGTCACATAACATAGCATTGCACAGCCATACCAACCGATCATTGCAGCACCAATACCCGAAGTTATGTGGTCATAGCCTGGGGCAATATCCGTCGTTAATGGGCCTAAGGTGTAGAAAGGTGCTTCACCGCACTCAACCAATTGCTTGTCCATGTTTTCTTTGATCATGTGCATGGGGATATGCCCAGGACCTTCAATGATGGTTTGCACATCATGTTTCCAAGCGATCTGGGTCAGTTCGCCCAATGTCTCTAATTCGCCAAACTGCGCTTCATCATTCGCATCGGCAATACTGCCTGGGCGCAAGCCATCACCCAATGAGAACGACACATCATAGGCCTTCATGATTTCACAGATATCTTCAAAATGTGTGTATAGGAAGTTTTCTTTATGATGTGCTAAGCACCATTTAGCCATGATCGAGCCACCACGAGAAACAATGCCCGTCACCCGCTTAGCCGTCATCGGAACATACCTAAGCAGTACCCCCGCGTGAATCGTAAAGTAATCCACGCCCTGCTCTGCCTGCTCTATCAAGGTATCTCGGAATATCTCCCAGGTTAAGTCTTCGGCTACTCCACCGACTTTTTCAAGCGCTTGATAAATTGGCACAGTACCAATAGGTACCGGCGAGTTGCGCACAATCCATTCGCGGGTTTCATGAATATTTTTACCGGTTGAAAGATCCATAATCGTATCGGACCCCCAGCGAACACCCCATGTGAGTTTTTCCACTTCTTCTTCGATTGACGACGTAACCGCTGAGTTACCGATATTGCCATTAATTTTCACTAAGAAGTTACGGCCAATAATCATCGGTTCTAGTTCTGGGTGGTTAATATTACAAGGGATAATTGCACGTCCTCGCGCCACTTCATCTCGAACAAACTCAGGGGTAATTTGTTGTGGAATAGCCGCACCAAAAGACTGACCAGGGTGCTGCTGATCTAACTCGCCTCGTTCACGTGCTTCATCTAAGCGCATATTTTCACGAATAGCGATAAACTCCATTTCTGGGGTAATAATACCTTGTCGCGCATAGTGCAATTGCGTGACGTTTTTACCTGCTTTAGCTTTTCTAGGCGCACTAAATAGGTTAAACCGCATGTGATCAAGGGTTAGGTCTTTCATGCGCCGATTGGTAAATTCTGACGTAAACCCTGTTAAGGTTTCTGTATCGTTGCGCTCTTCTATCCAAGCAGACCGAATAGGCTTAAGCCCTTTTCTGATATCTATTTGTGCAGCAGGGTCAGTATAGGGGCCAGAGGTATCATAAACAGTGACAGGCTCATTTTTCTCTCCACCCAAATCGGTAGGTGTGTCTGCCAGACTAATCTCTCTCATCGGTACTTGAATGTCAGGCCGACTGCCTTCGATATAAATTTTCTTAGAATTTGGTAGCGGTGCCACAGATGCTTGGTCAACTTTAGCTGAGTCGCTCAAAAAGTTTGTTGGACTAGCAGTCATACGATATACCCCAAAAAAATGAACATTGAATTAAATAAAAGAGATGGGGAGAGAGATATCAAATTATATTTGATCTCGAATCCCTACGCCGGTACTAACCGGATCAGGTCAACGGGTTCTGAGTATTCAGTCTCAGCTTTTTGAAAAGCACCCCGACAAGACGAGTCAAGTGTAGAGATATAAGGCAAAATTGTCCATAATGCTGCTAGAATCAAGAAATATAGAAAATTTCACAACATAAACAGAGAGTTCGCGGCAGATATCGTAACTGCCTCGTCAACATCTGAGTATCTTCCGTTTAGTCCAAATGGACAAAATACAGGATTTTCAATGAAACAGACAAAACAACTCCTTGCCACAGCCATTAGCACCATACTAGCGTCTTCTTCGGCCTTTGCCGTAGACCTCGTCACTGTTTATGAACAAGCGGTGCAATATGATTCAAATATAGCGGCATCAAAAGCGGCTTATCAAGCAGAGCAAGAAAGCGCTTACCAAGCGAGGGCATTCTTGCTTCCTAATGTAATTGCAAGTGCAAACACTGCTCATACAGACCAGGAATACAAAAATAACGCAAGTATTGATGATAGCTTTAAGTCTTCAGAGTATGGCGTATCGTTAACTCAGCCGATTTTCAGGGCAAATGCTTGGTTCAATTATCAGTCGAGCCAATATAATAGCCAACGCGCTGAAGCAGACTTTGCGAAAGCACAGCAAGATCTTATTCTTACGACAGCAACTGCTTATTTTGGCGTATTGAGAGCAAAAGAAAACCTAGCCACAGCCATCTCTGCAGAAGCTGCTTTTAAGCGCCAGTGGGAACAAGCAAAAGAACGCTTTGATGTTGGCTTGATCGCAATAACAGAGGTTCATGAATCCAGAGCCTCATACGACTCAATCAAGACATCTAGAATCAGAAGTGAAGGCGACTTACAAATTGCAAAGGAAACGCTATCTCGCCTAACGGGCGCGGTTTACGACGACGTTAACAACCTAGATGAAGGCTTCCCTATCGCCCAACCTACACCTAGCAATGCAGATGAGTGGGTTAACACAGCATACCAACAAAATTGGTCAATAAAGTCGGCTGAATATACCTTACAGTCTCTAGATGAACAGCTTAAAACGGAAAAGTCAGGGCATTACCCCACGCTTGACCTATCTGCTAGCTATACCGTTAATGATTTTGATGGCGCAGTTCAACCCGACGCTGCTAGGGATAGTGCAAGCATTGCACTGGTATTCGAGCTACCGCTGTATCAAGGCGGCGGCACATCAGCTAGCATTCGCCGGTCACGTTTTTTAGTTGAACAGTCTCGTCAGGTTCTTGAAACCACTCGACGTAATGTAAAACTAGACACCCGCAGCCTCTATACCGCCATTAAAACCGATATCGATACCGTTGCATCACAAAAGCAAAATATCGTATCTCGTGAAAGTGCTTTAGAAGCAACACGTGCAGGCTACAGTGTTGGTACACGAAATATTGTTGAAGTTCTGGATGCTGAAAGAAATTACTTTGTAGCATTACGAGATTACGCGAATGCGCGCTTTGACTACGTTATTGATAGCCTTTCAATCAAGCAGGCTGCAGGAACACTTAGCCCACAAGATTTGATTGACTTGAATAAGTGGTTACAGGTAACGACTCAGAAACAGCCTTAAAAGAGCCATTATAAATCACGCTAGAACCCTTGCAGGAGCGCCACTTTGGCGCGTTTTTAGTTTTTAACGCCAAAGTGGCGCTCCTGCACATTACGTTTTTGGCAACATACAGGCGTCAATTTCACTCAACAACCGATCAAGCGCACCTCGGTTGGCTTCAACCACCACATTAGCCGCCAATCCAACTTCTTGCCTATATGGCTCATCTTCAAAAAACTCACCGACCCGATCAGCTAATAGCTCTGCAGACCCAACAAACTTAAGCCCTCCCGCCGCTGATAATTCGTGACAAATTCCTTCAAAGTTGAAAATGTGAGGCCCCATAATAACAGGCATTTTTAACGCAGCCGGCTCCAAGGGGTTATGCCCACCACTTTCAATTAAACTACCCCCAACAAACGCCACATCGGCCGCAGCATAAAACAGCATCAACTCACCCATAGTATCAGCCAGCAAGACTTGCACCGTTTCATCTAGCATATCCTTTGAACTTCGCTTTGCGGTTTTATAACCCGCACGGGTGCAAAGTTGATAAACACTTTTAAAGCGCTCTGGGTGCCGAGGTACAATAATCAACAAGGCATCAGGCCACTGCTTTAGCAGTTTCTTGTGAGCATCTAATGCAGGTTGGTCTTCGCCTTGATGCGTGCTCGCAGCAATCCAAACAGGTCGATTCTTCCCCCACTGCAGCTTTAGATCATGACTTTTAGTCGTGATACTTGAATCAATAGAAAAATCAAACTTGATACTCCCAGAAACAACAACACGCCCCTCTTCAGCACCCGCTAATTTAAAACGGTCAGCATCGGCTGCATTTTGAGCCACAATACGACTTAGCCCTCGTAACATCGGCTGTGCAATAAAACGAACTCGCTGATAACCTCGCGCAGAACGTTCAGATAGTCTCGCATTGGCGAGAATGACCGGCGCGCCCGAACGCGCGGTGCAATGCACAATATTGGGCCAAAGTTCAGTCTCCATAATGATTAACATCTCAGGCTTTATCTTTCTGAGAAAACGTTTAACTGAACTAGGCAAATCATAAGGCGCATAAACATGAAAGACTGAGTCGCCAAAAAGCGCCTGCACGCGTTCAGAGCCCGTTGGCGTCATAGTCGTGACAACAATATCGCGCTCTGGATAGCGTTGCTGTAGAGACTTTATCAAAGGTGCAGCGGCGATCGTTTCCCCCACTGATACAGCGTGTACCCAAATAGGCTTGTTGAGGGATTGTTGAGGGAAAAGTGCAAAGCGCTCTAGCCAGCGTGCAGCATAAGCTGGTGCCTTCCAGGCTCGATACAAAAGTCTGAGCAAAATAAATGGAGTTATTAAATAAAAGAGTACGCTGTAAAAATTTCGCCCCACTAAACAAGTACTCGTTTCTGAGCATTAAGATACCCGCACAATACCCCAATAGGAAGCCAAAAAATCAACCATATCTCCTGAGGGCTAGAGATCAGTTTATAGGTATCAGTTATCGAAAGGGCCAATACAGTAAAAAAGATTATTAGCACCGAGTCTCGCTTCTTCCCCCTTAATTGAAGTGCTCTAAAAAAAATATAACAAAAGACTAAGCTCAACAAAAGCACTGGTATAATACCGCCATAAACCCACATCGAGAGAAATAAATTATGAGGGTGATCTATAACTATATTACCCACAGATGCGGCCACAGCCATACCAGTCTGAGTATGAGAAAAATCCGTAGCAACCCCAATGCCAAACCAAAAATACTCATTCATATTGGATAAAGTAGCGGACCATATATCAAATCGGTATGAGCTACCCCTCTCAATCATACTTTGAATAACGGACCCTAAATCAAGAAATAAATATAAGCCCAAAGCGACAAAAGTAGAAAAAAAACCAACTAAAACTCTAGCCTTCATTGTTTTGATGAGCCAAATTATGCCTAGCCATAATATAATTGTTGCAATTATAGGTCCTCGACTCTGGCTTAGAAACACAAAAAAAGACACCGCCGTTAGGCTTAGAACAGTAGAGATAATATCTTTTTTATTATCCAAGTTAGCGCCTAGCAATGACATGACCCAAACCATAATCAAGACCCCACTTCCGAGGATCGGGTGATCCAGTAGCCCCATCCCTACTAACCGTTGTGGATATCGTGCCTCAGCAAAATAAATAGCAATTGCAGAAACCGCAGCAATTGCAGCCGATAACTGTAATATATAATAATGAACTTTTAATTCATTTAACTTATGAAAACCATAAAAATACATGGCCGTAGCAAATACCAAGGTAATAAAAAACCACCGACTATAACGCCTAATGACATCCCCAGATAACTCTTCCCTCCCCCAGTACACCGTCAAATACAAGCTTGTTAGGAGCAAAACTATTAGCCAGAAAGTAATATCTTGTTTAACTACTCTCCTATTCCCTTCATTTAAGAGCAGTAATAAAATGGCTGGTAAAACCCCAATAAAATAAAACGCCCGAGATAAGTCATCATAGTTTTGATTTATAGAAAGAACCAAAAAAATCAACGTGGAATACAAGAGATATGCAGACCAGAAGCGAGGTTCAAGCGACGAATCCCGAAAAAAACCAACTAAATTCATATTAATCCGTATACCGTACCTTATACTTCAACCGATTCACTACACTGATAGTATAACTTCAAACATTACCTATCTTAACGGCACCTTATTTTTACATATCAATAACCATAACACTCATAGCAGTAAAGTATTACCCATATTCTTTCAATACCCCATAGATATTGAATAAAACAAAGCTTACACTTAGCTTATTTATTTTACTATAAAATCTGAATGTAATCATGCTAAGACTAACAAACAAAAAGAAACAGCAAGCACTTCTAAACACACAATTACTTAAGCAAAAGTCTTTATATTTAGCTCTGAGGTATCAGGACTTTTCATTAAATAAAGAAACCCTAGGCGTTTGCAACACCAACGAGCATGAAATTATTATATCACTCACAACTTTCGGCTATCGGGTTAATGATGTACACCTAACAATCGAAAGTTTATTTCAGCAGTCAGTTAAAGCTAGTCGAATTATTCTCTGGCTATCTACTCGAGACTTTCCTAACAAAGAACTAGATATCCCCTCCATCCTTAAAAAACAAGCAAAAAGAGGGCTTGAGATTGCTTTTTGCGAGGAGGATCTGGGACCTTATACTAAGTTTTTCTACACACTAAAAAAACACCCTGAAAGCCTTATAGTTACTGTTGATGATGATATTTTATACGCAAACGATACCATCGATTTACTCTATAGAGCTTACCTTAAAGACCCAAAGACCATCCATTGTCTTCGAGCTCATAAAATGCTACTTGATAAAACAGGTCAATTGCTTCCTTATAAAAAATGGGAGAAAGTAACTCAAGAAAAATCACCCGCGCTAGACATATTTCCCACTGGCGTTGGGGGTGTATTATACTTCCCAAATTGCTTCGACGATGAGATTTTTAATAAAGGTGAATTTTTAAAGCTTGCCCCAAATTCAGACGATGTTTGGTTGAAAGCAATGTCACTCAAAAAAGGGACTTATTGCCAAAAAGTTTTGGACGAAAGACCTTGGGAGCCTAGGAATGTCATCATTGAAGGGTCACAAAAGTACTCATTAAAAAGAAAAAATAAATCTAGAGAAGAAGGTAATGACCCTAAAATAAAGGCCGTATTCGACAAGTATAATTTATTGGAGCGACTTTACTCTCAGTAACGCATGGAGCCACTTCCAACTCTTAATTTATTTAAAATTTTTATTAGCCTTTATCAAACTAAAAAGCCTAATATATTCACTAACAATATAATCCTCACTATAACCCTCAGCGTAGACTTTAGACGCATTTTCAATCAACTGCTGCTTTAACGTGTCATCGCTTAATAGCGAGGTTATCGCTTGAGTTAACTGATTAACATCATCGATATCGGTCAGTAAACCACTATAACCATCCTCTATAACCTCCCCAGGCCCCTGAGATCGAGTGGCAATAATAGGGCAGCGATGTGCCCAAGACTCCATAACAATAGAGCCTAAACCTTCGTGCCTGGAAGGACAAACGAACACATCTGCAGTTCTCATTAGCGCAGTCACGTCATCCCGCCAACCTAAAAATTTTACTCGCGAGTTAAGTCCCAACTTTGAGCATAACGCCTTTAGGGAATCCTCTTCAGGCCCCGAACCTGCTAACCATAAAGTTGCATCAGGGATATTTACCAATGACTTCAATAATATATCAAAGCCTTTATTCACATGAAGCCTGCCCGCGGCTAATATCAACGGTTTATCAAGTGGCGTATTATAGCTATCGCGAGGAAGGGGTTTAACAGGCTTTTCATCTGCAAAGTTGGGGATATGAAACACTTTTTCCTTAGGCATACCACCGTCTATCAAATGCTTACAAATACCTTTACTTATACCAATCCAATAATCAGCATGGCGATAATATTTGAGATTATAATAATGGCCAAGGCGATTGATTAAGATGTATTTTCCAGCTGGAGTGCTTCCGCTAGCCCGGTTCATCCAAGTTAAAACTATATCAGGATTATAGTCCTTAAGACTGCGGTGATACTTCGCACGCCCAAAATAGTCCAACCTCCCGCCAAAACTGAACCCTTGAGTAGTTACGCCTGCACCTCTTAAATCCTCAACCCGATGAGCATGATCGCGAATAAAAGCTTTTTGCTGACATTCTGGTCTACGGTTAAGCCCCTTAACCAAACGAACAAAGAAATTCTCTGCCCCCCCCCTTTCTGCACCAGCCAAAACTTGCGCAATTCGAATAGTTTGATCATTCATACTTAACCCAATTTAAAAAAGTCTATACAATTTAAGCGCAGTTATTTCTGAGCCCTTCCCGAAGAAGTGCCGTCATGCATTAACAAACCATAATAGCCAGGAAACCCCCCTCCCTTCTCACGCTCGGTTAAGAGCAATTCAATACGCTGCCTTAAATTTTCAGTTTTGCGCTTTGCTTTCTTTTTGAAAAAAATTGGGGGTAACATCCAAGCTGGAAATAAACTCGAACTTCCTAACCCGTCAATTACAACCAAGCGAACAATTGAGCCTTCAGCATTTCTTTGAGCCACAATATTATGGAGAAGCAAATCACGAGATGGTACACACAAAGACTCCCAGTAACTGCAAAAACGATCCACCGCACGCCTACAGTCTCCGGTGTACCCATTATCCCAAATATACTGCTTCAATGTATGTGAAACCCTCTGATTATCATCCCGAATCAAGTCAGAAACTAGCCCTTTACCCATATCTGTTTCTTCAAAACCAAAACAGCCACTAACGTGCTCGTGAAGGAGATTACCAAACCGCTTATAAAGCCCTCTCATGACTCTATACTCTTCAGCATTATCATCAAAACTGGAAAGGGGTTTCATATTTTTTGGGAAGCCTTTTCTACGCCGAAGGTCTTCCAGCGTAAAATCAGGCCTCCGAACCTTTATGCATCGATTTAGGTCGTTAGGGTGAACGAAACAAAGTCTATTTCCACCCTGGGCAAAAGGCTTTGTTGATTTCAGCAAAAGAGTCATTGCAGGCTTACCTGTTTACTTTATTAATTTACTTAATGCTTCCATCAAGATTGATATCGCGAGCCCAAACATAATCATGCGAAAAAGGAATTTTCATACTAGCTTCAACTATATATTGAGAAAACAACGTTGTATTCATTTCCTGGTGAACGAAAGTCCTAGCGTTCTTAGCCCATGTCATGCGTTTCTCATCATCGTTATGAAATTCTAAAATCAAATCCCTAAGATGCTCTTTATTGTTAAAGTAAACCAGTGTTTCGTCAGGAAATAGCTCATCAAATTTATTAGCGGCATCAGTAAATGTTAAAATACCATTTCCAGTTAATTGCATCATCCTCTCTGACGAATACCAATAATCACCTTCTTGTCGATTAAGGTTAAGCGCCATCTTAGATCGAAGTAGTGCTTGGTCATAATCTCGTCCCCAAATAGGGGGTTCGCCAAAACTACCGAAAGTTTTAAAGTTAAGGTCACCCTCTAGCGCACCTTTTAAATATTTAACGAGCTCTAAACGCTTACTACGCTCATTACTATTACTGCAGAATATCAAATCAATATCTAATTCATGAGCGCTCTTCTCTGAACAGTCACTCGTTTCAATTGATGGCTCCACTGGGTTAGGGAAGTGATAAATCCGAGCATTACTGCCCTCAAACTGCACTAACTCTCTCCTACCTGTTGATACAAATGAAGCGTCAACAACTTTTGCTCTCTGCTTAATTTTTTCTACGTTATCAGGCATAAACAAAGGGTCTAGATTGCAGTGAGCAATAACTATAGCAGGATATCGTCTCTTTATTTCTAACAACGTATCATTGGTGATAATGTCACAATGGCCTGCAATAATGAGATCAGGCTGCATCGCATCAACAGTCTCTAAAAGCCTCTTATTTGCTTTAGCATGACCAAGTTCACGTATACCAAAAGGAGCCTCATACGAAGCAATGTCGCGATCACTAAAATTCAAAACATAGTGATCATTTTTTATTAAACCGAAAGTTAATTTCTGCGCCCAACTAACACGAGTGTTACCGAATCGTCGCAACTGCTGATAAGCAACATGAAGAACTCTCATAAATATAATATCTCTTTAATTTTAACGAACAATCAACTTTCAAGCGCTCGATAATAAACATTAAGTGTCTCTCGTGCTTGAGAGTCCAGATAAAACTCGTCCGGTAGTTGTATATTAGCCTCTGAATCCAATAAAGCCGAAACTTTATGGGCAAATGCAGCTATATCGTCTGCAGCAACTAGCCCTTCTGGAAATCCAGCCCTTAAAGACTCGCTGGCACCTCCCCGATCGTAAGCAACAACGGGAACTCCCGATGCAAGCGCCTCGGTAACCGTTCGACCAAAGGGTTCAGCTTTATTAGACATATGACATGCCACTGCTGACAAAGAATAGAAATTATTAATATCTGAACGATGCCCCACAAACGTTACCTTATCATCTAAGCCTAGGCGCGAGCATTGCACTGTTAACTCTTGAAGATAATGTTCTTTGTTAGATTCTGCCTCTCCGACAATAATGCCATGACACCGAGGGTCAATACCAACCAAAACATTCATCATACTTAAAAAGGCCTCTTGCCCTTTCCATCGCGTAAGCCTGCCAGGCATAAGGATCAATTTTTTAGATTTAAACTGTGGGTACTTAAGAAACAGTTCGTCTTTCCATTTATCTATATTTGAACCTTCAGAAAATGAATTTCGGTCCAAGCCCCTGTAAATTCTAGTTAACTTGTCGGGAGAAACTGCATAATTCCTGAAAATGTAATCACTCACGCAATCTGAAATAGAAATAATGTGTTCAGATTTTGCCATAATCGCACTATAGGCATTAACCGAATACATTCCATGAAAAGTAGAAATCAACTTAGGCCGAATTTCAGGGTTCATTTTTCGCCATGCAAGCCAAACAATCCAAGCAGGCATCCTTGACCGAACATGAACAATATCAGGCTTTAGGTCTGCCAACAGACGTCTCATTGGGCGTATTTGGAAAAAAGATGCCAGCGATTTCTTATGTACAAGAGCGGTTATATGACGAGATCCTTCTGACTCGAGCTTAGGAACTTGCCTTCCCCCACTTGAGATAACAATCGACTCGTGCCCTGCTTTAACTAACTCTCGAGCAAACTCTACAGTTCCCCTTTCAACCCCTCCTGCATTGAGCTCAGGAAGAACCTGCACAATTCGCAATTTTTGCCTACTTAGTACCGCCATAAAGACACTCTGTCAAAGAATACAATACCACTATAATACAAAAAACCGAACTCAAAAAACAAAGCTAAGATTTTGTATTTCGGCCACTATTCATTTTTTCATTAATAACAAAAGAATAAAATCGGGCGGTTTCCTCTGCCATATGCGCTACAGATAAAGACACCTCAGCCCAGTCAAATATACGATCTAAATCTTCACGCAACTCAGGCAAGCGTTGCAATTGAATATTCAAATTACGTTCCAGAGACGTCGCATCATCAATTGGACACAACAACTTATTAGGTAAAATTTCATTGGCGGCAGCCACATCCGTAGAAACAACAGGAACCCTGTAGCGTAGAGCCTCAGCCAAAACGTAACAGAAGCCCTCATGCAGTGATGAGATGACGACAAGCTCCGCCTTTCTAATTAGCTCATGAGCCTGATCAACATGACCCAATAAAAAAACCTTATGAGTTAAACCTTTTTCTACAATTGAGTCATGCAACTCTTGTTTAAGAGGCCCATCCCCCACTAGCAACAAATTCGCATTAACTTGTTGCCAAGCATTTACCAGAACATCAAACCCTTTTACCTTAACTAGCCGTCCTATTGCTATCACAGTAGGATTATTTTTTTGTATCCCTAACCCCTCAAAAGCCAGAAGCGACTCCTGCCTAATATTATCACTAATGTTGACCCCGTTATAAATAACCTTCTGAGTATTAAGCTTCAATCCATCCAAGGCCGCATTACTAACGCCAATTACACCATCTAATCGCTCAAAATATTTCTTTTTCTTTTCTATCCAATGGAGGGTACCGATACACGCGGGCTGAATATAAGGCTTTAAAAAGGCGAGTTTTTTTGCAGCTTTACTTCCGTGCGCACAAACAACATCAGGAGCAGTGAGCTTCAAAAATCGATACATTTGGAACAAGCTAAAAAATGATTTTAGCGGACCAGATGAAAAGTCTATTGCGCAAAAATTAATACTATCCGCTAGGAGTGGTTTCATAGATTCTGGCGCAATAACTGAAACCTCATGAGCCTCAGATAAGCCATTTGTTAAATCTACGAGGTGCTTTGCCAACCCCCCAGAATCACCTGAAGCTAAAAACTGACAAACTTTCATACAAACCCTATAGAGACATACGTTTAAGAAGCCAATTCACAACACGTTCTACTTCCCACAACACAAACGGCTGACTTTTGGGTTCTATGTCCGGCCACTGAGAAAGCAGTTTCTTTTTTAATAACACCTTAATCCCTCTAACCACCCTCGATTCTTTCTTTGCCTGAAGATCAAAAGCGTATGTAGCAGCCCCAGAGGTGATAGATTCATAGATCATAGAGACGCTATCAGGTGTAACCCATATCTGTTCAGACTTGGCCATTTGCTCCGGCAACCATAAGCTTTCAGTATCTTGATGCTCAACAATACTAATATTTGGAAAATTTCTTTCTTTAAGCTTAACTAAAAAAGAACTAGGTGTTCTACGAGAGTTACTTAATACCCACTCTTTCACATTTACTGAACCGGTTAAGACCTGCTCGAGTTGCTTTAATATGAGGGTATCATCCCAAACATAATGCTTAGACTCTCCGCCAATAAGAATCAAACCACGTACGTTTTCTGTAACGCCACTTAACCGAGGAGCTCTAGGCTCTATATTATTAAGCACACCTAATGTGACCAATATTTTATCGTTTACCGGAGGGTTATCATGCTCGGGGATCACAGCTCCATCAAACAAACTTAAAGGTAAAGAGGGCCTCATCAAAACAAGCGAAAAACAATTATAACTATATTTAGCAGCCACTAAATACTTATGTGTTTTGCTTCCCGCACCAACAACAAGATCAGGCACGAAATCACCCTCTAGGCTAAATCGCTTGATCAAAATGTTAAAGCAACTTATGTTTTTACTTGGGACTGAAAGCCAGCGAGATTTAATTTCAGTATGAGCAGATAAACGCGACTCTAAACCCTTTAGTTGGTTTAAATGCCCTGGTTTATCGTCCGTAAAAAACCAAACTATGAGTGTTTTTTTTGTAGTCAAATTTCCCACAAGTCTCTAGTCATTGTTTATAGACTCCCGACTAAAAAGATTTTAGCCATTTCATCAAATTAACCTGCAGCTATCAGGCTTTAATTATTGAATTTGAAGACAGCTTACCATTAATGCTGGCTTCTAAAAATAGACATCACTTATAATTTTTTTTAGCTCCCTCAGAGTTAGCCCTACTGGCAGCGAACCACAAATTTATCCCACATTGATGCAACAAAAGCTCTTTCATTTATAAAAACCTCAGAGCTTACTTCGCTGTTCAGTTTTTGCAGTGCCCGCTTATGAATCAAAGAGCGCATCAACTTATATATTTCTGATAACTTTTCGGCCTCATTTACTTGTAGTAAACCGCACAGTCCCATTTCCTCAAGAATACGTATATTGTCTGACCACTTCATTAATTCTGGGTATTTATGTGACCAACCAAGTACTGCAAATTGACACAGGAATTCAATATCTATGATCCCACCGGAGTCATGCTTTATATGAAAGTTTTTATGCTGATCCGCATCCATCGCTTTAGAGCCTAGCGAGTCTCTCATCTTCTCTCGCATAACGATAACATCCTGCTGAAGAGTCTCTAAGCCTCTAAATTGGTTTAATATACGACTACGGACCGCATAAAAATCTTTGCCTAATGAATCACTGCCCGCCACAAAACGAGCTCTAGTCAGTGCTTGATGCTCCCATGTCCATGCATTATTTTTTTGATACTCTTCAAAAGCATTTAGCGAGCACACCAAAAGACCAGAGTTACCTGATGGCCTAAGGCGCATGTCAACTTCATAAATTTGCCCGCCTGCAGTTTGAGTGTTTAGTATATGAATGATCCGCTGCCCGAGACGAGTGAAAAATACACCGGTATCGACTGACCGCTCTCCGGTGGTAGGTTTATTTGCATCACCGGAGTGTAAAAAAACGAGATCAAGGTCAGAGGTATAACCTAGCTCAATCCCACCCATTTTACCGTAAGCAATTATTGCAAAATCTAGATCGCAAATACTTCCATCCGTTTTAACAGGGAAACCATGCTTTTCTGTTAGATGTCGCCAAGCTATTTTTATAACTTGATCAAGCTCTGCTTCTGCTATCCAAGTTAAGTAATCACTTACTTTCATCAAAGGCAATGTACCGCGCACTTCTGATGCCGCAACCCGTAAAACATGCGCTTTCTTAAAATAGCGAAGAACCTCCATTTGTTCTTCAAAGTCTTCCTCAGGTATACGTAACAACTGCTGTCTCAATTCGTCTTGAAGCGCTTCCTTCTTAGGGGGGCTATATAAACTTTCAGAGTTTAGTAGTTCGTCTAATAGCAAAGGGGTTGAGGCAAGCTGCTCGGCAATCCAAGGGCTCTCGGAACACAGCCATACAAGCTGTTTTAGAGCACCTGGATTTTCATTAAGTAAAACAAAATAAGCCGTTCGACGAAGCACTGCTTCTATTAACAATAAAATTCGCTGAAGCGTTAACGAACGATTCTTCTGACTCGCTATTTCTGTTAGTAACAAGGGTATGAAAGAATCTAGCCGCTCTCTTCCTTGAGTCTGCATCATTTGTACATTTCGCTGTTTCCTAAGATTAGCGAGCAACCGATAACTGTCATCTGGCGCTTCAAAACCATATTCTTGCAACGTTTCAACTGCGGCCTCATCTGAAAGCTCTCCTAACCATAACCCGAGAAATGCTTTCGACTCATAAACCTCAGACGCCCTATCCTCTTCAGGCGCTATAATATCTGAAAAATGTCGACTCACATTTTGCCGATGAACACTAAGCTTTTCGAACATCAGCTCCCAATTATCAAAATTCATTGCTAAAGCAACACGCCTTTGGTCAATTTGACTTTCAGGCAGCATTTGAGTCTGCTGATCGCTAATCCCTTGAATAGAGTGCTCAATATTACGGAGAAATATATATGCCTCTCGAAGCTCTTTAACAGCTTGAGGGGGTAGCAAGCCATCCTCCTCTAATACTTGCAAGATAGCCATTAGCTCAGGTTGCTGTAGGCGAGTGTCTCGGCCTCCGCGAATAAGCTGAAAAGCTTGGACAATAAACTCAACTTCTCTAATGCCGCCGGACCCAAGCTTTATATTGGACTCCATGCCTTTACGCCTAACTTCTCGGCTAATCATATCTTTCATATCACGAAGCGACTGAAATACAGAGAAATCAATATAACGCCTATAAACAAAAGGTTTGAGGCTTTGCATCAACGCTTGCCCTTGTTCAAAGTCTCCTGCTACGACTCGCGCTTTAATCATCGCATAGCGCTCCCATTCTCGCCCTTGGCTTTGGTAATATTCTTCCATGGCGGCGAAACTAAGCGCAAGAGAACCGCTCTGCCCATAAGGGCGAAGCCGCATATCAGTACGAAATACTAACCCGTCTGCAGTAGTCTTATCCAATGCGCTGACTAGACGTTGACCTAGCCGTATAAAGAAGGCCTGATTTTCAATACTTCTTTTGGCTCCGGCGGTTTCTCCATTCTCAGGGTAAGCAAAAATAAGGTCGATATCAGAGGATACATTCAGCTCAAAAGCGCCTAATTTACCCATTCCCAACACAACCATTTGCTGAGGAGTACCAGAGCTTTGCCCAACTGGAACGCCCCACTTGTCACAACAATCTTGATGCAGCCATGATAAAGTTTGATCAATAGTCTCATCCGCTAAACGGCTCATGTCTCGAGTTGTTTCTGATAAATCGGATACCTTTAACAAATCTCTCCAAATTATTCTTACCATCTCACGGCGTCTAAATAACCTGAGAGTCATGACTAATTCATCTTCAGTGCTAACATGCTTAATTTCTTCGGCCAATCTATTGTTTATTGAACCACTATCATAGCTTGAAAACAGGTCACCACTATTAATTAAGTCTGAAAGTAATAATGGGAAACGGGACGTAGCATTTGCAACAAAATCACTTAAACACCAAGCAGACACGATACTTGTAAGCACCGCTGTATCCCAGGCCTTACTATCTACTGAGTCTAGCTGGACTAAGCTTTGCTCAAGGTTAGATAACGTTAATAATAGCTTTTCTTGGAATATTGGCTCTTGAACTGAAATTAGTGCTCTTAGCTGCTCAATCACATCACCCTCACAAACTATCAAATAGGTATAAAAACACTATATTTAAACTATAACAATGATCTAAGATTAGCATTAGAATAGTCACCCATGATTGATATGAATCCTAAATAATGAATCCCTATCGAGATAAACCCGGTCGACCACACCGTCGCGCCATATATCAAACAGACTGGCAGTTAAAAAAGCGTATTCAGCGTTTATTCTTAATTCTTTTTTGCCTGCTCTTACTTCACGTATTTGCAATGGTAACCCTCGAGTCGATGAGCCTTCAACAAGCTGCATGGCTTACATTAACAACCATTACAACAGTTGGCTACGGCGATCTTTCTGCTACTACTCCAGCCGGACAGATAGCAACAGTTGTATTAATGTATATAACAGGCATTACATTAGTTACGCTAATATTTAGTGACTATGTTGATTATCGCTTTTATCGTAGAGAACGTATTAGAACTGGAAGATGGAGATGGAATATGGTCAACCACATACTGCTAATTAATGCCCCAAAATATGGAGGTACTCAGTATTACATGCGGTTTGTGCAACAACTGAGAGCAAATAGTGACTACAAAAGCACACCAATACAGATTCTGACAACAGACTTCTCAGACAGCATTCCTCCTGAGCTTGCTGAATTAGGTGTCGCGCATTTTCACGGCTCTGGTACAAATTTACATGACCTGTCAGCAGTCAATGTGCATGAAGCAAAACATATAATTATCTTAGCAAAAGACTCGAATGATATTTCATCGGATAGTGATACCTTTGATACATTGCACCGTTTGTCTGAATTCAATTTATCTAAACGATGCATTGTTGAATGCGTAGATGACGAAAACCGTAGTCGACTTGCTAAATTAGGCGCACAATCCATTCTTCGCCCAGTCAGAACATACCCAGAAATCATCATCCGAGCGTTAATAGCACCCGGCAGTGAAAAGGTACTAGAAGACCTATTTACACATGAAAACGATCATCCTCACCGTTATGAAGTTGAGGTCACAGAGATGAACTGGTCTGAAATCGTATGTGCCTTAATCCAGTCAAACCTTGGTACTGCTATGGCATACATAGACCATGAGAACGAGGTTATCTGTAACCCTATAGCTACTAGTCCGATTAACGCAAAGGCAATCATCGTATTAGTTAAAACCGAAGTTACGGCAACAGAACAAGATATTAGAGATTCGATAGAACGTTATAAAACACGCATGGCTCAATGGCATGCAATGAAGGCTGCCAATAGTCAATTATAAAACTCCCTCTGTTAATCTTTATACTCGGGACGCTTCTACATGAGCCTCCCCCCTTATTCCGCTTCGCAGCATCAAGGCTACGGTGAAGTGCCCCTAGCGTATCGCAGCCCCACTAGTTTAAGCCTACATCTCACGCCACTTTCTTCCAGACAATAAAAAACCCCGGTAGGATGACCTACCGGGGTTTCGTATTTAGATGCCTGACGATGACCTACTCTCACATGGGGAGACCCCACACTACCATCGGCGCAGAACCGTTTCACGACTGAGTTCGGGATGGGATCAGGTGGTTCCAGTTCGCTATTGTCATCAGGCAAAACCTTGGCTAGCTGATCGAAGATGATTTATCTTTTTGATCAGTTAACAACAATTTCGCAATGTCTTTAACATTTAGCAAGTAAATTAAGTTTTATAACATATCGGATCATAATCACATTATCCGGTAAATATTTTCGTTTTGATCGTTTCAGACTCAAAACTATTTGGGCGTTATATAGTCAAGCCTCACGGGCAATTAGTACTGGTTAGCTCAACGCCTCACAACGCTTACACACCCAGCCTATCAACCTCATAGTCTTTAAGGGCCCTTTAGGGAGCTCGAAGCTCCAGGGAAATCTTATCTTGAAGGGGGCTTCCCGCTTAGATGCTTTCAGCGGTTATCCTGTCCGAACATAGCTACCGGGCAATGCTACTGGCGTAACAACCCGAACACCAGAGGTTCGTTCACTCCGGTCCTCTCGTACTAGGAGCAACTCTTCTCAAATTTCCAACGTCCACGGCAGATAGGGACCGAACTGTCTCACGACGTTCTAAACCCAGCTCGCGTACCACTTTAAATGGCGAACAGCCATACCCTTGGGACCGGCTTCAGCCCCAGGATGTGATGAGCCGACATCGAGGTGCCAAACACCGCCGTCGATGTGAACTCTTGGGCGGTATCAGCCTGTTATCCCCGGAGTACCTTTTATCCGTTGAGCGATGGCCCTTCCATACAGAACCACCGGATCACTATGACCTACTTTCGTACCTGCTCGACGTGTCTGTCTCGCAGTTAAGCGCGCTTATGCCATTACACTAACCGCATGATGTCCGACCATGCTTAGCACACCTTCGTGCTCCTCCGTTACTCTTTGGGAGGAGACCGCCCCAGTCAAACTACCCACCACACAGTGTCCTCGATCCGGATTACGGACCTGAGTTAGAACCTCAAACATACCAGGGTGGTATTTCAAGGGTGGCTCCGCCCGAACTAGCGTCCGGGTTTCAAAGCCTCCCACCTATCCTACACAAGTAGGCTCAAAGTTCACTGTGAAGCTATAGTAAAGGTTCACGGGGTCTTTCCGTCTAGCCGCGGATACACTGCATCTTAACAGCGATTTCAATTTCACTGAGTCTCGGGTGGAGACAGCATGGCCATCGTTACACCATTCGTGCAGGTCGGAACTTACCCGACAAGGAATTTCGCTACCTTAGGACCGTTATAGTTACGGCCGCCGTTTACCGGGGCTTCGATCAAGAGCTTCGCCGAAGCTAACCCCATCAATTAACCTTCCGGCACCGGGCAGGTGTCACACCCTATACGTCCTCTTACGAGTTTGCAGAGTGCTGTGTTTTTAATAAACAGTCGCAGCCATCTGGTATCTTCGACTGTCAAAAGCTTACGGAGCAAGTCCGATCACCCTCAACAGCGTGCCTTCTCCCGAAGTTACGGCACCATTTTGCCTAGTTCCTTCACCCGAGTTCTCTCAAGCGCCTTGGTATTCTCTACCTGACCACCTGTGTCGGTTTGGGGTACGGTCTCATATAACCTGAAGCTTAGGGACTTTTCCTGGAAGCATGGCATCAACCACTTCAGTCTCGTAAAAGAGACCTCGTCATCAGTTCTCAGCCTTAATGGACACCCGGATTTGCCTAAGTGTCCAGCCTACGACCTTAAACAACCATCCGATAGGTTGCTGGCCTAGCCTTCTCCGTCCTCCCATCGCAGTTATATGCGGTACAGGAATATTAACCTGTTTCCCATCGACTACGCTTTTCAGCCTCGCCTTAGGGGCCGACTCACCCTGCGCCGATTAGCGTTGCGCAGGAACCCTTGGTCTTCCGGCGTGCGGGTTTTTCACCCGCATTATCGTTACTCATGTCAGCATTCGCACTTCTGATACCTCCACGGAACTTCTCAATTCCGCTTCAACAGCCTACAGAACGCTCCTCTACCATGCGTGTAAACACGCATCCGCAGCTTCGGTGGTATGTTTTAGCCCCGTTACATCTTCCGCGCAGGCCGACTCGACTAGTGAGCTATTACGCTTTCTTTAAAGGATGGCTGCTTCTAAGCCAACCTCCTAGCTGTCTGTGCCTTCCCACATCGTTTCCCACTTAACATACACTTTGGGACCTTAGCTGGCGGTCTGGGTTGTTTCCCTTTCCACGACGGACGTTAGCACCCGCCGTGTGTCTCCCGTGATTGTACTCATCGGTATTCGGAGTTTGCATCGGGTTGGTAAGTCGAGATGACCCCCTAGCCGAAACAGTGCTCTACCCCCAATGGTAATTCACGAGGCGCTACC
>NZ_CP100390.1:3825000-3912500 GCF_026016465.1 Alkalimarinus alittae
ACTGCATATGAAACACCTAACTGATATGGGTAAGCAGAACCCTGAACCTCATTAGAGTTAATCTGCACAGCACCAAAGGCACTAAAACCACCCATCGACGGAGACACATACTGAACCAAGTCGCCTTCACCAGTGCTATAGCTACCGCCAATATTATATTCCGCATACTCAAAGAAGTTTACAACGTAGTCAATATTCTGCTCATACACAGAATCATCAGAACCAACCCACACTTTACCAAAGTCGCCCTTCACACCAATATATGCTTCATCAAAAGCATTTAGTCCGCCGTTACCAGCCTTATCATCCGCATCAAACTCTAATTCAGCTTTAATGAAACCTGTAAGTCCTGGTGAAATCTCATGACTGTGTTTAAAACCAATAGTAGAACCGTTATCTACTAATCCAGTAGTCTCACTATTACCTGGATCCATATCAGTATGCGCCCAAGCCAGCTGAATATTACCGTATACGGTAGGCATAAGAGCTAGCCTTGCATCCAGTTTATCTGCATATTCCTCAGCAAACGCCGAGGTAGATAGTGCTGCTGCCGCAACCGCTGAAGCAATCAGTGTCTTTTTCATTTCGTCTTCCTTTAGTTTATTAATTATTTCAACTTCATTTTTCTTAGTGAAAATTTGAAGATTGAATGGTTGAACCCATTTTAATTTTTCTTAAACTTTCTTAATGAGCACTTAACTGTGCTCATTTGTAATAAAAAGATATGTCACTTTCATGACAAAGTGCAAATTTTATTGCTTATCACTCTTTATCATAGACCTTTATTTCTTAGCCCTCCTATTTTTTCGTTGCACTACACTCGTCCAGTGAACAACAAGAGTCTTAATAGCTATTTTAATTAACACTTATATAAGATCACGGTTTACATATTCTTATATAAATCTTAACAAACTTCAAATAAACAGCACCTTACATCTCTTTCTTAATGTTTTTAATCATGTTTATTATGTAATATATGAAACCGCTTTTAGCAAATTTATTAAATGTTTTTACCTTACTTTTTTG
Organism: Alkalimarinus alittae; assembly: GCF_026016465.1. Lineage (NCBI taxonomy): Bacteria > Pseudomonadati > Pseudomonadota > Gammaproteobacteria > Alteromonadales > Alteromonadaceae > Alkalimarinus > Alkalimarinus alittae. The sequence goes on from NZ_CP100390.1 coordinate 3,826,027, forward strand.
TAACATTTTGTAACTCGTGCTCAGCGAAATGACCAAACAACACTCAACACAACCTTACATTTCAATACGTTATACATTAACAACTTAATTAATTTTAATTTAAAGCCTCAAATGACTACTTACACCTTATCAGAGACGCTACCTGAGATATTTCATACTTTGGTCTAACCAACAACGCTACCTTCCAGCACTAACTCTCTAGCACTAACTCTCTAGCATAAATGTAACAGGCCCATCATTAACCAATGAGACTTTCATATCAGCCCCGTAGCATCCCGTCTCGATATTTAAATGCATTAAGCGTGCCTGCTTTACAAAATAGTCATATAACGCCAACCCAACATCAGGCGAGGCCCCTAATGAAAACCCTGGACGCAGACCTTTCTTGGTGTCCGCTACAAGTGTAAATTGAGAAACAATAAGAAGTGCGCCTCCAACGTCCTTAAGGCTCAAATTCATCTTCCCTGATTCATCATCAAATATACGATAGGCAAGTACTTTTTTGAGTAGGCGATCTGCCGATTGCGGTGTGTCAACTTTTTCTACCCCTAACAACAGAAGAATACCTCTGTCGATTTTACCTTTCACACGCCCATCAACCTTAACAGACGCCTCTGACACTCTTTGAATTAATCCTTTCAACTCAACTCTCGCAAGTAATATTACAACACAAGCACTTGATTATAAGTGCATTTAATATCAACCCTAAAATACAACAACCATAAAAAATGTACGCTACCCACTTATTAATGAATGATGCTTACCAATAAGCTTTGCAACGAGCCAATTTATGCGGTGTCAGGGCCAAGCTTATCAATTAATTGATTAATCGAATTTAGTATAGCGTCTACTATGGCAGGCTCCACTATTGAGTGCCCCGCATCACGAATAATATGGATTTCTGAACCATTCCAGAGCCTTTGAAGGTTTAGAGCACTACTTAAGGGCGAGATTAAATCGTATCGGCCATGAACAAGCACCCCTGGAATACCCGCCAACGACTTAAGTCCATTTAAGATTTCAGTTTCTGCCTGAAAGCCTTCGTTTGATAGGTAATGGCATTGAAGTTTTGCAAGCGCGATTGCGACATGAGGATTTAAATAGTAATCAACTACTGACTGATTTGGATGAAGTGTTGAGCAGCGCGCCATCCAATAAGCCCATGACTTTGCTGCCTGCATCTGAATAAGTTCGTTATCGTTATTTAAGCGTTTTGAGTAAGCGCCAAACACATCTTTGCATTCTTCGGTGTTGAGTAGAGTCGTAAATTGCTCCCACCCATCAGGAAACACCCGGTTGCAACCATCCTTAAACAACCAATCAACGTCTTTTTTACCGCCTAGCATCACACCTTGCAGTAGCATCCCTACAACTACCTTAGGGTGACGAATTGCATACAGCAACGCGAGGGTCGCCCCCCAACCGTAGCCAAATACTAGCCACTTATCCACACCTAGCTTCTGACGCACCAGCTCTACATCAGAAACAAGCAAATCAGTATTGTTCTCTGATACCTCCCCAAGAGGGCGAGAACGACCTGCGCCGCGCTGATCAATCATAATAATTCTGAAGCGCTCAGAGTCAAAAAAACGCCTTAAGTAACGCCCGCAACCCAAGCCCGGACCACCATGCATGATGACGATAGGAATACCTTGCCGGTTTCCAGCCTCTTCAACATAGATATCATGCACATCTGAAACTAAAAAACGGTAGGTTTCATTAGGGGTTAGATCAGGAAATAACGTCAACATAAGAGTACGGCCACTTTTATTAAGTTAATTATTGCCAAGCACTTTTTTAAACACGCATGTACAAACATAACCCTATACCGACGTAAATCAAGTGTAATTCAGAGATTAACGTTCTTCCAACGCCACACTTCCAAGCAGTACCTCTTTTAAGTAAGCCGTTTAAGATCTCAAAAACAAAAAAGGCGACCCTGATTAGGGGTCGCCTTTGGTGCTTTCTATTTGAGTAACCCTAAGAGCAGGCTAAACAACCCTACTCTAAGTGCAGTCAAAATAGATTACTTTGCGCGCTTTCGCTCGTTCTCTGTCAGCAATTTCTTACGTAGACGAATACTAAGCGGTGTTACTTCTACCAATTCATCATCTTCGATAAATTCTAGCGCCTGCTCAAGCGTGTGCTTGATAGGTGGTACTAGTGTTAGTGCCTCATCGGTACCTGAAGCTCTTACGTTTGTTAACTGCTTACCTTTGATCGGGTTAACCACAAGGTCGTTAGATCGTGAATGAATACCGATAATTTGACCTTCGTACACATCAATCGCATGACCCAGGAACAAACGTCCTCGCGCCTGAATATTGAACAATGCGTAAGCGGCTGTTTTACCTTTAACCATGCTGATTAGAACACCGTTCTGGCGACTAAACGACTCACCCTGCTTAACAGGACCGTAGTGATCAAAAATACTGGTCATAATCCCTGAGCCCGAAGTAAGGGTCAAGAATGTACCACGGAAGCCAATTAAACCTCTTGAAGGAATAATAAACTCCAAGCGAACACGACCTTTACCATCCGGTTCCATATTGGTTAGCTCGCCTTTACGCAAACCTAACTCTTCCATGATTGAGCCTTGATGCTCTTCTTCTACATCAATTACAACCTGCTCAAACGGCTCATGAATCTCATCGCCCACCTGCTTTTGCACAACCTCTGGACGTGAAACACCCATCTCAAAGCCTTCACGACGCATGGTTTCGATCAATACAGAAAGGTGTAATTCGCCACGACCTGATACGATAAACTTATCAGGCGTGTCACCCTGCGCCACACGCAATGCAACGTTATGAATAAGCTCTTGGTCTAGACGGTCTTTAATATTACGAGTCGTAACAAACTTACCTTCTTTACCCGCAAACGGTGAATCGTTAACAATAAACGTCATGCTTACTGTAGGCTCATCAACACTTAGGGCTGGCAATGCTTCAACGCACTCAGGATCACAAAGCGTGTCTGAAATACTTAGGCCATCAATACCGTTGATACAAACGATATCGCCTGCACCCGCTAACTGAGTCTCCACCTGCTCAAGACCCAAGTAACCTTTAACGTTAAGAACCTTACCTTTACGCTCGTCACCATTTGCACTTTTAACAATTACCTGCTGGTTTGGCGCAAGCGTACCCCTAGTGATACGGCCAACTCCGATAACACCCACATAGCTATCATACGCCAAAGCAGAAACCTGCATCTGAAAGGTCCCCTCAGGATCAACATCAGGGGCCGGCACTTGCTCGGTGATCATTTGGTAAAGAGGCGTCATATCTTCAGCCATCTCTTCAGGGTCAAGACCCGCAATACCGTTTAAAGCAGACGCATAAATAATTGGGAAATCTAACTGCTCGTCAGTTGCGCCGAGATTATCAAACAATTCAAAAACTTGATCCATAACCCAATCAGGACGTGCACCTGGGCGATCTATTTTGTTAATAACAACAATTGGGCGTAAACCTTTCTCAAACGCTTTTGCTGTAACAAAGCGTGTTTGAGGCATTGGACCATCAACCGCGTCAACCAATAGTAGTACAGAGTCAACCATCGACAATACACGCTCTACTTCACCACCAAAATCGGCGTGTCCAGGGGTATCAACAATGTTTATACGGTAATCATTCCAGCTGATTGCTGTGTTTTTTGCCAGGATGGTAATTCCGCGTTCTCTTTCCTGATCATTAGAGTCCATGATGCGCTCTGAACCTTCGTCTTTGCGCTCAAGGGTGCCGGACTGGCTCAAAAGTTTATCAACTAACGTTGTTTTACCATGGTCAACGTGAGCGATGATTGCGATGTTACGTAGGTTCTGAATCACAGGCTTTACCAATCTGACAATAAAAAAATGGACGCAAATCATACAGCATTGAAGAAAAAGGATAAAGAAAAAGCTGTCGATGCTCCAATAAGAGAGTGGATAATATTCCTGTCAACATAGAAACACTATCAATAAACCGCATTTAGCACCATTTCGGTGCACCAACAACCAGAAAAGCACAAATTCAGTGCAGCCATCATTTACCCTTCCTGCCAAAATACAGATTAATCCTCTGTAAGGCGCACAATTACATCTACAACGCATTGGCAAGTAAGTTGCTTATAATTAAGCAACAGAATTTTGGGGGAAACTTGAGAATAGTCGTGCTATTCTCTCGATACTTTCTTCAAACTTGTAGTCGTAAGTGACACTGCCTGCATCTTATGGGGCGACGGCAAACAATCATCAATCAGATGGAGTACATAGAATGTCAGAGAACACTCTGAACCTCATTAAAGAACACGACGTAAAATGGGTCGACCTTCGTTTCACTGATACTCGAGGAAAAGAACAGCATTTATCGCTTCCTATTCGCGAAATTAGCGAAGAATTCTTTGAAGACGGAAAAATGTTTGACGGTTCATCTATTGCTGGCTGGAAAGGCATTAACGAGTCAGACATGATTTTGATGCCAGACGACGAAACAGCCGTTATCGATCCGTTTACCGAAGATACTACGCTTAACTTGCGTTGCGACATTGTTGAGCCTACCACTATGCAAGGCTACGAGCGTGATCCTCGCTCTGTTGGTCGTCGCGCAGAAGAATATTTAAAATCTACTGGCATCGGCGATTCAGCACTATTCGGCCCTGAGCCAGAGTTTTTCGTATTTGACGATGTTAAATGGAAAACAGACATGAATGGAGCGATGTACTCCATTAACTCTGAAGAAGCCGCATGGGTTTCTCATGAAGATATCGAAGGTGGCAACACAGGTCACCGTCCCGGTGTTAAAGGCGGTTACTTCCCTGTTCCTCCAGTAGATTCATTGCACGACCTTCGTGCGGCTATGTGTTCTGCGATGGACGCAATGGGCTTAGTGATTGAAGTACACCACCACGAAGTAGGTACTGCTGGACAATGTGAAATCGGTGTTGGACCTAACACATTGGTTAAGAAAGCTGATGAAGTTCAGATTCTTAAATACTGTGTACACAACGTTGCACACGCATACGGTAAAACCGCGACATTTATGCCTAAGCCTGTTGTTGGCGATAATGGTTCTGGCATGCACGTCCACCAGTCTATCTCTAAAGATGGCGTTAACTTAATGGCTGGCGACAGCTATGCAGGTCTATCTGACTTAGCATTGTTCTACATTGGCGGTATTATCAAGCACGCCAAGACAATCAACGCATTCACCAACGCGTCTACCAACTCTTATAAGCGTTTAGTACCTGGATACGAAGCACCCGTTATGCTGGCTTACTCTGCGCGCAACCGTTCTGCCTCTATCCGCATTCCTTTTGTTAATAGTGCAAAAGCACGTCGTATCGAAGTTCGTTTCCCTGATCCAACAGGTAACCCGTACTTGGCATTCGCAGCCATGCTAATGGCTGGCCTTGACGGCATCCAGAACAAGATCCACCCCGGCGATGCAATGGATAAAGATTTATATGATCTTCCTGCAGAAGAAGCCGCAGAGATTCCTACCGTTGCTGCGACACTTGAAGAAGCACTCGATTGCTTAGAAGCAGATCATGAGTTCTTAACCAAAGGTGGCGTATTCTCTGAAGACATGATCCAGGGTTACCTTGACCTGAAGCGTGAAGAAGTTGAGCGCCTAAACATGACAACTCACCCTATTGAGTTTGACATGTACTACTCTTTGTAAGAACGATGACCGTTGCCTTATAGCGCGATAGGCTTTATGAATCATGCGTTATAAAGCCTGAACTGCTCGATCAAAAGAGAATGATTTACGTGCTTTGAAGACGTAAATCAGTCGGTTACCCAGAAGTAACCGACTCAAAAAAGCCCCGCCTTGTTGGGGCTTTTTTTCGCCTTTTAAACGGTCTACTGCTAAGATAATTAGCATCCCAAGATAAATAAGACATTACCCATTCCAACATTATCGGCTGAATAATAATGAATTTTATTAAAACGAGTATATTTATCACTGCCTTGGTTGCTGCTCATCCAACCCTGCACGCTGAAGTGTATAAGTCAGTTAATGAAGCGGGCGTTATTGAATATAGCGACCAACCGCGTGAGGGTGCTGAGAAAATTAAAGTTAAAAACCCGCAAAGTATTACCTTACCTAAAGGGGCCGATGTATTTTCAACACAAAATTCTGCAATAGATACACGCACTAGCAGCAGTACGGCTTACCAAAGCATTACGATCACGCAACCTGCTAATGATAGCGCCTTTAACTCTGGCAACGGTCAAGTTTCCATTTCATCAGAAACAATGCCGGCACTTCAAGCCAATCACTCGATTCAACTAGTCATGGATGGTACGCCCTACAACAGCAACCAAAGTGGCAGTTTTAGTTTATCGAATGTCGACCGGGGAACCCACCAGCTACAAGTGAACATCATTGACAGTACCGGCGAGACAATTATCAGCAGCGATATTACCTCGTTCACGCTTCACCGCCCACAGGTACCAAGAAAAGCACCTAAGTCTAACTAACCCCCAACAAACTGCGCACCTTATTGGTGCGTAGTTTATTTTCCAATACTACTCCGCACTCCAAATAACCGTTCAAATACCGCATCTTCCATCAATAACGCCCTGTTTATCGTGCCTATTCATCTATCCAGCTCCTTTTTGGAGCTTATACATGGTATTTTTAGCATGAAAACCTTATCTCATCGAAGGTTTCTCTATTTCACTGTAGAGATGGTTTGGTTTTTGCTTTAGCAATGTAAATACAGGATTCTATACGATGCTAACGAGCAATTTTCACAAAAGCCTGCTTGAAAACCTTTCAACAGCAGTCATTCTTTTAGACCAGCAACTGAAAGCGGTTTATATCAACCCGTCTGCAGAAGTGCTACTAGAAGTCAGTGGCAAACGAACCAGCGGTTCTTATGTTCGAGATTTATTCACTGAAACCCCAGACAGCAGTGAAACACTAAAGCATTCGTTAGCCGCAGGGCACTCTTACACAAAGCGTGAAACTGAGTTTTTACTACATAACGGCAATAAAATAACCGTTGATTACTCAGCCTCGCCTGTAAACGGTGTATTTCCGCCCGTTGTGTTAATTGAGATTCAACCCAGAGACCGCCTTATTCGAATTAGTCGCGAAGAAGAATTGCTTTCTAATCAAGAAGCGACACGAATTCTTATAAGAGGTATGGCTCACGAGATTAAAAACCCTCTAGGGGGCATTAGAGGGTCGGCCCAGCTATTAGAGCGGGAATTGAAAGATCCATCCCTTCATGAATACACTCAAATCATTATCGAAGAGTCTGACCGTCTCAGAAACCTAGTTGACCGCATGCTCGGCCCCAATAAAGTATCTAAGCTTGAACCCACTAATATTCATGAAGTATTGGAGCGAGTTTATAACCTGATTAATGTCGAAGCGAAAGGTCAGGTGCGACTTATTCGCGACTACGACCCTAGCATCCCAGAGTTTCAAGGGGATAAAGAACAGCTCATTCAGGCATTTTTGAACATTGCTCGAAACGCTATGCAAGCGTTAACACAGCAAACAGGTAGACAGAGCCTAGGGAACATTGTTTTTAAAACACGCCCATTACGACAGTTCACCATTGGTCATACGCGACATAGGTTAGTGCTGCGTGTCGACATTATTGATGATGGTCCTGGAGTCCCCGAAAGCTTAGTTCAGAACATATTCTACCCCATGGTGAGCGGGCGTGCAGAAGGCACCGGATTAGGGCTTTCGATTACCCAAGGTATTATCGGCCAACATCACGGTTTGGTTGAATGCGAAAGTGAACCTGGAAAAACAAATTTTATCATTTTTATCCCTTTAGAAAACAAGTTGGAGCTTAAGCGATGAGCGGTACACCAAATGTATGGATTATTGATGATGATCGATCAATTCGCTGGGTGCTAGAAAAGGCTTTAGGGCAGGAGACACTCGATATTAAGTCTTTTGAAAGCGGTGACGGCATTCTTAATAGACTAGAAAAAGAAATACCAGATGCCATTATTAGCGACATACGCATGCCCGGAATCGACGGTCTTGAGTTACTAGGCGAAATCAACACACTACACCCTGAGATTCCGGTCATCATTATGACCGCTCACTCAGACCTTGATAGTGCCGTTTCGTCTTATCAAAGTGGCGCATTTGAATACTTACCAAAGCCCTTTGACGTAGATGAAGCCGTTGCATTAGTTAAACGCGCTGTAATTCACTCCCAAGAGCAACAAGCCCAAAAACTTGAAAAATCTACAGAATCGCTTCTTCAGGCAACCGAGATTATTGGTGAAGCACCCGCCATGCAGGAAGTTTTTAGAGCCATTGGGCGCTTGTCACAATCTAATATCACGGTTCTCATTAACGGTGAATCAGGTTCAGGTAAAGAGTTGGTTGCCAAGGCACTGCATCAGCATAGCCCTCGCTCAGGTAAAGAATTTATCGCACTCAATATGGCCGCGATTCCAAAAGACCTGATTGAGTCAGAGCTTTTTGGTCATGAAAAAGGGTCATTTACCGGTGCAGGCGGTATGCGGCAAGGGCGGTTCGAACAAGCCAATGGCGGCACGCTCTTTCTCGATGAGATAGGCGATATGCCTGCAGATACTCAAACCCGCTTATTAAGAGTGTTAGCTGATGGTGAGTTTTATCGTATCGGTGGCGCAAATGCAGTTAAAGTGGACGTGCGAATCATTGCAGCGACCCACCAGAACCTTGAAAAATTAGTACAAGAAGGGTCGTTTCGAGAAGATTTATTTCACCGTCTCAATGTTATTCGGATCCACCTTCCTAAACTCTCTGAACGGCGAGAAGACATACCTCGATTGACGAGTCACTTTTTGAACAAGGCCGCAAAAGAATTGGCGGTATCTCCTAAAATATTACGTGAAGAGACCGCAGAGTACCTCAGCTGCCTCCCATGGCCAGGAAATGTAAGGCAGCTCGAAAACACCTGTCGATGGCTTACCGTTATGGCGAGTGGGCGTGAGATTCATATTACCGACCTACCACCAGAGTTACTCGACCAAGATGAAGCCTCCCCTATTGGGGCTACTTGGCAAGAAGGACTACATAACTGGGCAGAACAGGAATTAAAGCGCGGTAAGCAGGGTATTTTAGATACGGCACTGCCTGAATTTGAAAAAATAATGATTGAGTCAGCTCTCAAACATACTGCAGGGCGTAGAAGAGATGCGTCCATTTTGTTGGGATGGGGGCGGAATACATTGACTCGTAAAATTAAAGAGTTAGGAATGGATTCTGAAGGAGATGAGGATTAGTAACTAGGCAAGCTGTAGCCTTGATGCAAGGAGGTACGACTGGAATCACGGAATGGTACGGTGTAACCTCGGTCTTAACGAGAGTCTAAGCCCTTCCTTGATTCCGCTTCGCTGCATCACGGCTACAGGTTAGTTGCTTAGTTCTCGCCAATAAATAATCCGATCGTGTCCGCGGTAGCGTCCGAAAGTGGCGGTCGACATTGGGTTGTCATTATCGCCCATCGTGGGTGAAGCTGAGGTATCACACACCTGGCTTTCATCTAACCCATCACCATTCCAATCAAATTTTAACCAGTTCTGAACATCTATGCACAGTTCTGCAAAACCGTCTTTGCCGTCTCCTGGGGCTGATAGTGAGATTTGATCTGACAATGCTGCAAGACCTGATACAGCCACGCCACTTCCTGAAGCCGACGTCGTGCCACTATTATTTAAGCTAGGTGTAACTCGCATATCTGGCGCATTAAAGGTTGTACAGTTATCTGCCGTATTAACGACAAAGCGAGTGCCATCATAAAACTCTGCTGACATCGGTATTTTAAGTGGATTCGTTTCAGGGCCAAATGCGTTCTCTAACACCCAACGTCCGTATTTAAGATATTCGTTAACCGTCGTATTCATTGGCGCGCCAGCTGTTGCCGCATCAGGATCCCCCGAGAAACCTATATTCGCTAACTCAGCACCTCCTTCAACATCATCACTATCTATTAGCTTTATATTTAGTCTCACATCTGCATCAAAAGGCGAGACAAGCGCACCCGATATAGGTCTTTGATAGTTAAACTCATCGGAGAGTAGCGGATGCATCGTCAGTGTAATCAAGCCATTTGCATTCAATATAGAGCCATAGCTCTGACTGGCTGTGGGGGCCGAGAAAAGCGCTGCGCCGGCTACATTATCGGTATAACAAAAACCAGAATCGGCACCGGTACAGCTACTGCCTTGATTAAGGCTAGTGCCTAGTTTCCAGAAGTCCCCTTCATAATTCTGCGTCAGGTCGCCAGTATAGCTTAGCGCTTTGATAGTCACTTCTGGTGGAGTTAAATAACCAAAGGGCTGCCCCATATAGGTAAACGATGAATTACATGACAAATTAAAGTCAGCCGAAGTCATGCTTACATCAAAGCTAGCGGGATAAAATCGACCTATATTAGCTGACTCGACAGAGGCAACGGCAACCGGTACACCAAAATAAGCAGGTGGCGTTGCGGTTATGGTAAATACACCGACCTCACCTATTTGTTGGTCGCTTATTTTCTCTTCCCCCCCGGATGGAGCCCCATCAAAAATAATTTCGTTTACTGCAGGTGCGGCAGGTGTTCCCCCTGAGGGCGCTTTAAGGTCAGACGTCAGGGCAACCGTACCTCGGTAGCTTTTTGCGACCAACTCAGGCGTACCAATACAAAGCGCTTTGGAGGTCATCGCAAAAGGCTCATTCGCCCTAACAAATTTACTACACGTGGCTAGATTAGAAGCGCATGCTGCGTCAGCAGAGTCCACTTCAATGATAACTTTCTCAGGACTCACAATAAACGAGCCTAACGCCCCTGTCAGTGTGCTTGTGATTTCAGATACTGTACCGTCATATGGAAAATCATCATGCTCAACGTTAACATCTATTACTTCGCCTACATCCTCATACTCAACAGATATAGTGGCAATACCTGCACTGAAATCTACAGTCATATTACTACTAGAAGGTTTCGTGACGGCAACAGCAGAGCCATTCAACAGTATGCGTTTTGGCAAGCCCGTATTTTTTACACCCAACGTTAATGGGTCGATATTTACATCTGCCCATGCCTTTAGTGACTTTGTGCCGTCAAACCCTGTCAACGTGTTGCATGCGCCCCCCAAGCTCGTATCCTGCCCTATCGCTGTAATCGTAAACGCTTTAGAGTTTCCACAAACAAAGTCAAAATTCACAGGCCGATCTACTCTGAAGCCAAACGTTCTAAAGTCTGTGCCGTTAGTCGCCTCTGTTGATACGCTAAGAGAGGTGTCTTCAGCAGTCACTTTAAGCGAGGGATATTCGTTTTTATGAAACAAATAAACATCGACCTCACCATTTTCTGACCCCGTGAGCGCAATATCGGTAATACTGGAACCACCTGAGCTCGCTAAATAAAATTCACTTTGACTGTTCTGATTGCTTAATAAATCAATCGTGCCGGCATAATCGTCTTTCACGGTAACACCATCGTCACACATGGCTTTTATATTGATGGGAGCTCGGGCGTTGGGGCAGGCTAGGCCGTAAGCCGGCTGGGTGATGGCGAAGCTACCTAGCGTACAGCTTGTAGGTGGACATACTCGTGTCTCATTGAATAACGTTGTGACATCGGTATCTGATAGCACGCTATCAAAGATTTTTAACTCATCAAGACTTCCTTCAAAATATTCAGGCGTACCTCCTGTATCCTCTATTCGTCCTATACTGGAGAAAGAGTTGCCTATAATACCGGTGGCCAATGTGCCACTTTTATCAAGAACACCATCGATATATATTTTATAAGCCCCTGTTGCAGCATCTCTGGTGAGCACAACATGATGGTAGGCATTATCATTAACCCTTTGTGTAGATTTAGTAGTGAAGTCGTTTGCGACTGAAAGCCCTATACGGCCTGAAGCGTCTAACCAGCCCCAGAATATATCATCAGATCCACCTGCCTGCTCAATACCGGTAACACCTGGAGCTCTCCAACCTATATCATCCCCTGTCTGAGTTGTTTTGATCCAGAAACTCATGGAGGACGTGCCGCTCAATGAGGTGTAGATGTCATTTGTCTCAATATAGTCATTCACACCATCAAAATCTCCCGCTCGGCATAAATGCCCCGCGTTAGTCGTGGTTAAACTATTGATCGCGGTGGCATTATTGTTGTTTCCTGAACTATCGATTACTTCGCCTGTAGTGCCATTCCAGCTAGTTTCATCCATTCTAAACTCAAGAACTGATGGTGGTAGCGGTGGGGTGGCGGGTATAGCACAAGTCGTAAGGTTTGCAGTGGGTATGTTTTCCCAAGACCCACCGTCTCTCCGCCATTCCAACTGAGCAAAAGCTTGACCGGTTTGTTCGAAATGCTCCATTTGTACTTCATAGGTTTGACCTACGCTCAATGCTTGGGAAGCGGATACCGATGAGTATCTGGGCGAGTGAAGGCTCCAATCATTAACAATTTGTGTACCGTCGAGACTGAGTCTGGCGCCATCGTCAGAGTACAATCGAAACTCGTAATTACCCGCGGTTGTTGGTGAAATATAACCTGTCCAGCGGATACTAAATCGCTCATCATTTCCCGAAACATTTGGGAATACGGTCGGTGTAGCAGTATTCCATGAGAAGTTAACTTGACTATCTAACCTTAAGAACTGTTGACCTGTAAATTCCCCGCCTGGATATCCAACCTTACTACCACTTGAGTTACGCTGATCATAATAATGCCCCATCAAGCCATCAAAACTAACCGTATTAGCGATACCCTGCACTGATAGCGTATAGGCTTGCCCCCCCATCAGTCCATCAGTCGCCAAAACAACTGTACTTCCATCCTGCCGTGTGATGCCGGTAATATTGCCACTGGTTAGCGTGTAATTACTTACATTTAATGCATCATCACTAACGGTGGAGGCATATTGAACGACAATTAGATTATCGGTACCGCAACTGCCTCCTACAGTGCTAACTGAAGGAAGTGTAGCGCCTTCATTCAGCGCGACTAAATGTCCAATAGCATCATCATTACTCTTGGAAGCGATAGCAACTTTATCACCGGTTGCTCCTGCTGAAGCTTGCACTGCATAAGCAGCCATCGCTGTAATACCATTGTTATTATGCTCTTCAACATCATAGGCTTCGAGCATTCCTGATGCTGGAGTGAAGGACTGGTTGCCCGCCTCTAACGTATAAAGCCCCACTAACATTGAATTAGCCCCAGCTGTTACTACCGATGGAGCTGTGACAGCTGTGCCAGACATTCCTATTTGTGAGCTTTCACTACCAATGGGGTTAGCAGTATCAACACCACGAAATACAGACATACCTAATATATAACGACGATTACCACTCTGGTCGAAATCCCATTCATAACTGACACCCACATCACCTGCTGTTGCTACACGATAGTATAGGGACTGTAAAACACTGCCATCGGCAATCTGGCTTCCTATCTGAGTCCAACCCGCAGGCGCGGTAACACCATCGCTACCGCTTCGATCTCTTATAGCAACTTGAACCAAAAGCACATCGCCTACTGTTACTGCAGGTACGACCAAGGCAGCCTTTTCATCATTTCCCTTGTCGCTAACCGAACTAATAAAAGAAATAGCCGCGCTAACATTAGCACTAAAAACAAGAACGCAAATAAATGCAACAACACGACTAAACATATCCACTACTGCCTCGCCCTTACAACAATCACCCGCTCGGCAGTATCCACTCCGCTGCCGCAAGCTCCTGTGCTTTTCAGTGAAAAGTAACTAACACCATCAACTGCAACACAACTACGCGCCACCGTTGCTCTACACCCATTTAATCCATCAGCGCTAAAGCCTAATGCGGTCGTTTGCGAGCTACAACTAGCCACCGCCCCCGATGAAGGAAATATCTTCGCCATATCTATTTGCGCCCCACTCTCTGCCGCATAAAACGCACGCATTGAGTTAACATCAAGGCTAAAACTGACGCCTGAGCTTTCTTCAAGGTCTGTGATAGCTACCACAATCAACGCTAACACTGTAATGACAAAGAGCGCTACAGGAAGGCCGATACCGCTCTGTTTTTTATGGTTTTGATAGCTTGTTTTAGGGTACATTTCTAACCTGCACCTCTTGGTCAACGATATGTATAGCGCCTCCGTCAAATTCAAAATGCATTGCAACAACAGCATTTCTGGTCAGGGATGCAGGGGCGATGCTAAATGTGCCGCGCTGGAGTTTATCGACAATAATTTGAGCGGTACCCTTCGCTGCACTAAATCCATAGTCGCTATATCGATTTAAACGCGTGCTCTCTATGCAATAGGTGATGGGGCTTTCTGTAAAGTAAAAACGCCGCTCGGGGGACGCGGCAAGAAACTCAAAATCACCGGCTAGCGTTATTGTGTCGATACCTCCTGAATTGGTTAAGGCTGATACTTTACTGGTGCTTATTGGCCCTGGGTTAGCTTGGCCATAGACGGCATTTACACTTGTTGGGTAGACGGCAATACGCGTATTTTCAGGTACTGCGCTAAACCCAGACTCGATAGCGGTTATGGTTCTTGGCGTTGTTCCATTAGGAAGCGTTTTGTAATGAGAGCCCCCCGTCACGGGAATAAACTCTATACAGGTATTCGACGCATTCACCCTGATGCTATTGGGTAGCGCATTGCGCAATTCTCGACTAATTTTTTCTGATGCTATCCAGCCTATTGTGGCTAACTGTTGTCTGTCTGCTGCATCTGAATAACCTTGTGTGGCCTGACCCACAAATTGAACGGACCCTACCGCCAAAATACCTGAGATGACGATAACAATCACCAGCTCGACCAAGGTAAAACCTTTATGACTTTTGTGTGTTTTCATCAATAATTACCACGATAAACACTAAATGGCATTGGGGACTGATTGGGGGGGGTAATGCTGACCGTTATTCGTTTTGCTTTACTATTGTCGGCAATACCCACTTCGTTACCCGCACAAGCAACCGATACCTGAACACTATAACCCGTGTAATTAGCTAAAGCACCACTGACTAATTTTGGCGGGCTATCATTAATACCGTTATAGTCATCCACATTGTCGTATAGCGCTCTATTGCCTCCCCCACCGGCTGGAATAGGGCAAGTGATGGTTGTCGATGCTGGAACACCCCCTAAAGGTGTGCTCGAATCATATTTTTTGCTGAGAATTTCATCCAGATAAAGCTGAGCTAACTTTAACGATTTGTTTTTCCATAATGAATCTGAGCTTCTGCCCATTGTGGTGCTAAATGCGCTCAATACGGCCGTTACAGCAATGGATATAAGGACAATGGAAATGACCATTTCTACCAAAGTCATGCCGCTTTGTACTCTAAAGCTATTCATGGACACGTGCCTGATGCGGGGCTATAGGCATAACCGGATGCGGCAAGACAAACGGTGTGGCTGTTATCGGAAGTAAAGGTTAAAACATGACTGGTATTAGTGGTTAAACTGCCTGATCGGTTATAGCTAAATGTCCGCGACCCAGTGAGTGTGCTGCCATCGATTGTAAGAGTTCCACCCGAAGCATCTGCGGTAATTTGAGTTAGCGGGTCTACAACGCCCTCTTTTGTTACAGTGAAAACCCAATTGCCGCCTGATGTTGAAACGGTAAGCGCTGAGGGGGAATTGCTGCTTTCTAGGGCTAGGGCTGTTTGCTGTGCTGTTATTGCACTGGCGATAAATTGGTCTTTGGCGAGAAAGGCTGAGTAGCTACTTCTTGATGAGAAAAGGGACATGGCGCTAGCGCTTAAAATGCCAATTATGACTAGCGTCATGACTAGCTCTACTACGGTAAAGCCTTGGGATTTTGAAAGGTGGGCGGAGCCCACCTTTTTTCTATACCAATCATTTTGGTTACGAATGAGCGGTATTCGGTTAGACATTAACAACCATCAGCTGTTGGCAAAGTAGTCACTACTACAGGAGCACCAGTTGTCGATGATGTTGCCTGAGTGTATGTTGAAACACAAGTGCCAACCGTTATAGTGCCTACATCAGGCCCCGTGGTTACAGCATAAGTAATTCCATCAAAACCTGCAGCTTCATCAAGATTCGCCGCCGTAGGATAACCATATGCAAGGTTAATTGTTTGACCCTCAAGCACTACTGACTCGCCCGTTGCCGCAGTCTTACCTTCTGCGAGAGCTTGAGCATGTACAATCGCAACAGCTGACCGAGCTGCACCGTTTGCCCCACCAAAAACAGCCTCTCTTGCATCCCCACCCAAATCCGCAAACCGAGGCAATGCAAAGGCTGACAAAATACCCAAAATAACAATAACCATGACCAATTCGATTAAAGTAAAACCAGCCTGCTTGTTGTTCATTTTTTTCATATTAATCATGTAGTACTCCTGCTAAATAAATATAGTTACTTATTGTATAAATTGTATATCGAACGCTGTCGATAAGGGGTTTCCAGTGGTTAGGTGGTTTTTGTCTGCCACCTAACCCAGAATTATTCCCCATACGTAGCCTTGATGCAGCGCAGCGGAATCAGGGTTTATCGGTAGCTTATACCACCGCCCTTGATTACAGCCGTGCCTCCTTTCATCACGGCTACAAATGCTTAACACCTTGAAAGATGGATTCCCGCCCTCGCAGGAATGACACTCGTTCTTTAATTGATAACGGTAATAACCTCTCCAGTGTCAGGATCATACTGCACATAGTTACCTGACGTGTCTCTTTGATAAGTATATCGGCAGTCTCCGCCAAATGTTGAGGCTAGGTAATCGCTTCCTACGGCAGTGCTTACGCTCGGAGCGCTGCTTTGTAGTAGTTTAATCCACAAATTTTGGCATTCAGCGGCGCTCATCGCCCCTGGGTTATTGTTGCCACCCACTCCAGTGGGCCACCC
Organism: Alkalimarinus alittae; assembly: GCF_026016465.1. Lineage (NCBI taxonomy): Bacteria > Pseudomonadati > Pseudomonadota > Gammaproteobacteria > Alteromonadales > Alteromonadaceae > Alkalimarinus > Alkalimarinus alittae. The sequence goes on from NZ_CP100390.1 coordinate 3,842,851, forward strand.
GTCAACACTCGTATCGATAGTTTCATCACCGTAACCTTCCAAATCGTCTACTGCTACGGAGTTTCCTTTAGCTAGCCACTGAGATCTCACTAACACAACTGCGGATACCAATGCACCCCCACTAGCTTCTACACTGCTGCGATGGGCTTCATCTGCCATATCTGCAAAGCGTGGTATTGCGAACGCTGATAATATAGCCAGAATCGCAATTACAACCACTAACTCGATCAACGTAAAACCTTTATGTTTTTCACTCAGTAACATTTGCTTCATCAATTTATCCTTTTATAGCCTTAATCTTAATTTGTGTCTGTATTCATTTTGTATCGTAATGCCGCCCATTACCGCTTATCGCAAACCACTTAAAATGTTGCAGTGGCTGTAACCTTAGACCTATTAAACGCTCTTCTAGTTCATCAAATTGTTGGTTCTTATTGTTATCTAGGTAATCAAGAACAACACGAAACCGTAGGTACTCAGGCTTATCGGTGCCGTCTATCTCAACCATGTCGGTGTTGATCACCTTGTATACAATTGCCTGCTCTGTTTGTGCGAAAAACCATCGACCAGCATTCACCTGAGCATAATCGTCTTCTATACCACTATAGTTCACGGGAGTCGTTTCCATCCACTCCATAGGGTTATGATTTACAAAGTTTTTGATTTCTTGTTTTTTATTTTGAGCGACCTTTTCAGCGGTCTTATAAACCAACATTGCATTTAATTCTGCTACCACGGTTCTAAACATGGCTTCTTCTGCTCTTGCCATTTCACGCTCAAGTGCTTGCCCCAACACCACCAACAATGTTGCGATAATACAGGCTGATATTCCAAAGAGTAGCCCTTTTCTGCGTTTATACCAGTGTAACAACGGGCTGTTTTTCATGAATTTTATTAATTCCCTAGCGCGGCTTTGCCTAGATCCCATATAGGCAAAAATACACCCAGGGCCAATATCAAGACCAACACACCCATCGCGAGAATCAATATTGGTTCAATAGACTCTGCTAGCTTAGACAAACCGTAGTCGACTTCTTCATCATAAAAGTCCGCCACATCAATCAATAGTTTGTCTATCTGTCCGGTTTCTTCTCCAACAGCCATCATCTGAATAACAAGCGGCGTAAACATACCTGATGCGCTGGCGGTTCTTAATAAGCTATCGCCACGCTCTATACCTGACTTCATCGCCATTATATGGTAACCGATATATTTATTATTAGCAGACTCCGCCGCTACCGCCAAGGCATGAGTAATCGGCATACCGGCTGCGAGCATCATTGAAAAATTTCGAGAAAACCTTGATAGCGTAATCAATTCGAACAGATTACCGACTAGTGGGAAGCGAAGCTTGGTACGATCCCATTTATAGTGGCCTGACTCTGTTTTCGACCAGCGCTTAAATAATACAACGCCAATAACGGAAACACCGAGCACCACCCACCAGTAGTCTAGAAAAAAATTCGAGGTGGCGACTAAAATTTTAGTAAAAATCGGCAGATCTGCACCTAGCTTGGCAAACACAGATGCAAACTTAGGGATGACAAACAGGTTAATAATCATCAATGCAGAAAGCAATGCAATGATGACAAACGTTGGGTAACGCGTTGCCTGCTTTATACGTCGTCGAGTGTCTCGCTCCAGCTCCAAGCTTGCACTTAATTGCTTAAATGCGTCTTCAAGCTGACCTGTATTTTCGCCTACGTGAACCATGCTAATAAACATGTCATTAAACACATCTGGATGCGCCTGCATTGAGGTTGCGAGGTTTACACCGGACTCAAGACGGTCTGTTACGTCATGCAAAGTATCGTGTAACAAATCAGAAGTGGTCGAGTCTGCCAACCCCCTCATAGCGCGTATGATGGGGATGCCCGCTCGAGTCAACGCATTCATTTGCCGACAGTATATAATCAGCTCTTCGAGCGATACTTTGCGCTTAAATAGTTGTATTTTTTTAAGGCCTTCAAATATATCTTTCTTCTCAACATGCTCTGAAATCGATACAGGAATAAGCCCTCTTCGCTGAATTTCAGCCGCAGCAGAGTCACCGTTGACGGCTTCAAGTTGGCCACTGATTGCAGCCCCTTTTGCATCTCGGCCTTTATAATTAAATAGCGGCATCGTAACAACTTGACCTGTTTACATGTTTGAGAAAAAGCATCTATTCAACCCTTTATCGACTAATCATGACAGACTAAGATCGCCTGAGTCTTTGCGATGGCTAGTATCTTCAAGCGTTGCAGAAATACGGAATACTTCGTCTAGAGAGGTTAGCCCTTGTTTAGCATATTCAAGTGCACACTGCTCTAATGGCTGATAGTAACGACTCCTTTTAGCCGCAGACGTAAACTCTGATGGTGAGCTTCTTCGAAGTGCATCTAGCATATCCTCATCCATTTCGAGCCATTCATAACCCCCCATCCTCCCCTTGTAACCCGTGTTACTGCACTGATAGCAACCGCTTCCTTTAGTATAGTCACTGGAAGAATGTGTATGAGTATGATCCATCGCCTGTAGCCAAACTTTTTCTTGATCTGTAGGGGTATAAGGCTGCTTACAGTTATCACATAGTTTGCGGATCAATCGTTGCGCCAACACGCCTAACAATGAACTAGCAACCAAATAAGGTTCTGCCCCCATATCAGTTAAGCGCATCGCACTGCTCACAGAGTCATTAGTGTGTAATGTAGATAGCACCAAGTGGCCAGTCATCGCAGCTCGAAGGCCAATCTCTGCGGTCTCTTGATCTCGCATTTCACCGACTAGGATTACATCGGGATCCTGTCTTAAGCACGCTCTCAAAACAGTTGAAAAGTTGAGTCCAACCTTTGAGTTCACTTGCACCTGAGTGATTCTTGGTAAACGGTATTCAACAGGGTCTTCTGCTGTAATAATTTTGACTTCTGGCTTATTGAGCTCACTCAACGCACCATAGAGTGTTGTGGTTTTACCACTACCTGTCGGCCCCGTAACTAATACCATCCCATGAGGCCTGCTTACGGCTATTCTAAAACGCTCAAGTACTGTTTTTGGCATTCCGAGAGATTCTAAAGAAAGCATACCGTCAGTCTGATCAAGCAGTCGCATAACGACTGACTCACCATATTGCACCGGCATCGTCGATAAACGAACATCAACACTACGCCCCTTTACCTTAATGTTGAATCGGCCATCTTGAGGGATTCTTTTCTCAGAAATATTAAGCCCTGACATCAGTTTTAAACGAAGCACTAACGCAGCATTAATGCGCTTTTCTTTCATGACGTGCTCTTGCAACACACCATCAATACGCTGACGAATTCGCATTACGCTTTCATCAGGCTCGATATGTATATCCGATGCGCGAGATTGCACGGCATCTTCAAAAATAGATTGCAGTAGTTTTACAACGGGCGCTTCGTTGTCGTCACCGGTTGCGGTTAACGCGGCTAAATCAAATGCGTCATCACCTAGTTCATCATCAAGTTCTTCTGCTAGGTGAGAGATTTCTTCGGTACGACGATATACAAGATCAAGCGTATTCAGTAACTCACTCTCTCTTACTACGGCCTGACGAATAGGCTGCTTTAGAATACGGACCAATTCATCATAAGCAAAGATATCCATGGGGTCTGTCATCCCCACCAGTAGCTCACCCTGCTGCTCACCTAGAACTAAAGCCCTGAATCGACGAGCGTGATTTTCAGGCAGTCTCTTGATAAGTTCATCATCAAACTGATAGTGACGAAGCTGTACAAAAGGAATACCTAATTGCTGAGACAAAAAATTAAGCAGGTTATCTTCATCAACATAACCTAAATCGATCAATGTATTACCGAGCTTTCGGCCGCTGGTTTTCTGCTCTTTAAGTGCTGTCATAAGTTGATCTTCTGATATCACCTCATTCTGCACCAACAGATCACCAATTCTTATTTTTTTCTTGGGCTCAGCCATGTCCAATTTGCCTCAGTATTAATAATGGAGCCTGCTTGTCAGCACCATAAATAAAATCTAATCATTCAACAATAAACGGTTATCACCCACCAATTGTTGCAAGTCTCTGCTTAGCGAAGTCAGCTAACTCAAATCTTAATCCTTCCATCTGCAACGCTTTTTGATACGCTTTTTTCGCGGATGGATATTGCTGGCTGCTATCTAGCGCGATTGCCATACCTGCCCACCAATCAGCAACTTTAGGGTCATAACTAAGCAATTCAGCATAAACAGCGACAGCGTCTGAACTAAAACCTTGCTGTTGATAAAGCGCTGCAAGGAGCACCTGATACTCTGGATCCGCTGAAATACTGGGCCGGGCAGAATTTAACAATGCGATAGCTTCGTCAGGTTGCCCACTTTGCGCCAACCAATGCGCCTTTAATCGCCTTAAGTGACTGCTAAGAACGAGCTTTCTTTCGGTTAATAATGCGTTAGCACCGGCCATGTCGCCATCTTGCATTAATAATGTTGCAAGCAGGGCGCGACTCTTTGTATCAACATCATTAGCATCGATAAATGTATTTAGTTGGGCTTTAGCGGCCTGAGTGCTACCTGCATTTATCAGTTCCTCTGCTGCCTTTGTTGCATTTTCATCCCGCTGCTCAGCGCTCACCACCAATACTTTACTCAGCGCCGAGGTCCCTACATTCTCGTTGGCAGGCTTTTTGGGCAGTACTTTATTGGCCAACGCCTTAGCCTGTTTTTTTTCCACAATATCTACAGGAGCGGCATCCACCTTAGTAGCAAGCACTTGAACTTTATTACGTTGAGTCTTAGCCGGTTGAACCTCAACTGGCTGAGTTTTTTCCGATATCGGTAGGGCTGCGAGAGCAATGGCTGTATCGGAAATAGGCTCTGCCGCATTCATCGCCAATGAACCAGGCTCACTCACGGGTTCTTGCTTTAGCACTGAGTGTTCTTGGGACCGCACAATATTCTTCGTCAACGTTTCACGCTTACCTAACAAGGCATCACTATTCTGCACTGCCCCCACTTTATCACTGACAAACTCAACCTGATTGCTAGGTTGTGCCTCATGACCTTTCTGGGGACTGGTTTCTAGATACCACCACCCTATTGCTAGGGCTAGCAATAGGGTAATAATGATGCCTAGCAACAAAATAATTGTACGACTCGCGTGTTGCTCGGTTTTATATGTTAACGCGCCATACCCTTGCGCTTCCACCTGCTGCGTTCGATCGGGTGCTTGGCGTTTTTCAAGATCCCGAAGCATATCGTTCATCAAACTCATTACGAGCCTCCTAACGGCAACCAAGAAAACCGAGGCATAGACACACTCTCAGTATCTTGAATTGCTTTTTTGATATGCCGACGCGTCACCACTCGGTCCCCCTGACCAAATGCAGACATTAATGCTTTATGACACAAGATGTTAATTAACCTAGGAATACCTTTACTCGACCGGTACAACAACGTCACTGCTTTACGGTCAAACAGTGCAGGGCCGTTATAACCTGCTAGCGACATACGGTGCCCAACATATTGTTGCAACGCCTGTTTATTCAATGCAGTAATATTGTGTTGAAAGGTAATTCTCTGCTGTAGTTGCCTTAAACTTGGGCGTGCAAGAAGCTCATTCAATTCAGGCTGACCAAACAAAACGACTTGTAAAAGTTTGGCAGACTCCGTCTCAAGATTGCTTAACAATCGTAATGCCTCAATCGTATCTTCGGGCATGACCTGTGCTTCATCAATCACTAACACCACACGCTTTTGCTCAGTGGCTAACTCAATCAATTTTATATTGATCTGCTTCAGCACATGATGGCCGCCTAAGGCCAGGTCGACAGCCACGTCCAACTCTTCAGCAACGGCAAGATAAAGGCCTTCTGGAGATAAGCCTGGATTAGGTATGTAAGCGGTTACATACTCATCACCTAACGCATTCAAAAGCTTTCTACAAATTAATGTTTTACCTGTACCTACTTCGCCCGATATTTTAATGAACCCTTCTCGGTTTTTGAGTGCGACCAGTAATAACTCTAATGCTTGCTGGTGTGTTTCTGAATTAAGATAGAAATGAGTATTGGGAGTCAGTGAAAATGGCAACTCCCGCAGCCCGAAATAGCACTCATACATAATAGAATATCTCTTTCCCTACAGTCACTTAAAAAGAGGGAGGTATAGGGGATGCAAGAATATCTCTAAACTCGCCAAAACGTTTTCGACTATCACGAATTTGCTCTTCATAAACACGGTCACTTGAAATAATTGGCCTTAGAAGAATCACTAATTCGCTTTTTTTCTGTTGATAACGCTTTTGTTTAAACAGCTCACCGAGTAATGGAATATCGCCCAATATAGGGACAGATGAATTCGTTTCTCGACTGATATTTTGAATCAGCCCACCAATAACCACAATCTGACCATTTCTCGCTTTAATAACACTATCAGTTTCACGGATGGTACTTAGAGCCAATGGCAGCACTACATCTCTATCACCTAAAGAAACAACCTTCTGTTGATCTTTTACTTCGCTGATGGTTGGGTGCACATGAAGAATAATACTTCCCTCTTCACTTATTTGAGGTGTTACATCTAATGCAATACCTGAAAAGAAAGGGGTTAATGTCACATCTGTGGACGTGCTATCACTGCTACTACCACTGTTACCGTTATCTTCATCTATATCGATATCCGTCACGAAAAACTCATCGGTACCAACCTTTATCACCGCTTTCTGGTTATTAACCGTCGAGATTCTTGGACTAGAAAGGACCTGAACACTGCCTTGCGTGCCTAATAGCTGCATAAACCCACTAAAATCACCCACCTTAAGGGTTGCGGTAAAAACACCACCGAGCTCTTCACTAGAAATCAATTCAGATATCATGTTTCCGCCCACTAGCTTCTTTGGTAGTCCATCTGCACCTACCGAACCACTGGTTTCAACTGCCGTCCAGTCAATGCCTTGCTGATAACCTTCGTTTAGCTCAACCTCAAGAATTTTTGCTTCTAGCACCACCTGCCTTTGCATGATAAGTTCAGTTTGGCGCAAATAGTTTTCTACTGATTTTAGCTCTTCAGGCATAGCCCTGACGACAATGACACCCGCATTAGGGGTCGCTACAACCCGTTGACCTTGGCCGTCGCCGGTAATTAATAACAGTGTATCGCTAAGCTGCGCCCAAAAGTCACTTTCAGTAGTCGTACTAATACGGGTACCAATAACTTTATCTGACGATGTACTAGCACTCGCTGAGCTATTACCGTTACTGCTGTCACCATTATTACTGCCTTCTGAAATACTACCTGAGCTGACCCGAGTTTCTGACCCCCCCATGCGCTTTACATTAAGATAGTTAATCTGAAATACTTGCGTCTTTAAGCCGCCTGGCATGATGCGATAAAAGTCTCCGCTCTCTTGAAAGTCGAAGCCGTACAATTCTTTTGTGAAAGTCATCACCTGCGGGACGGTGACATTACTTAACTCCAGACTAATTTTACCCTCAACGTCTGGGTGAACCATTACATTATACTTAGTTCCCTTTACCAAACTTCTAAAAAACTCTTTTGCATCGACACCCTTTACGGCTATATCAAACCGCTTATCTTGCTGAGTTTTGATAGCCGAGGCCGCCATTGATGGAAGTAATGCGTTTGCCACATTACTGGGTAGCTGTGCCGGAATTTTTTTGTCATATTGAGCGATATCCTCATCAAGACCCTGAGTTAGCTCATCAACACTATCTGTCGACACACTACGATTTGATTGCAACAATCCATTACTGGAGCAACCCGTTAGTAGCCCGAACAACACAATCAATCCCAAGCTCACCGAACGCTTGGTTAAATCTGTCTTGGCAATAGGGCCAACTGTTATAACCTTAAAAGACATAACTACTCCACCTTACCGTGTGCGCTTAATAGACGCAGGCTGTTTCCAGCGCAACACTTTTGATCCGTATTCTGTTGACAAAAGAACAGAATCCTCTGATATTTTAATGACCTTAGCACCGTTTACACGGTCACCTTCAACCACTGACACGCCGTTAATAATTGCCTGCTTTCTATCATTCGCAAAGAGCAGATAATTTAGCTTATAGGCTTTCTCAACTTTATTTTCTCTTTTGGGTGTAGCCCATTTAGCCGGCTGCGTTGGGTCTTTTAACACATCACCGTTTGACAGCGTCATGGTGCTCGCAACGCCCGCGGGGCTTGCAAAAACAGCAACATACAAGACCACCTGCAAACGTCGACCTATTCGTTTAAACACCAATCCAGTCCTCTTCAAGGCTAAGCGTTCTAATTCTGACAGTCACTTTGGCTTTAGGGTAATTTACCACTTCATAATTCATCATTTGCCAATTAAACCCTTTTAACTGTTCAAGACGTTTAATGTATTCAAGTACATCAAAGTATCGCCCATCAACCACTAATTCCATGCTATGAGAAAACAGTGCAGTGCCTTCTTTCTCTTCTGACTCATCCACTAAATTAAAAGGCTTTACCGGTAAGTTTCTAAGACTAATAAGTTTTAAATCTTTTTCATCAATTAATAACGACCTTAGTAAATCGGCCATCTTTTCGGGTGCCACTAAGCCGCTCAATTGCTCTTCAATTTCGATTTTAGTTTTTTCTAATTGTTGCTCTAGACCTTTGCGCTGAGCTAGCAACTCTCTGTTAGGGTCTTCAGCTAACTGCAAGTCGAGAAGTGTAACCTGATGCGATAGTTCAGTTTGTTGTTGATCCATTGATCGCATCGCATTTGAGGCATTTTTATACCGCTCTTGTAACGGGAAAAAGAAGAACTGCCCCCATAAGAATAAAATCCCGACAGCAAGGGTCGCCAACAGAATCACTCGCTCACGAACCGTTAACGCTTCAGCTTTAGAAGATAGCATTTTCCATTGTTCTTTCATGGCGCCTCTCCTTCACTAAAAAATGAGGATGAGAGAGTGAAGTGCAACATTTTAGTTTGATCATCGTCGGTCATTAGCTGAAACAAGTCGAAAGATCGGCCTAATAATAAAGGCTCTCCTCTCAACATCTGAATATAATGAGGAACCGCATCAGCCTGTAGCGTTTTACCTTGCAAGCCGACCGTCCTACCGCCATTATCGAAGCGGATTCGCGTCAGCCATAGCTGATCAACACGCTGTCGAGCAAGCCCTGTTAGCAAATCAGAAAATGGATATGGGTTAGCAGTTACCACTGAACCTAGTTTTGACAAAAGTTCCTTTCTAGCCATCACTTGTTGGTTAAGTTTATGGTTAAGGGTAATTAACGACTCATCTTTCTGCATCCCCTTTAACGTTTCTTCTTTCGTCAACACCTGCCGTTGAAGCTGTTCAAAGCTACTTTTTTTAGCAGGCACTTGAGCCTCAAGTTCAGACAATTCGGCACGATAAAAGAAAAATATAATAATTAGGATAGCGAGCAGAACCGAAAGCCCTGCAACCATTTGAGATAAGGGTAAAACAACCTGTTTCGGCTTTAGCTCTTGAGTATATAAATTTATTTGCTGCATCAGGACTCACTCTCCCTCAGCGCAGCACCTATAGCAGCAAAGCTATCAATGACTGTATCGCTAGCCCCGTTTTCGTCTACAAAAATAGGCGCCACATCTAAGTTACCAACCCGAATAGACACGTTTTGACTCAGCATGTTCGCTAACGGGAATGAAGCATCAGGGCCGACAAGGAGCAATTCTTTAGGAGGAACCTGACCCATTTGGCTTTCATAGTAATCTAATGAGCGCTGAACCTCTAAGGCTAGGTGCTGAATAGTAGACTCCTGAGTCTCCGAGTTTTTAAGCGCATCCAGTGAGAAGTCAAAGCGTCGTGAAAAGTAAACTGTATCCCCTTTCGTAACGAGTATCATTCCAAACCCTGGTCGCATAAAGAGTAAGGCCAACCCATTACCTGTCGAATCATAGCGCATCGATACATTTCGAAGTGATAATTCAGTAATGTCAATACTTTGAAGATCTAGCCCCACATCATTAATGAGCCTGATGTTTTCGTGTAGTAATACCTTTCGAGCACTGACTACATTTACCAAACTACCTCGTCCCCGCGTTGCATCTTCAGGAAAATCAAATACATCCGTTATTGCATCTGCGAGAGGGTAATCTATAAGATCTTTTACTTTCCAGCGAATAGCCTCAGTAAGCTCGTTGTCCGCTACGGGCGGCTTATCGGTCTGGAATATTTGGTATTGGTCGGAAGACAGCACGAGGTTACAAGGAAGCCCTTTAAGCGCATGCTCATCAATTAACCCTGAGAGCGCATCTTTACGCTGTGCAGCTTTACAAGAAATAAAATCCTGAAACACTATTTGTAGAGGGGCATTTCCATCACCTTTTATAGATTTTGCGATGGATATCCCGTCAGAGCGCACTTCTACGCCCACCAACCCTAGCTTAGCCTTTCTCTTAAACAGCGAAATCAGAACGAAATCTCCCCAAATAGGACCTACTCTTTATAATTACAATTAGAATAGTCCAGTAACTGCCTGTTTGCCAATTCATTATCAATGAGCAATTGTAAAATAATGTCGATAAAAACACACTCACAACGGTTATGCCTTATCGGTATACACTCCGCGTGAATCTGGCGTTGCTGCAGAGCGATCTAACAAGCCAACATCTAACACAGGGGAAGCATCAATATGCTGTGCATCCATCATTTGAGCGACTCGCTGCAAGCTTGAGATAATCATTGTTTTTTCCCAGTCTTGAAGATCATTAAACTGCCGCGCAAATTGATCTTGCAAAGGCGCAGGCGCTGTCTTTAACGTTTCATAAGCCGCTTCAGTCAGGTAAGCGTGCACCTTTCGCTTATCGGTCTTTGACCGTTCTCTATAAACCAACTTGCGTTTCTCAAGCCTGTCAAGAATAGTGGTGACGGTCGCCTGACTAAGACTGATATCATTCGCAAGCTCTCCGATCGTCACCTCACCCTTATCTCTAATTGCCAAAAGTAACAAAATTTGCGGCGCCGTTAACCCTGTTGTTTTTGCCAAATGCTTCGAGTGTAGGTCGGTCGCCCTAATTACTCGCCGTAAGGCCACTAGAACCTGATCTACATGATCCAAAACCACCCCCTTTTTAAAGTGCTAAATAGCTAAAGTATAGCGACCCTGTCAATAGAAGTCCTTCCAATTCAGCCCCATTAATAGAAATATTTTTTTGTTTAGTGTACTATGTTTAGACATCTAAGCATTTTAATCAACAAAAAGCCTGATATTTTTTCTTTTACGGCTATTTAATTACGATTAACGTACACACATTACTTAGACTACTAATTTATATTTCGTTATAAACGAAAGGTTTTATATTAATGCAAAATATTATACTGCACCCACCAGAAGACACTGATGGCAGTGCTGTTTCAGCACTTATAGAAAGGTGCCCTCCTTTAGATACCAATTCGCGATACTGCAACCTTTTACAGTGTAGCCACTTTGGCAATACATCTGTGATCGCGAAAGCTGACGGTAAAACAGTCGGATTTGTTTCAGGCTACATATTGCCTCAAGCAAATAACACACTATTCATTTGGCAAGTTGCTGTCGATAGCGCTGCACGAGGCACTGGACTTGCTCAAAAGATGATACGCAACATCGTTGAACGCGATGTTTGCGCTAATGTTTCTCACATTGAAACAACCATCACCAATGACAATAACGCCTCTTGGGCATTATTCGAACGCATTGCAAAGCACTACAACGCGCCACTTATTCGCTCAGTCATGTTCGATCGTACCGATCATTTTGCGGGTGCTCATGACACCGAAATGCTGGCCAGGATAGGTCCTCTTAAAAAGGCCGATGTTTAACCCTTGCCTATCCACCCCGATCAAATCACTCTAAGGAGAAAAAATGCAAATTTTTAAAGAAATCGAATCTGAAGTACAGAGTTACGCTCGTTCATTCCCTGTTGTTTTCAACAGAGCAAAAATGGAACACCTCTACGGCGAAGACGGTACTGAATATCTTGATTTTTTAGCCGGAGCGGGAACACTCAACTACGGCCACAACAACCCTCTTTTTAAGCCGTTACTATTGGAATACATCGAAGAGGACGGAATCACACACGGTCTTGACCTTCATACAAAAGCTAAAGGTGCTTTTCTCGAGTCATTCAACGAGAAAATATTAAAGCCGAGAGGACTTGATTATGTCATGCAGTTCACCGGCCCTACTGGAACCAACGCAGTAGAAGCAGCACTAAAACTTGCACGTAACATTACCGGACGTGAAAACGTCATCGCCTTCACTAACGGTTTCCACGGCGTAAGCCTTGGCGCTCTTGCAGCAACCGGTAACTCGCATCACCGCGGCGCAGCAGGCGTGAGCTTGAACGGCGTTAGTAGAATGCCATTTGACGGCTATATGGGTGATGAAATTGATACGACGGCTTACCTAGAAAAAGTATTATCTGACTCGAGTAGCGGTATTGACCTTCCTGCAGCGATTATTGTTGAAACCGTGCAAGGCGAAGGCGGTATCAATGCAGCGAGCTTCGAATGGTTACGCAATTTAGAAAAAATCTGTCGTGAGCACGATATACTGTTCATTATTGATGACATTCAAGCCGGTTGCGGTCGTACAGGTACGTTCTTCAGCTTTGAAGAAGCCGGTATTAAGCCTGACATGGTGACACTATCTAAGTCACTTGGCGGCTACGGCCTTCCCTTTGCTGTTGTTTTATTCCGCCCAGAGCTCGATCAGTGGAAACCTGGTGAGCACAACGGTACCTTTAGGGGTAACAACTTTGCATTTGTAACCGCTAAAGCTGCGATTGACCACTACTGGTCTGATGACAAGTTCTCTAACGAGATTAAGCAGAAAGGCGAGTACATCACTCAGCGACTCAATAACATTGTTCAAAAATACGGTGAAGGCAACTTTACCACCCGTGGTCGCGGAATGTTCCAAGGTATCAACTGCATCAACGGTGATATTGCATCAAAAATAACGAAAGCGGCATTTAAGAATAACCTCATTATCGAGACAAGTGGTGCTGACGATCAAATCGTTAAGCTACTGTGCCCACTGGTTATTACCCAAGAAAACCTAACCAAGGGTATCGATATTATCGAGCAGGCTATTCGCGAAGTGTGTGCAAAAGAGCACTCAATTCCTGAAGAGAGTGACTACTTTGATGATGCAAAAATGACAGGCTAAAACGCATTTAGCGTACATTGATAATGTGTTGATTAAGGAACGTTTATGAATTTCATACGAACAAATCACGCTGTTCAATGTGTCAGAACTCGTCAAGTAGATGGCCGCGAAGTGTCTGAAGTTGTTGTCAGTTTCGATGAGCAACTTAACACTATCGCGCCCCATGTCTCAGCCTTGCTGTCAACAGAGGAAGTTAATCAGCTGGGCGCATGGCTAGAAGAGCGAGCGCGCCTGCAGCATGAACTGAAAGACAAGCCTCTAGGTATAACTGTTTTAGAGGCTTTACCGGGTTTATTACAAGAGGCAACCGATGCTGTACGCCTTTTGGACACCCTGGATAGCTCTCTGCACAATCAGATAGAAGATAGCCTGCGCCTTTTTCGCTCCACACTTGATGACGCACTTCATACAAACCATACGAATGAACAAAATGAGTTTGATTCTATGCAAGACGAAGAAGTGCTAAAAGAGCAGCTAACCTCAATTAAAAGTAAAGTATAGACGCATCGCTATACCAACTTAACAACTTGGAGATCCGAGCAACATGATCGTTAGAGAACTAAACGAAGCAAACAATTCAGATAGACGCGTCGTATCACCTGATGGCAACTGGGAAAGCACACGCCTTCTATTAAAAGAAGACAAGATGGGCTTTTCATTTCATATCACCACAATATACAAGGGTGCTGATTTTAGAATGCATTATCAGAATCACCTTGAGTCAGTCTATTGCATGTCAGGAACGGGTGAAATAGTAAACCTAGAAGACAACAAAGTTCACCCAATTAAAGAAGGTACACTCTATATTCTCGACAAGCATGATCAACACATCCTCCGCGCTCATACTGAAATGAAAATGGCCTGCGTCTTTAACCCGCCATTAACCGGTAAAGAAGTGCATAACAAAGAAGGCGCCTACGAACTAGTGTAAATACACTACGCGGCCGAAAGAGACTCTCCATAGGTATATTTTATGGAGCAACCAACCATCTTAAAAGAGGAAAAAATGCACTTACATACTGTGGAAAAGATTGGCGGCACGTCGATGAACAATTACGAGGCTGTACGAGACAATATTGTCCGCAACCCCGCCTTAAAAAACAATATCCACAACCGAATATTGGTTGTTTCAGCGTACAGCGGTATTACAGACTTACTACTGGAACATAAGAAAACAGGACACCCTGGCGTGTTCTCATTGTTTTCGAACAGCACCAACGGCAAAGACTGGCGCACCATGCTTGATAAGGTCAGACAACAGATGTTTGATATCAACGCGTCCCTGTTTAAAACCGAAGACCAGATAGACGCGGCCAACCAGTTTATTGCGGAGCGTATCAGCGACGCAGAATCTTGCTTGAGCGACTTACAAAGACTGTGTAATCACGGCCACTTCTCACTTGAATCTCACCTAGATTCTGTTAGAGAAATGCTAGCCTGTATAGGTGAAGCGCATAGCGCCAGAAACACTGCACACCTATTAAGCCAAGACGGTATTAATGCTTGCTTTGTCGACCTTACCGGCTGGCGCAGCCCTGAACAAATTTCTTTAGATGAGCGTATTAAACAGGCGTTTTCTAATATAGACCTGCAATCTACTATGCCTATCGTAACCGGCTACGCTCACAGCGAAGTAGGATTAATGACGCATTTTGACCGCGGCTATAGCGAGATGACCTTCAGCCGTATTGCGGTACTCACTGAAGCGAATGAAGCCATCATTCACAAAGAGTTCCACCTGAGCAGTGCCGACCCACGCTTGGTGGGTGAAGATAATGCGGTGCCCATTGGTAGAACCAATTACGATGTTGCAGATCAACTCGCTAACTTAGGTATGGAAGCCATTCACCCTAAGGCAGCGAAAGGCTTGCGCCAAAATAATATTCCGCTACGCGTCAGAAACACCTTTGAGCCAGAACACTACGGAACATTGATCACACAAGACTATGTCAGCGACTCCCCTTGTGTAGAAATCATTGCTGGCCAAAAGGACATTTGCGCAGTTGAACTCTTTGACCAAGATATGACTGGCAACATTACTGAGTACGACCATGCAATCATCGAAATATTTAAACAATTCGATGTCATGACGGTTGCAAAGGATATTAATGCAAACACAATCACGCATTACGTGGATGCTGACATCGGCACACTTAAGCGCATTACCGCGCAACTCAAAAAACGCTACCCAGATGCTGAGATAAGCAAACGCATCGTTGCGATTGTGTCAGCCATCGGGAGTGATATGCAGGTTCCAGGCATACTCTCCAAAACGGTAAACGCATTGGCTGAGCAAAATATTAGTATTTTGGCTATCCACCAATCAATGCGGCAGGTAGATATGCAGTTTATAATTGACGAAGATGATTATGAAATGGCTGTAAAAAGCCTACACCGTTGTTTGGTTGAAGTTCATGACCACGGACGAGCAATATGCCTCGCATCATAGCGGCCATATTGTTGCTTTGGGTTAGCATCGTCAACGCCGCAGAGCCACCCACAGCAGAGGATATAGATAAGCTAGAAAAGCCTATGTATACCCCCTTTGTTGAGCTCTATGTACTCGAAGAGCTTAAACGCCTTCGCGTCGACCTTGCTGATCAAAAACACGAAATGATCCAGCAGATTGTCGACAGAGAACACAGCTCTGTCGATCGTGCTGTGTCTTATGCCACCGATACGGTGACCTATTTTTTCTATCTCATCGCCGGCGCCAGTTCAATTATGGTACTTGTAGGTTGGAACTCATTAAGAGAAGTCAAAGAGCGCGTACACTCTTTGGCAGATGAAGAGATCTCAAAACTAGTATCAGAGTATGAGAGCAGACTACGCGCCATCGAACTACAACTGAATCAAAAAACCAGACATATTGAAGAAAATAGAGAAGAGATCGAACTCACTCAAGACCTACAGTCACTCTGGCTTAGAGCAGGACAAGACCTTAACCTCTCTAGTAAAATTGAAACCTATGATGAAATTCTCAAGCTAAGGCAAGATGATTGCGAAGCACTCACCTACAAAGCGGATACCGTGCTTGAGCTAAACGAACCTCAGTGGGCTGCAAACTTATGCCATCAAGCATTAAAAATAGACCCTGAGAACTGCCATGCATTTTATCAGCTAGGGTGCGCTTATACCGCCATGAAACAGTTTGATGAGGCTATAAAGTATTTATCCGAAGCGCTGAAGCGTAAAGATAGTTACCGTGAAGAGATTCAGAATGATAATGCACTCATCCCTCTTCAAGAACTCGAGTCATTTCAATCGCTAATGACTTAGGTTTAGTTACAAACGCCTGAGTTTAAACCAATCTAAAATCTTTAAAGAAAGAACGGCAGTGCTCTACTTCTGCTGCCGTCATCCACTTCTCGTTGCTATAAATAATCTCGCTACCGATTTTATTCGCCTTGCTACTCCACATCGGATTGTAAGGGAGAACAGTCAACTCGGTAACGTTCTGCTGCTTTAGAAACGTAGCGATCGCTGCTAAGTTTTTATCTGTCGCGGTAATACCCGGGATGAGTGGAATTCGAGGCAAAATAGGCCCCCCTCCCTCAAGGTAGCGCTGATGCAACTGACCAAAATTCTCGAGTATTTGCTTATTTGATTTACCACAGTGCTTGATATGCGCTTGCTCATCAAACAGCTTTATATCCATATAAATTTGGTCAATATAGGGTAAAATTTTCTGTTCAAAGTGCGCCATCGAAAAATAACCCGATGTTTCTACCAAGCAATGAATTTTTCTTTCCTTTAGTTTCCTCAACAACTGCTCACAAAACGTCGGATACAGCGTAAATTCGCCACCAGAAAGCGTCACCCCTCCACCCGATGTTTCGTAAAACACTTGATACCGATCTACCGTAGCAAGCACCTGATCAACCGTATAGTTATCCCCGATTATCGATAAAGCCTCTGAAGCGCAAACCTCGGTGCATTTGAAGCATGAGGTGCATTTATCATAATCAACGAATAAGGGATTATGTTTATCTAAGGCATCTTCAGGACATGCTTTAACACACTCACCGATATCGACACATTTAGTTTTATCAAATGAGAGTTGAGCGCGCCGGCTTTGGGATTCCGGGTTGTGACACCACACACAAGCCAAAGGGCAACCCTTGAAGAACACCACGGTTCTTATTCCCGGGCCATCATCCAGAGAATTGCCTTTTATTTCACAGAGTACTGCCTCTTCCATTTATAGACTCCAGCCAGTGTTTGTCATTTACGCCTTCACGAGGATGACAATAAAATTATGATGTTTCAGGATGGCGCCAGCTAAAGGCCAAACGATGAACGCTCAATAAGCTCCATCTGCATATCCCGATTAAGCGTAACGAAGTAAGCGTTATACCCCGAAATACGCACCAGCAGGTTGCGATAGTTTTCTGGGTGAATCATGGCGTCTTTAAGCGTGTCTGCACTCACCACATTGAGCTGCATTTGCATCCCCCCGAGTTTGAAATAACTACGGGTGTAAGACTTCATAATATCAACGGTTCGATCTCGGCTATCTTCAGCACTGGGGACCACCTTGACGTTGAAGGCAATATTGTTACTCATATTCTTTGGGTCTAGCCGCGCAACATCGCGAAGGTTATCCAACATGTTATCGGACGCCTCCGCTTTGGGTGTTAGCCCCGGCGTCAACGACTTACCGGCACGCTTACCCGAAGGTAATGCGCCACTCAGTGTGCCAAAAATGACATGATTCGACATAGACCAAAAACCTGCAGTGTACTTTCCACCTCGATAATTAGTGTGCTTACCATAATGGTCATGCGTAAATTGAGTAATCCGATTAGCCATGGCCACCGAGTCTTCGTTACCCGAACCAAACAAGGGCACCTTATTATGAATCATTGATAATAGTTCGAGGTCATCGTTAAAATCAGTATCGATGGCGGCTTTAAAACGTTTCAGAGTGGCCAATTTCTTATCATAGACGAGGGTTTTAATAGCCATCATAGAGTCAGTGACATCTGCCAACCCAATGCAGGCCGCGCCCGAACTATTATATTTTGCCCCACCATGAGTGACGTCTTTCGCTGACTGAATCGTGCCGTCAATAAGGCTAGATAATAAAGGCGTCGGACGAATCGCCTGATGGGCTTTACCTAACATATCGTTGTATTCGATCGACTGGCTAATAAGAAAACCAAATTGCTGGGTAAATGCATCAAAGAATGAATCAAAAGATGGAAAATCATCAACGCCCACCTGCCCCGTCTTGGGGCCAAGGTGCCATTGCATCGTCGGGTGATAGCCATTATTCAACGTCATTTCCAGCGCGCCGACCATATTCATCATTTGAAAATTGGTGTGGCCCATATGCTTGCCGCAGAGTGTCGGCTCAACGCAGCCTGTGGCAGCCCAGTCTCTGATATCACTCAGCTCATAATCGTATTGTTCGAGCGATGCCATCACCGCATCACCGCATCATCGCTGTGTATCGATGGGGTGCCAGCAGTAATCAAGTTAACTTCACATAACCGTTTTAGATAAGTATCTGTATTCACACCTTCTTTGAATCGCGCGTTAACGTTAGGGTCCCGAATGGTGAGTATTTCCGTTACCTTAAGGAAGATATAGGTCATATCATTAACGGCATCTTCACCTTCAGGCGTTATACCACCAAGGGTAATCGCCTGATCAGACGAGCTTCCGCCAAAATACCAGTTAGCAAGGTCGGGCGTAAGAGGTAAATGGTCTGTTGCTCGCATATAGAGGCAGCTGATCAATTCAATGGCATACTCTATATAGGCTTTACGCTCTTCTTCCGTTTTGAGTTTTGACATATCCGCGTCAAAGTAGGGCTGTAACCACTGGTCTAGCCTGCCCAGTGAAAGGCCTGCATTGGTGTTTTCCATATGCAGCCCAACCCAAGATATCCATATCGCATTGACGGCTTCATCTAATGTGCGGGCAGGTTGATCTGCAATGTGGTCGCAAATTTGGGCTAATCGCTCTAATTCAGAGCGGCGTTTGGGGTTAGCTTCAGCCTGTGCATCTAATGCGGCTTGCTGAGACAAGTTCTTTGAATAGGCGCTTAAGCCTTCCAAACACAACACCATTCCCGCAAGCGTTGCTCGCTGGTTTTGGTCTAGATCTGACTGCTCAAGTTGCTGTTTAACTTCTGAAATAATTCCGCTTGTTCCCTGTTTAAGTATTTTGGGGAAGTCGGGGATGGTGTGAGAAATGGCAACGGTCTTCCACAAGAAGTAGACCGCAAAGCGCTCGTCAATCAACTGGCTCATGGGCGCATTATAATAATCCCTCACCCACTCTCTGAACGTACGTTTTGACCAATAAGGAAACACTTCATGATGCAATATATGGACGGTTTCTTCTGATACATCGTATGAGTTAAGCGGACGATGAGGGACGGTAAGCAACTCGCTCCAGATCATCATGCCGTGGCTATCGGGGTATACCACTACGCCAATTTATTTGGTCGTAGTCGTACCCGCAATCAGGTCGTTTTTTCGAATGATGGGCTTTTTGTTTTGTAATAAGTATTTAAAAATATGGCCCTGTCGAAGCTCAGGAATCCACTTATGCCCTTCTGTATCAGTTTCAAAGCCGTTCTTCTTGCACCAGTCTGTGACTAATTTAGGGCGCTCCGGGCAGATTTCGGGTTTAACTTCAAAATGGATATCCAGAAATGCTTGAACTCTGGGGAAGTCATTCAAACTATAATCAGATAAGTACGGGTCTGTCAGATGCTTTACACCCAGGTCAATCTGCTCCCCTTTTAACCGCTCGGCCATTTTAGCAACGACTTCATCACTAACTTTTCCCTTGCCTCCTTCAGCTATTTTTTCTGCAACACCTTTTGCATCTAGCTTTTCTTTCGCCATCATTTTCTTTTGCTTGTTAATCAGCAGCAGCGACATAAAAAAGAAAAAGAGGTGTAAGTAGTTTATATTCCCCTGCGTTTTTAACTCGCTTTTCATAATCATGAAAATTTGTTCAGTGGGGGTCGCGCCGAGTAGCTTTGTAACCGCTTTATCTGATTTAAACATTAAGGCGGTATCGCAATCAGCAGGCATTTTATTTAAAACAGTGGCTTTGCCATCTTTAAATTGAATCGCTGTATCCACACTTTTATTTTCTGTGCAGATGCCCGCTGTAAAGTTAATCCAACCTTGATCACTTTTAAGGTAACCATTCATGCCTGGCCGCCAATTAAAGTTTTTGGCCATCAGAAACAATAATGTTTTTACTAATGCATTCGTGCCATTTACTTTTAAGCCGTCATTTATTTTTAGGCTAATAGCGTCAGCAGCAGTTTTGAGTTGACCTGTTCTTGCAAGCATAACCCAGACCCCTTATTTTTAGATTTAGGGTTTCACTTTAGTTAAACTAGCATAAAGTTAATTGACTTTTTATGACTTAAAATTGATGTATTACGAACAATATGAGCAAGAAAGACTAATTTTTAACCTAAAATACGCTTATTTTATCAAGATTCGAAAAAAGACAAGGAGAAGCCGCGAGCTAAAAAGAGTGCAAGGCTAACCCAGAAAGGCAAAAGTAATTTATTCTGCTTTTTTATTTTTAAGCCGCCATTGGCGAGGTGAGAGTCCGGTCCATTTTTTAAAGTTTCTACAAAATACAGAAGCCTCTGAATAACCAAGATTTAATGCGATATCCAGTATGCTTAAACTGCCATAAAGTAACTGTTGTTGCGCTGTCATTGTGCGTGTGACCTGAAGCAACTGACTGAAGCTTGTATTTTCACTATGCAGCCTTTTTTGTAACACCCTCGGATGCAAGTTAAGCGCGGCACTGACTCTATCAATCGTACACTCACCACTCGATAACAAATTACTACAGATATAGCGCACCTGTGCTTGTAGATCTTCTGGATAAATACTTTCTAATAGCTGTATTCTTTTATTGAAATGTTCTTGCAGCATCTGATCGTTATGTTTGTTCTCTCGATCAAGCCACACACTTGGATAATGAATTCCGTTAAATGTACTGCCTACATTCAAATGCGCGCTATAGCCCTTCAACGTAGCTATATCTTTCTCTTGAAGATGAGTTTGCATATCCATCTTCAACAGCGGATTGACCTCACCCAAAAGCGCACTGAGCGCGTTGTAAATTTGCGCCACGCTTAAGAGAATTAACTGCTGTAAACCACTGGCGTTAGTAAAATCGAAGTTTAGATGAATTTCTGCGATGTCGCCTTTAACCTCAAGGGCAAGATGTACACCTCTTGCATGTAATCGCATGTGTTGATTAGAAAACTGTATCGACTCCCTTAACGTGGGTTGCTGACTGGTAGAAAGCACCAACTCGCCGATTGCCATGGCAGTCTGTTTTTCTGCTAGTTTTAGAGAGAATATAGGGTCATCACAAACTTGAGCTGTTAAATCGAGTAACTCAGCGACTTTAACGTAAGAGATAAGCGCTTCGGGTTCGCGCAACTGAGCGCTGCTCATGCCTAGCTCTTGCAATATTTTGTGAGGGTTGTAGCCAAGCTGATACACCCGCTTTTCATAACCTTCGATGGCCCCACTTCTGATCAGATACATTGCTCTACCTGCGCAAACAAAAGCCCCGCAAAACGGGGCTTTATCAAACTTAAATCAACACTTTTTAAAAACGTGTCATTTAGAACGGAATATCATCATCAAAGTCGTCCATTGGCGCTGGGGCTGGTGGCGCACTCTGGGCTGGCTGTTGTGGTGCATATCCACCTTGCTGTGATTGGTAAGCTTGCTGCTGAGGAGCAGCCTGTTGAGGTGCTGCCTGTTGAGGTGCAGGCTGACGCTGCGGTGCGCGTTGTTGTGGCGCTTGAGACTGTTGGCCTTGAGGTTGCTGTGCGTAACCGCCTTGCTGCTGTGGTTGCTGCATAGGTGCTGAATAGCCACCCTGAGATGAGTCAGCACCGCCGCTTCGTGAATCTAGCATCTGCATCGTACCGCTAAAGGCATCAACGACCACCTCGGTGGTGTATTTTTCTTGCCCACTTTGGTCTTGCCACTTTCTAGTCTGCAACTTACCTTCAACGTAAATTTTAGAGCCTTTACGCAGGTATTCACCCACAACTGATGCAACGCCGCCAAAAAACACAACACGGTGCCACTCTGTTTTTTCTTGACGCTGTCCGGTATTTTTATCTTTCCATGACTCAGAAGTTGCTAACGTGATATTGGCAATAGCTTTACCGTCAGGTGTATAGCGCACCTCAGGATCTTTGCCCAGATTACCAACCAAAATTACCTTATTAACCATTTATATCTCCTAAATACCAGAACGCGATGGCTCAGCCTTCAATTTTTTATCACAGAGGAAAGCCCTGATCAGTGAAACAAATGCTAACAGAAAAGTCTTCGTTAGGCATTAAAGAAGCGAGGTTTAATTATGATCTCGCGCCAGTTAATAAGAGCTCAATCAGGGACTATTTAAACACTAATTTTGGGGAACTTTTCCGGAACACAGTACGTCCAATATAAACAATAGGTTACGCTTTCAATGCGTAGCGAAATGAGTTCAAAGCCTGTTCATCTACATGAGCTTTATCTATTTTTAGATAAGCCGCTCGTTCCTCTATTACGACAACAACGTCCTCAACACCCTGAATATCAAACAACTCATCAGAAACCACTGCTGCTTCCGCCTCAGTTAGCACAACATTTAGTTTAAGCGTTCGACTCGTTGAGTAACTCGGTGTTCGCATCGTGAGCGCAATCAAAAACCACACTCCACCTAGAACAGCAGAGGTGTAGTAAATAACCTCCCCCCCCCAATTAGAAAGTACCCAGCCACCAACAGCTCCACCTAAAAAGGCACCAAAAAATTGACTGGTGGAGTAGATTCCCATTGCGGTCCCACGTGCACCTGCAGGCGCTTGTTTACTTACGAGTGACGGTAAACTTGCCTCTAGGAGGTTAAACGCCATAAAGAATACAAATAACGCGCCCCACATAGCGGCAAGTGAATCATTCACAAAAACCAATAAAATAGACCCTACGGAGAGTTGTAATACCGCCCCCACAAAAACGCTTTTTATCTTTCGCTTCTTCTCGCCAATGATAATAAAAGGCACCATCGCAAAGAATGCCGTCACCATAACCGATAAATAGACCCACCAATGCGCCTGACGGTCGAGCTGAATATCGTTAACTAATGAAAGGGGTACCGCTATAAATAGCGCTGTTAATATAAGGTGCAACACAAAAATGCCAATATCTAACCGCAGCAAATCTGGATTTTTTAATAATTCAAAAAATTGTCCTCTAACCGCTCGGGTATCTCGATGCGCATGCGTTGCGACTGGCGTAGGTACCACAAACAGTATAATGAGAATGCCAGCAATGGCGAACGCAGCCGTAAGCCAGAAGATTCCGCTTAAACCAAAAAAACCAGAAACCACAGGCCCAGCAACTAACGCAACAGAAAATGAAAGCCCGATAGACATCCCGACAATAGCCATCGCCTTAGTACGACTTTCTTCGGTAGTGAGATCACTTAGCAGTGCCATTAGTACACTCGCGATAGCACCAGCACCTTGCAATAAGCGTCCAGCAATTACGCCATATATACTCTCTGAGGTTGCGGCCACCACACTGCCTAGGCAAAAGATAATAAGACCGATGATAATCATTTTCTTCCGTCCGAATCGATCAGACAGCATACCAAACGGTACCTGTAATAACGCCTGCGTAAGTCCATATGCGCCAATGGCAAGACCTATCAAAAAACCATTTGCACCATTAAGTTCATCACCTAGCAATACAAACACAGGCAGAACCATAAATAGGCCCAACATACGCATCGCATATAAAAGCGCGAGAGAATATACGGAACGCTTTTCACTGACGTTCATTAAGATCGCTACTCCGAGCAAAGAAATGAGAGATAGATTCTACAAGGGCAGGCATTTTAACAAAATGATCTACGTCGTGCAGACAAAATATTATACAACTTAACTTTGAGACCTCATGCTATAAAACAGTATAATGAAATACTATTTTCAAACTAATTGGCTGTTATGGATAAAATTCTAGTTCGCGGGGCTCGCACCCATAATCTCAAGAACATTGATATCGAAATCCCAAGAGATAAATTGATTGTCATAACAGGTCTTTCCGGCTCGGGTAAGTCATCACTTGCGTTTGATACGCTATATGCCGAAGGCCAAAGACGTTACGTTGAGTCTCTATCGACGTACGCGAGACAATTTTTATCAATGATGGAAAAACCCGATGTTGATCATATAGAGGGGCTTTCTCCCGCTATTTCTATTGAACAGAAATCAACGTCGCACAATCCACGCTCCACTGTGGGTACCATCACTGAGATATATGATTATCTAAGACTTCTTTTTGCTCGCGCGGGTGAACCCAAATGTCCGGAGCACAACGAGCCACTTGAAGCCCAAACCATAAGCCAAATGGTTGACTTGGTTATGGCGCAGCCAGAAGATTCCAAGCTGATGATGCTGGCACCGGTCATCAAAAACCGAAAAGGCGAACATCTGCACGTGTTTCAAGAGTTGCGCAGCCAAGGGTTTATTCGTGCTCGAATTGACGGCATTGTTACCGACCTTGACGATACGCCCGATTTAGAAAAAAACAAAAAACACACTATTGAGGTCGTTATTGACCGATTTAAAGTGCGTGAAGGGATACAGCAACGGCTAGCAGAGTCATTTGAGACCTGCATTGGTCTCACTGACGGCATTGCTTTAGTTGCACCTATGGAAGGTAACGGAGAAGAACTGATATTTTCGGCTCGCTTTGCTTGCCCACATTGCGGCTACGCAATCAGTGAACTCGAACCTAGAATTTTCTCGTTTAACAACCCCGCTGGGGCATGCCCCACTTGTGACGGACTTGGCGTTAAGCAATTCTTTGATGCGAATAAGCTCATCAAACACCCTGAACTAACGCTAGCAGAAGGTGCGATAAAGGGCTGGGATAGACGAACGGTTTATTACTATCAAATGCTTACAAGCCTTGCTGATCATTTTGATGTGGAGTTGGAGCAACCATTTGAACAACTGCCTGAAGCATTTAGAAAAACCATACTTCATGGCAGTGGCACTGAAAAGATTTCATTCAATTACGTCAATACTCGCGGCGATATAGTACAGCGTGAACATCCGTTTGAGGGTGTAATGCCTAACATGGAGCGGCGCTATCGTGAGACTGAATCCCAAATGGTTCGGGATGATCTTTCTAAACTACTGACACATAAATCATGCCCAGACTGTCACGGCTCTCGCTTAAAAGAAGCCGCCAGACACGTTTTCATAAATGATAAAAAGCTACCCGATATTACGGCAATGCCCGTCGGACGAGCCTTCGAGTATTTTTCTACATTAAAACTTGAAGGTCGACGTGGTGAAATTGCTGAGAAAATCCTTACAGAAATACAACAAAGGCTTCAGTTCTTAGTCAATGTAGGACTAGACTATTTAACGCTTGACCGTAGTGCAGATACGTTGTCAGGCGGAGAAGCACAACGAATCAGACTCGCCAGCCAGATAGGCGCGGGACTCGTCGGCGTCATGTATATCTTAGATGAACCTTCGATTGGTCTTCATCAACGAGATAATGACAGATTACTTAACACCCTGACTCACCTTCGTGACTTAGGCAATACAGTTATCGTTGTTGAGCATGATGAAGACGCCATACGTTTGGCTGATTATGTTGTCGATATCGGCCCAGGCGCAGGTGTACACGGCGGCCAAGTCATTGCTGCAGGTACACCTGCTGAAGTTATGGCAAATGAAAATTCAATTACAGGTCAATATTTATCAGGCAAAAAGTGTATTGAAGTCCCTTCGAAACGACTCCCTTATGATAAAACCAAGACTATGCGCTTAACGGGCGCATCGGGTAATAACCTCAATAATGTAAGCTTAACCATTCCACTTGGGTTATTAACCTGTATTACGGGTGTCTCTGGGTCAGGAAAATCAACACTCATAAACGGTACTCTTTATCCCATTGCCGCGACGGCACTGAATAACGCAACAACACTCACCATTCAGCCTCATGACAAAATAGAAGGCTTAGATCAACTCGATAAAGTAATAGATATTGATCAAAGCCCAATTGGGAGAACACCTAGATCAAACCCAGCAACCTATACGGGTATTTTCACTCCTATACGAGAACTTTATTCAGGTACCCACGAGGCTCGGTCTAGAGGTTACAAACCAGGCCGATTTAGCTTCAATGTAAAAGGCGGTCGCTGTGAAGCCTGCCAAGGTGATGGTGTCATAAAGGTAGAGATGCATTTCTTACCCGACGTATATGTACCCTGTGATAGCTGTAAAGGTAAACGCTATAACCGTGAAACGCTTGATATCAAGTACAAGGGCAAAAGCATTCATGAGGTGCTAGACCTAACAGTTGAAGATGCACGAGAGTTTTTTGACTCTGTTCCATTTTTGGCTAAAAAGCTTCAGACATTAATCGATGTTGGTCTTTCATATATTCGGTTAGGCCAAAGTGCCGTCACGCTTTCAGGCGGTGAAGCACAACGCGTTAAGCTAGCCAAAGAACTTTCCAAACGTGACACAGGCAAGACACTTTACATACTGGATGAACCCACCACAGGGCTACATTTTTACGACATTCAGCAGCTTCTAAATGTTTTACATAAGTTAAGGGAGCATGGAAACACGATTGTAGTTATAGAGCACAACCTAGACGTTGTGAAGACTGCGGACTGGATAATCGATTTGGGGCCGGAAGGCGGCACAGGAGGTGGCAATATTGTTGCCGAAGGCACGCCAGAAGATGTCGCTGCAGTTGAAGGGTCTCACACCGGGAAGTTTCTTGGAGAGCTTCTGGACCGCAAGAAAGTGAAATAACCCATATAAGGCCTACACTAACTGTTTGTGTAGGCCTTACAATCGGGGTCAAACATATATCTGATCACAAAAAAGCAAAAAGCCGACAATTAAGTCGGCTTTTTTACGAGTCTAGAAAAGTAATTACTCTTCGTCGTCGCTCTCTACTTCTACTGGACGATCCACAAGCTCAACATAAGCCATAGGAGCGCTATCACCAGCACGTAAACCACACTTTAGAATACGTATGTATCCACCAGGACGGCTCTCATAGCGAGGACCTAACTCATTAAACAACTTAGCTACAGCTTCGTTGCAACGCAATCTTGCGAAAGCCAAACGACGATTAGCTACTGTATCTTTCTTAGCTAATGTTATTAAAGGCTCTGCTACTGTTCGCAACTCTTTTGCCTTTGGCAAAGTTGTTTTGATCAGCTCATGCTCAACAAGCGATGAGGTCATGTTACGGAACATGGCCTTACGGTGTGAACTATTGCGATTAAACTTACGACCACTTTTACGATGACGCATTTCTCTAATTCCTTACCTGATTACCCTGAGGTTAGCCACCCAGTACCCTGTCATCACCCTTCAAACTAGCCGGAGGCCAGTTCTCTAGACGCATACCCAGAGAGAGACCACGAGATGCCAAAACATCTTTAATCTCTGTAAGCGACTTCTTACCCAAATTAGGTGTTTTAAGAAGTTCTACCTCAGTACGCTGAATCAGGTCACCAATGTAGTATATATTCTCGGCCTTCAAGCAGTTAGCAGAACGAACAGTTAGCTCAAGATCGTCAACTGGACGAAGAAGTATAGGATCAACCTCTTCCTCTTCCTCAACTTGCTCAGGCTCCTTCTCGTTATCAAAATTAACGAACACCGACAATTGCTGTTGCAATATGGTTGCTGCACGACGAATTGACTCTTCAGGATCAATAGTACCGTTTGTTTCCAAATCGATAACTAATTTATCCAAATCAGTACGCTGTTCAACACGAGCACTCTCGACAGAGTATGCAACTCGTAAAACAGGACTAAAAGAAGAATCCAATTGCAATTTACCTATTGCTCTTGTTTCATCTTCACCAGTCATGCGTTGATCCGCAGGCTCATAGCCTCGACCTAACATAACCTTCAGTTTCATATTGATTTCACCCGCCGCGCCCAAGTGACAAATCACATGGTCAGGGTTTGCAATTTCAACATCATGATCTAACTGAATATCACTTGCCAACACTGGGCCTTCGCCCTTTTTGGTCAACGTCAATGTTGCTTCTTCACGGCTATGCATAGTGATAGCCAACCCCTTGAGGTTTAGAAGGATTTCAATAACGTCTTCCTGAACACCTTCAATAGCACTGTATTCATGAAGTACGCCATCAATTTCTGCCTCAACTACCGCACTTCCTGGCATTGAAGACAATAAAATCCGACGCAGAGCACTACCTAGTGTATGTCCAAACCCGCGCTCTAAAGGCTCTAAAATCACCTTTGCATGAGTTGGGTTAATTTCCTGTACTTCAATGTTACGAGGATTCAAGAATTCATTTACTGAACGCTGCATAAACGGCCCTATTCGCTCTATTGTTCTGCTTAAACCTTACTTGGAGTAAAGTTCCACGATCAAGTTTTCGTTGATTTCAGCGGAAAGTTCCGAACGTTCTGGTGCGGCTTTAAATGTGCCTACCAATTTGCTCGAATCAACTTCTACCCACTCAACCGGTGCGCGATTTGCTGCTAATTCAATCGCGTTTTTAATACGCAACTGATTTTTAGCTTTCTCACGCACACTAACAACGTCACCTGCAGCTATCTGATAAGACGCAATGTTCACAACCTTATCGTTTACAAGAATACTCTTGTGAGATACTAACTGACGAGATTCAGCACGCGTTGCACCAAACCCCATACGGTAAACTACGTTATCAAGACGCTGCTCAAGGATCTGAAGAAGGTTTTCACCTGCAACACCTTTACGACGAGCTGCTTCTTTATAGTAACCACGAAACTGTTTTTCAAGAACACCATAAGTACGACGTACTTTTTGCTTCTCTCTTAACTGTAAACCGTATTCCGACAAACGTGTTCTACGTGCGCCGTGTTGCCCTGGAGGGGTTTCGATATTACATTTTGAATCTAACGCGCGAGCGCCACTTTTCAAAAATAAATCTGTCCCTTCACGACGAGACAGTTTACATTTTGGACCAATATAACGTGCCATTTACTGTCTCCTTAATTATACGCGACGCTTTTTAGGCGGGCGGCACCCATTATGAGGAATAGGAGTCACATCAATAATACTAGTGATCTTATATCCACAAGAATTTAGTGCCCGAACAGCGGACTCGCGTCCTGGCCCAGGACCTTTAACCATAACATCTAGGTTTTTTAGGCCGTATTCAGCAGCCGCTTTACCGGCTCTTTCAGCTGCTACCTGCGCAGCAAAAGGTGTACTCTTTCGTGAACCACGGAAACCAGAACCACCTGCGGTGGCCCAAGACAATGCATTGCCTTGACGGTCTGTAATGGTCACGATCGTGTTATTGAAAGACGCGTGTATGTGCGCCATTCCATCAACAACAGTCTTTTTCACCTTCTTACGGGTACGTGTACCTGGCTTAGCCATTCCTGTATCCTATTATTTACGAATCGGTTTGCGAGGGCCTTTACGGGTTCTAGCATTGGTCTTACTACGCTGACCACGCACAGGCAAGCTGTGACGGTGACGTAGACCACGGTAGCAACCAAGATCCTTCAAACGCTTAATGTTCATTTGTACTTCACGACGCAAATCACCCTCAACAGTCATACTGGTGAGTTCATTACGTATCGCATCCAACTGCTCTTCAGTTAAATCTTTAACTTTTGCAGTCGTTTTAACGCCAGTGGCGTCGCAAAGCTTGTTTGCTGTAGTTCTTCCAACACCATATATATAGGTTAGGGAGATAACAGCGTGTTTATTGTCGGGTATATTGACACCGGCTATACGAGCCATCTATCTTACTCCGCGTTTAACGCATTGCTATTAAGGGAACATCATAAAAAAGGCGCAAAATAGTAACGCTTGATCAAAAATAAATCAAGCGTTATTTAATTACACTTCTTAGTGACAAGGATTAACCTTGACGCTGCTTATGACGTGGTTCTGTGCAAATGACTCTTACTGCGCCATTGCGACGGATTATTTTACAGTTACGGCAAATTTTCTTTACCGATGCGCGCACTTTCATGATACGACTCCAAGTTGAGCTGCACTATTGAGGTTCTCTACCTCAATTACACCTTTTTAAGGTTAGATTTTTTCATGAGGGACTCATACTGATGAGACATCAGATGCGACTGAACTTGAGCCATAAAGTCCATCACGACCACAACAACAATTAATAACGAGGTTCCACCGAAATAAAACGGTACGTTCCAAGCCACAACTAGAAATTGTGGGAGGAGAGCTACTGACGTTATATAAAGAGCACCGAACAGCGTTAGACGCGTAAGAACACTATCAATGTAACGAGCCGTTTGCTCACCTGGGCGGATACCAGGAACAAATGCTCCTGATTTCTTAAGATTTTCGGCTACTTCTTTCGGGTTGTACATCAACGCCGTATAAAAGAAACAGAAAAATACCACAGCTATCGCGAACAGTAAAATATAAAGTGGCTGACTTGGAGCCAATGCCTGAGAAAAATCAGACAACCACTCCATCCCTTCACCTTTACCAAACCATTGCCCCAGTGATGCAGGGAACAATAATATACTTGAAGCAAATATTGGAGGAATTACACCTGCCATATTAACTTTAAGCGGAAGATGACTGGATTGCTGCGCATATACTTTACGACCCTGCTGTCTTTTAGCGTAATTTACGGTAATGCGGCGCTGGCCACGCTCCATAAACACTACAAAAGCAACAATTGCGATAGCAAAAAAACCGATTAATAACAGAGCAAGTATATTAATTTCGCCCTGTCTAGCTTGCTCAAAAGACTGTCCAAAAGCGCCTGGTAAACCAGCAACGATGCCTGCAAAAATCAATAAAGATATACCGTTACCGATACCTCTTTCAGTGATTTGCTCACCAAGCCACATCAAGAAGATCGCTCCACTTACAAATGTAGCAACTGCAACAAAGTAAAAACTAAATGTATCTGTAAACGTAACTCCCTGAGAAGCCAGGCCTACAGACATACCCATAGCCTGTACCGTTGCAAGAACAACAGTTGCATAGCGAGTGTACTGACTTATCTTACGACGACCAGATTCACCTTCTTTTTTAAGCTGTTCGAGCTGAGGGCTCACTACCGTCATTAGCTGCATGATAATCGATGCAGAAATGTATGGCATTATCCCCAGAGCGAAAATACTCATTCTCTCGAGCGCGCCACCCGAAAACATATTGAACAAACTGAGGATAGTCCCCTGATTTTGCTCAAACAGCGCTGCCAATCTATCTGGATTAATGCCCGGCACAGGTATATGAGCACCAACGCGATAGATTACTATCGCGATGAATACAAACCATAACCTAGACTTCAATTCTGCGAAGCCGCTAGCCGCTCCAGCCGGTAGTGTCCCTGTCTTAGCCATTTAGTCCTCGACTTTACCGCCTGCTGCAGTAATCGCTTCACGTGCACCTTTGGTGACACCTAAGCCCTGAATAGTAACCGCTTTGTTAAGCTCGCCTGACAAAAATACTTTTGCCGTCTTAGTGTCTCTGCGAACAAGGTTAGCATTTTTCAATGCAGCCAAATCGATCACTTCAACATCTAAAGTTGCTAGCTCACTTAAACGAATTTCGGCAGCAAATGCTGACTTTCTTGACGTGAAACCAAATTTTGGCAAACGTCTCTGTAGCGGCTGCTGACCACCCTCGAAACCAGCGGGTACAGTACCACCAGAACGAGACTTAAGACCTTTATGGCCACGACCACAAGTCTTTCCTAAACCACTACCAATACCACGACCAACACGCTTGGCTGCTTTCTTGGTACCGGGAGCAGAACTTAGTGAATTAAGACGCATCTTATTCTCCCTCGACCCTAACCATATAATGTACTTTATTGATCATGCCGCGAACTGAAGGTGTATCTTCAACTTCTACAGTGTGACCAATACGACGTAGTCCAAGACCTGCTACACATGCCTGATGCTTTGGTAGTCGGCCAATCGTGCTACGAGTTAATGTAACCTGGATTGTCTTAGCCTTAGCCATCGTCTTATCCTACAATATCTTCTACTGATTTCCCGCGCTTGGCAGCAATAGATTCTGGAGACTGCATTGCCTTCAGACCATTTACAGTAGCACGAACAACGTTAACTGGGTTTGTAGAACCGTAGCACTTAGACAATACGTTCTGTACACCAGCAACTTCTAATACCGCACGCATCGCACCACCGGCAATAACACCAGTACCCTCAGAAGCAGGCTGCATGTATACCTTAGAGGCACCATGGCGAGCTTTGATAGGGTATTGAAGCGTTGTACCATTCAATGCTACATCGATCATGTTTTTACGTGCTGCATCCATTGCTTTTTGAATTGCAACGGGTACTTCACGTGCCTTACCACGACCAAAACCTACGCGACCATTTCCGTCACCAACGACCGTCAAAGCAGTGAAGCCGAAAATACGACCACCTTTAACAACTTTCGCTACGCGGTTTACTTGTACTAGCCTCTCCTGAAGTTCAGGGGCCTTTTGCTCATTAACACTCATGCTGACACCCCTTAGAATTCCAGTCCGCTTTCACGTGCCGCTTCAGCTAAAGCCTTAACACGACCGTGATATTTATAACCCGAACGATCAAATGCTACTTGTGTAACACCTGCTGCCTTAGCACGTTCAGCAATGAGCTTACCGATTTTTCCTGCGGCTTCAACATTACCTGTTGATGCACCTTTAAGCTCTTTTTCAACTGTAGAAGCTGAAGCAAGTACCTGACTACCGTCGGCAGAAAATACTTGAGCATACATATGCTGTGGAGTACGGTGAACTGACAAGCGTGTTGCACCTAACTCTCTAATTTTAAAACGCGTACTGCGCGCTCTACGTTCTCTTGATTCTGTTTTTGCGCTCATAGTGTTACCTACTTCTTCTTAGCCTCTTTACGCCTTACATTCTCGTCTGAATAACGAACACCTTTACCTTTGTATGGCTCTGGCGGACGGAAGGCTCGAATTTCTGCAGCTACCTGACCAATTTTTTGCTTATCAATACCTTTGAGCAAAATTTCAGTTTGTGATGGCATCTCAGCAGAAATACCTTCAGGAAGCTCATACTCAACAGGGTGAGAAAAACCCAATGTAAGATTGATCTTTTTACCTTGAACCTGAGCCCTGTAACCAACACCTACTAGTTGCAGCTTTCTCTCAAATCCTTGGTTAACACCAACAACCATGTTGTTGACTAGAGCGCGCGCAGTACCTGCCTGTGCGCGAGAAGCTTTAGCTCCATCACGCGCAGCAAAAGTAATAACGTTATCTTCTTGCTTCACTTCAACCGCAGAATGAACGCTTAATGAAAGCGCACCTTTACTACCTTTAACTTCGATTTCTTGCCCGTCCAACTTCACCTGAATTCCAGATGGCAGCTCGACAGGAGAATTAGCAACTCTTGACATGACTACCTCCTAGAATACGGTGCAGATGACTTCACCACCGATACCTGCTTCACGAGCAGCGCGATCAGTCATAACGCCTTTTGATGTTGAAATAATAGCAACACCTAAACCACTAGACACCTTCGGCAATTCGTTTGCACCTTTGTACTGACGCAAACTCGGACGGCTGACACGTTTAATCGTCTCAATAACCGGCTTTCCTTCGAAGTACTTAAGTTCTACTGTTAAAGTAGGCTTAGTGCCTTCTTCAACATTAAAATCAGTTATAAAACCTTCTTGCTTTAGCACTTCCGCTAAAGACACCTTCATCTTTGATGAAGGCATAGTGACAGAGACTTTTTCAGCCATCTGTCCATTACGAATACGTGTAAACATATCCGCAAGTGTATCTTGCATACTCATATAAATGAGACTCCTGCTCTTTTTAGTTGTGCAGCGGAAAGAGAGCGACACTATACACTAGCTGCCGCTCTCTTAAAACCGCTTACCAACAGTGATTACCAGCTTGCTTTCTTCAAGCCAGGAACATCACCGCTCATACCGTGCTCACGTAACTTAATACGAGACAACTTAAACTTACGATATACGCCGTGTGGACGACCGGTAATCTGACAACGATTACGGAGTCTACAAGGGCTAGCATTACGTGGAAGTTTCTGCAATTTAACCTGCGCATCCCAACGATCATCATCAGATGTGTTTTGATTTGCAATAATTGCCTTAAGCTCAGCACGCTTTTCAGCAAACTTTGCTACAGTTTTCTCGCGCTTTAACTCACGCATTTTCATCGAGATTTTTGCCATGATTCCTTACCTTATTTCTTAAAGGGGAAATTAAAGGCTTTCAGCAACGAACGACCTTCTTCATCAGTTTTCGCTGAAGTAGTAATCGTGATGTCAAGTCCGCGAATTTTATCCACCTTATCATAATCGATTTCAGGGAATATAATTTGCTCTCTAACACCCATGCTGTAGTTACCGCGACCATCGAATGACTTAGGATTTAAGCCACGGAAATCTCGTACACGAGGGATTGCTATATCTACCAATCTCTCGAAGAATTCCCACATACGATCGCCACGAAGAGTTACCTTACAACCAATAGGGTAGCCTTCACGAATTTTGAAGCCTGCAACAGACTTCTTTGCCTTTGTGATTACAGGCTTTTGACCTGCAAGCTTTTCCATATCCGCAACAGCGTTATCGATCTGCTTTTTATCACCCAAAGCTTCACCAACACCCATATTGAGTGTGATTTTTTCTATCTTCGGTACCTGCATAACGCTCTTGTAAGCGAACTCACTTTGAAGCGCAGGCATTACCGACTTTTGATACACATCTTTCATTCTAGGCATAATAACCACCTGCAAGCGTTAGCTGCCGATAACCTCGTTATTCGACTTATAGACACGGACTTTAACGCCATCTTCCAAGACTTTAAAGCCTACCCTGTCCGCCTTATTTGTAGCTGAATTAAAAATAGCTACATTTGAAGCTTGTATTGGCGCTTCCTTTTCGACGATACCGCCTGGAGCGCCTAACATTGGGTTTGGCTTGGTGCTTCGCTTTATCATGTTAATACCTGATACAACGACACGACCATCTTGCAGAACGCGGACGATTTTCCCGCGCTTGCCTTTGTCCTTGCCCGCTATGACGATCACTTCATCGTCACATTTGATCTTTTTCATAACCGGCCTCTCATTCTTAAAGCACTTCAGGTGCTAAAGAAACAATCTTCATGTATTTATCACCACGCAACTCACGAGTTACAGGGCCAAAAATACGAGTACCAATAGGCGCATTCTGCTGGTTTAGCAATACTGCAGCATTGCCATCAAAACGGATCAAAGACCCATCCGGACGACGAACACCTTTACGAGTACGCACAACCACTGCATTAAGAACCTGACCTTTTTTTACTTTACCGCGAGGAATTGCTTCCTTCACGGTAACTTTTATTACGTCGCCAATACGAGCGTAGCGTCTATGTGAACCACCCAATACCTTGATACACATAACGCGACGAGCGCCACTGTTATCTGCGACGTCTAGCATCGATTCAGTTTGAATCATCACTTTTCTCCAAAACTAACCAATGTGCCTTTTAGACAAGACTCCCCAAGAGGGCGAATTACACTTTAGAAGCACTCTCGACAATCTCGACCAGCTTCCAGCACTTCGTCTTAGAAATAGGACGACCTTCCTGGATTGTTACTGTATCGCCGATATTACACTCATTATTTTCGTCATGAGCATGAACCTTGGTTGAACGCTTCACGTACTTACCGTAAATCGGATGTTTTACGCGTCGCTCAATCAAGACAGTGATGGACTTGTCCATCTTATCACTCACGACCTTACCGCTAAGCATGCGAGCATTAGATGCAGCTTCAGTCATTTTAGTTACCTGCCTTTTGATTCAACACTGTTTTTACACGAGCGATGTCGCGTCTAACGTTGCGAAGTAGGTGACCTTGGTTGAGCTGACCAGTTGACTTACGCATGCGCAAGTTAAACTGCTCTTTCAACAAGCTCATCAACTCAGTGTTCAGTTCTTCAACTGATTTTTCACGCAATTCATTCGCTTTCATTACATCACCGTCCTCGAAACAAATGTTGTAGGAACAGGTAATTTGGCTGTTGCCAATGTAAATGCTTCACGAGCAAGCTCTTCAGAAACACCTTCTATCTCAAACAACATACGGCCTGGTTGAATCTGGCAAATCCAGTATTCAACATTACCTT
Source organism: Alkalimarinus alittae (assembly GCF_026016465.1). NCBI lineage: Bacteria > Pseudomonadati > Pseudomonadota > Gammaproteobacteria > Alteromonadales > Alteromonadaceae > Alkalimarinus > Alkalimarinus alittae. Next base: position 3,879,181 of record NZ_CP100390.1, read on the forward strand.
TACCTTTACCTTGACGAACTTCAAGCGGTTTTTGTGTAATCGGCTTGTCTGGAAATACACGGATCCAGATTTTACCAGTACGCTTCACTTGACGAGAAATCGTTCTACGAGCAGATTCAATCTGACGCGCAGTAATTCGACCTCTACCAGTCGCCTTTAGGCCAAACTCACCAAAGCTAACTTTGCTTCCGCGCTGGGCCAGGCCGCGGTTACGGCCTTTTTGCATTTTACGAAATTTGGTACGTTTCGGTTGCAACATAATATGGCCCCTTACCTAGAAGCTTTAGAAGCTTTCTTCTTAGGTGCTTCTTTTTGAGCGCGTACTTGTTCAATACCGCCTAAAATTTCGCCCTTGAAGATCCAAACTTTGACACCAATAATACCATAGGTAGTTGATGCTTCATGTGTTGCGTAATCGATATCAGCACGTAAAGTATGTAGAGGAACTCTACCTTCACGGTACCATTCAGAACGTGCAATCTCAGCACCACCTAAACGGCCTCCAACCTGAATCTTAATCCCTTTAGCGCCCTGACGCATTGCATTTTGAACTGCACGCTTCATTGCACGACGGAACATCACTCGACGCTCTAACTGGTTTGCAACACTTGCTGCTACCAATTTTGCATCAAGATCAGGCTTTCTGATCTCTTCGATGTTGATGTGCACAGGCACACCCATCATCTCACTAATCTTCTTACGCAATTTATCAACGTCTTCACCTTTCTTACCGATAACAATCCCTGGACGGGCGGTATGAATGGTAATACGTGCATTTTGCGCAGGACGCTCGATTACTATTTTACTTACTGATGCTTTAACTAAGCGCTCGAGCAAAAACTCACGCACTTCGATATCATTCAATAAGTTATTAGCATAATCTGCTTTTTCTGCGTACCAGATCGAGTTGTGGTCTTTCACAATACCCAGTCTGATACCAGTAGGATGTACCTTTTGACCCATCTTAGTATCTCCTAGTTATCAGCGACCATAACCGTAATATGGCATGTACGTTTCAATATACGGTCAGCTCGACCCTTGGCACGTGGTCTAATACGCTTCATTGTAGTCGCCTCATCAACAAAGATGGTGGAGACTTTCAAATCGTCGACGTCTAGACCGTCATTGTGCTCTGCGTTCGCTATTGCGGACTCAAGCACTTTTTTAATTAAATGCGCAGCTTTTTTAGGGCTGAACGTTAAGATATTTAGGGCGTCCTCAACGGCTTTTCCGCGAACTTGATCTGCAACCAAGCGCGCTTTCTGAGCAGATAGGTTAGCACCCTTTAATTTAGCGGCTACTTCCATCTTAATTACCTCTATGCTCTACCGTTTTTTGGCTTTCTTATCTGCTGCATGCCCACGATACGTGCGCGTTGCGGCAAATTCGCCCAATTTATGGCCAACCATATCTTCTGTTACAAAAACCGGAACGTGTTGACGCCCGTTATGCACAGCGATGGTCAAGCCAATCATCTCTGGAAAAATTGTTGAACGACGAGACCAGGTCTTAATTGGCTTCTTGTCCTTTTTCTCCAGAGCTGTTTCTACCTTCTTTAACAAATGCAGGTCTATGAATGGACCCTTCTTCAAAGAACGTGACACAGCGTAATCCTCATACTATTAATTACTTGGCCGATCGACGACGCACTATCATCTTATCAGTACGTTTGTTTTTGCGAGTTTTATGACCTTTGGTTGGAACACCCCAAGGTGTTACCGGATGACGCCCACCAGAGGTTCTCCCTTCACCACCACCATGCGGATGGTCAACTGGGTTCATAACAACACCACGCACTGTTGGCCTTACACCGCGCCAACGTGATGCACCCGCTTTACCTAATCTCCGCAAGCTATGCTCACCATTAGAAACTTCACCCAAGGTTGCACGACACTCAGATAATACTTTACGCATTTCACCTGAACGCAAGCGTAAAGTGACATAAGCACCCTCACGAGCGACCAACTGAGCATAAGTACCAGCACTACGAGCAATCTGCGCGCCTTTTCCTGGCTTAAGTTCTACACAGTGAATAACACTACCCACAGGGATATTTCGCATTGGTAAAGTACTACCTACTTTAATAGGGGCATCTTCTCCTGAGCGAACTTCATCCCCTGCCTTAACACCTTTAGGTGCGATAACATAACGTCTCTCACCATCAAGATATTTAAGCAGAGCAATATGCGCGGAACGGTTTGGATCGTATTCAATACGCTCAACCACAGATGGAATCCCATCTTTATTCCGCTTAAAGTCTACAATTCTATATTGCTGCTTATGACCACCACCGATATGACGAGTAGTGATGCGGCCGTTATTGTTACGACCACCAGACTTACTTTTCTTTTCTACCAACGGCGCATAAGGACGACCCTTATGTAGGTCAGGATGATATACCTTAACTACATGACGACGACCGGGAGACGTTGGTTTAGTTTTTACGACTGGCATAGTACGACCCCTACTTACTCGACATCCATAAAGTCGATATCCTGACCTTCCGCTAATCTAACATAAGCTTTTTTGGTATCTTTACGCTTACCTAGACCACGAACCGTGCGCTTAGTCTTGCCTTTTAGATTTGAAACCTGAACACCCTCAACCTTAACATCAAAAAGCGTCTCAACTGCTTTTTTGATTTCAGCTTTGGTTGAATCAGTAGCCACTCTAAAAACAACTTGACCAGACTCTGCTGCTAGAGATGCCTTTTCTGAAACAAGAGGTCCTAGCAATACTTTATATATACGCTCTTCGTTCATCCCAGCATCTCCTCAATCTTCTTAAGCGCAGAAACAGTCACTACAACCTTGTCATACGCTACTAGACTTACAGGATCAACTCCTACAACGTCACGAACATCAACACTTGGGATATTGCGAGAAGCAAGATACAAGTTTTCTTCTACGTTTTCAGAGACAATCAAAGCACTCTCTAGACCTAACTCTTTCATCTTTGCAGTGAAAGCTTTAGTCTTAGGTGTTTCTGCTATCATATCTTCAACAACAACAAGACGCTCTTGACGTACAAGCTCAGAGTATATAGACCTCATCGCTCCACGATACATCTTCTTGTTTACTTTCTGACTATGATCTTGTGGCTTAGCAGCAAATGTAACACCACCAGAACGCCAAATAGGACTACGAATAGTACCTGCACGAGCACGACCTGTACCCTTTTGACGCCAAGGCTTCTTACCACCACCTCTAACTTCAGAACGAGTCTTCTGCGCGCGAGTACCCTGACGAGCACCTGCTAAATACGCAGTAACAACCTGATGAACCAAAGTCTCATTATACTCTCCAGCGAAGGCAGCATCTGAAACAGATACAGAACCCTTACCAGAACCAGCGATTGTTAATTCCATCGTATCTCCCCTTAGGCCTTAACTGCAGGCTTGACAACTACGTCGCCGCCAGTTGCACCAGGAACCGCACCTCTAACCAAGATTAGACCACGCTCCTCATCAACACGCACAACCTCAAGGTTTTGAACAGTAGACTGCTCATTACCCATCTGACCTGCCATTTTCTTGCCTTTTATTACGCGACCCGGAGTTTGGCATTGACCAATTGAACCTGGAGCACGATGAGACAAAGAGTTACCGTGAGTAGCATCTTGCATACTAAAGTTCCAGCGCTTAACACCGCCCTGAAAACCTTTACCCTTAGAATTACCAGTCACATCTACAACCTGACCAGCCTCAAAGAGAGACACTGAGAATTGATCGCCTGCCTTAAGCTCTTCACCTTCAGACTCTGCAAGACGAAATTCTATAAGACCACGCCCAGCTTCAACACTTGCTTTCGCGTAATGTCCTGCTGCCGCTTTAGTAACGAGAGACGCACGACGTGAACCATAAGCCACCTGCACTGCACGGTAACCATCCACATCATTCGTTTTAACTTGAGTGACTCGGTTATCTTGAATTTCGATAACCGTCACAGGGATAGACTGACCCTCATCCGTAAAGATACGGGTCATACCAGCCTTACGACCGATTAAACCAATTGCCATTTCTCACCTCAAAGTGTACGGGGCTTTAACCCTCTATGGCCCTACATCCGTAGTTACACTTGCACCGACTTTCGCCGGCTGAAAATTAACCTAAGCTTATCTGGACATCAACGCCCGCAGCCAAGTCAAGTTTCATAAGCGCATCTACAGTTTTTTCTGTAGGTTCCACAATATCTAATAAACGTTTATGTGTACGAATTTCGTACTGATCTCTCGCATCTTTATTAACGTGCGGAGAAACCAAGATTGTAAAACGCTCTTTTCTTGTCGGCAGAGGAATAGGTCCACGAACTTGTGCACCAGTTCTCTTTGCCGTGTCTACGATTTCTTGCGTAGACTGATCAATCAGGCGGTAGTCAAAAGCCTTTAGCCTGATTCTGATTTTTTGACTTTGCATTGGATCAGAACTCCAGTTCCAAACTTATAAATTTAAGCTGTCACCTTATAAAAAGGAGCCGCATTGTACGGTTTACAGCCAACCGTGTCAACCCCAGCCTAAACACAAACAAAAAGGGCTGCTTACGCAGCCCTTTTCTGATGCAAAAAAGATCGATTATTCGATAATCTTAGCAACAACACCAGCACCAACTGTACGTCCACCTTCGCGAATTGCGAAACGTAGACCTTCTTCCATCGCAATCGGCGCGATCAAAGTAGCAGTTAACTGAACGTTATCACCAGGCATTACCATTTCGATACCTTCTGGCAATTCACAAGCACCTGTTACATCAGTAGTACGGAAGTAAAACTGTGGACGGTAGCCTTTGAAGAATGGAGTGTGACGACCACCCTCATCCTTGCTTAAGATATACACTTCTGCTTCGAAAGTAGTGTGAGGATTAACAGAACCAGGAACAGCAAGAACCTGTCCACGCTCAACTTCTTCACGCTTTGTTCCACGTAGAAGAACACCTACGTTCTCACCTGCACGACCTTCGTCAAGCAACTTACGGAACATTTCAACACCAGTACATGTTGACTTCAAAGTATCTTTAAGACCGATGATTTCAATTTCATCACCAACTTTAACGATACCACGCTCAACACGACCCGTTACAACTGTACCACGACCCGAGATAGAGAAAACATCTTCTACAGGCATTAAGAATGGCTGATCAATTGCACGCTCAGGCTCAGGAATATACTCGTCAAGAGTTTCTACAAGCTTCTTAACTGCAGAGGTACCTAACTCGTTATCATCTTCACCGTTCAACGCCATTAAAGCAGAACCAGCAATAATCGGAGTGTCATCTCCAGGAAATTCATACTGATCAAGAAGCTCACGAAGCTCCATCTCAACCAATTCTAGCATTTCGTTGTATTCTTCAGTTCCAACACCACCACAATCTTCTGCAAGAAGGTCTGCCTTGTTAAGGAAAACAACAACAAAAGGTACACCAACCTGACGAGAAAGCAAGATGTGCTCACGAGTCTGAGGCATAGGGCCGTCAGTCGCACCACATACTAGGATAGCGCCATCCATCTGAGCAGCACCAGTGATCATGTTTTTAACATAATCGGCGTGCCCTGGACAGTCAACGTGCGCATAGTGACGAGTAGGAGAATCATACTCGACGTGCGATGTTGCGATAGTAATACCGCGCTCTCTTTCTTCTGGAGCATTATCGATACCGTCAAATGCTACAGCAGCACCACCCCAAACCTCAGCACAAACGCGAGTTAGAGCAGCAGTCAAAGTAGTTTTACCATGGTCAACGTGACCGATAGTACCAACGTTTACGTGTGGTTTGACACGCTCAAATTTTTCTTTTGCCACGATTACACCTCGTAATTCACAAAGTTTTCAAATTAAGACTTATTAATAATTGCTTCCGCAATATTCTTCGGAGCTTCTGAATATTTCAAAAACTCCATTGTATAGGTTGCACGACCCTGAGTAGCTGAACGCAAGTCTGTCGCATAGCCAAACATTTCTGACAATGGGACTTCTGCATCTACAACCTTTCCAGCTGCAGTATCACTCATACCCTGAATCAAACCACGACGCCGATTGAGATCGCCAACTACATCACCCATATTGACTTCAGGTGTGACCACCTCAACCTTCATAACAGGCTCTAACAACACCGCTCCACCACTCTGGGCCAGCTTTTTTGTTGCCATGCTACCTGCAATCTTAAAGGCCATTTCATTCGAATCAACATCATGAAACGAACCATCAAATAATGTTGCCTTTAAACCAAGTAAAGGGTAACCAGCAAGAACACCATTTTGCATCTGCTCAGCAACCCCTTTTTGTATGGCTGGGATATACTCTTTAGGAACTGCTCCACCGACGATCTCGTTGATAAACTCGAGCTCATCTCCACCTTCTTCGCGGGGCTCGAACTTAATCCAAACGTGACCATACTGTCCACGACCACCTGACTGACGAACAAACTTACCTTCAATCTCACACACATTTCGAATTGCTTCGCGATAAGCAACTTGAGGCTTACCAATGTTAGCCTCAACGCTAAACTCACGACGCATTCGATCTACGATGATATCAAGGTGAAGCTCACCCATCCCAGATATAATAGTCTGACCAGTCTCCTCATCAGTTTTAACTCTAAATGAAGGGTCTTCTTGCGCAAGCTTACCTAGCGCAACCCCCATCTTCTCCTGATCAGGCTTGGTACGAGGCTCAACCGCAACAGAAATAACCGGCTCAGGAAATTCCATTCGCTCCAATATAATCGGGGCATCCGCAGAACATAAAGTATCACCTGTTGTGACATCCTTAAGCCCTATACCTGCCGCTATATCACCAGCTCGAACTTCCTTAATCTCTTCTCGGCTATTCGCATGCATTTGAACCATACGCCCAACACGCTCTTTTTTACCCTTAACTGAGTTCAGAACCGCACTTCCCGACTCAAGAACTCCAGAGTAAACCCTAAAAAACGTTAACGTCCCCACAAAAGGATCCGTCGCTATCTTAAAAGCAAGCGCTGAAAACGGCTCCTCATCTCTCGCAACACGCGTATCAGGCGAACCATCTGCAAGCAATCCTTCAATCGCTTTTACCTCAGTAGGTGATGGCAAATATTCGATAACAGCATCAAGCATTGCCTGAACACCCTTATTCTTGAATGCTGACCCACCAATTACCGGAACAATCTCGTTAGAAAGCGTTCTGATTCGGATACCTTTCTTAATTTCTTCTTCAGAAAGATCTCCACCCTCAAGGTATTTATCCATCAATTCGTCGGTTGCCTCAGCCGCCATCTCAACAAGAAACTCACGCATTTCACAGCATTTATCTTGTAATTCGGCGGGAATACCCCCGTACTCAAAGGTCGTACCTTTATCTTCTTGATTCCAGATAATTGATTTCATCTTAATGAGATCAACTACCCCTTCGAAACCTTCTTCAGCACCAATAGTCATCTGAAGCGGCACAGGAAGCGCACCCAACCGCTCTCGCAATTGTTCAACAACCCTTTCGAAGTCAGCACCCGAACGATCCATCTTGTTGATGTAAACCATTCGCGGCACTTCATACTTATTAGCTTGACGCCATACAGTTTCTGTCTGAGGCTGAACACCCGATGAACCACACAAAACAACCACTGCGCCATCCAATACACGCAAAGACCGCTCAACTTCGATTGTGAAGTCTACGTGCCCAGGCGTATCTATAATGTTAACGCGATGCTGGTCGAACTGCTGTTCCATACCACTCCAGAAACAGGTTGTCGCAGCAGAAGTAATGGTAATACCACGCTCCTGCTCTTGCTCCATCCAGTCCATTGTTGCTGCACCGTCATGAACCTCACCCAACTTATGAGAAACGCCAGTGTAGAACAGAACTCGCTCTGTAGTAGTCGTCTTACCCGCATCAACGTGCGCACAAATACCGATGTTCCGATATCGACTTATTGGGGTTTTACGCGCCACCTATTAATCCTCAAATCGGGTCAACCCTTAAAAAGAGTCAACCCTAAAAACTAGAAACGGTAATGAGAGAACGCTTTGTTAGCTTCAGCCATACGGTGAACGTCTTCACGTTTCTTAACCGCAGCACCTTTACCCTCAGCTGCATCCATAATTTCACCTGCTAATCGCAAAGCCATGGTCTTTTCACCACGCTTACGCGAATACTCAACCAACCAACGCATAGCAAGCGCTACTTGACGAGATGGACGAACCTCAACTGGAACTTGGTAAGTAGCACCACCAACGCGTCGAGACTTAACCTCTACCATTGGCTGAATGCTTTCTAGCGCTTTATCAAATAATTCTAATGGCTCACCTTTAGCTTTTACAGCTTCTAGCGCTCCATATACAATCTTTTCTGCTACAGATTTTTTACCACTAACCATTACGTGGTTCATAAATTTGGCAAGTATTTGACTTCCAAACTTTGGATCAGGCAAAACATCACGTTTTGCTACAACTCTTCTTCTTGGCATGATAAGCCCTCAAATAAAAAAGGTCTTCAGGTTAGTCTGGGACAGGAGATGTACATCTCTACGCCCAGCCTTACTCTTACCCTAAAATGATTGCTCACCCCAAGGCAGCGGTCACTTTGCTCCTAGGGGTTAACCCTTAGGACGCTTAGTTCCATACTTAGATCGACCTTGCTTACGATCAGCAACACCTGAAGTATCCAAGCTACCACGAACTGTGTGATAACGAACACCAGGCAAGTCTTTTACACGTCCACCACGTATAAGAACAACACTGTGCTCTTGTAAGTTGTGACCTTCACCACCAATGTACGATGCAACCTCAAAACCGCTAGTTAAACGTACACGACAAACTTTACGCAAAGCCGAGTTTGGCTTCTTCGGTGTAGTTGTGTAAACACGAGTACAAACGCCACGACGCTGAGGGCAAGCCTTCAACGCAGGAACATCACTCTTAGTAACTTGACGCTTACGAGGCTTACGTACCAACTGATTAATAGTTGCCATATAAGCAAACTCCAATTAGTAAATAAACAACAAACCCAAAATGGGCAATAATGTTACGGGGCGCAAGTCTAATCACGCCCTTCAACATAGTCAAGGCCACTGTTGCATTTTTATACAAACAGCGGCCTTAATATGTACCTTTAAAGAAAAATATTGCTATTTTCTTAAAAATCTACTTATTTAACTCTGCACTCAACGCTTCTACGACATCAGCAGCACTTACACCAATATCATCAACTTTCGCAGTTTTACGCTTTTTACGCTCTGAGTGATAAGTCAAACCAGTACCTGCAGGAATCAAACGACCCACTACAACGTTTTCTTTCAGGCCGCGCAAGTAATCACGCTTACCTGTTACAGCTCCCTCTGTAAGAACTCGAGTTGTTTCTTGGAAAGAGGCCGCAGAAATGAATGATTCTGTAGCAAGAGAAGCCTTTGTAATACCTAGCAACATACGCTCTGAGGTAGCAGGCATCTTATCATTAGCTAATGCCTTCTCATTCTCTTCTAGCAATTTAACGTATTCGACCTGATCTCCTTTGATGAGCTCAGTATCACCAGAGTCATGTATATCAACCTTACGCAGCATCTGGCGAACGATAACTTCAATATGTTTATCGTTAATGACAACACCCTGCAATCGATATACGTCTTGAATTTCATTCGTGATGTACCGAGTCAACTCAACAACACCTAAAAGACGCAAGATATCGTGTGGGTTAGATGGCCCATCAGATACCACTTCACCTTTTTCTACTTGCTCACCTTCAAACACGTTCATTTGGCGATGCTTATGAATCAGAACCTCATACGGATCAGAGCCATCAACAGGTGTAATAACCAGACGCTTCTTACCCTTAGTCTCCTTACCGAAACTTACAACACCGCTTATCTCAGCTAAGATCGATGGTTCTTTTGGCTTACGCGCTTCAAATAGATCGGCAACCCTAGGTAGACCACCCGTAATATCTCGAGTCTTAGAAGACTCTTGAGGGATACGTGCAATTACATCACCTTTCTCTACTGCGCCACCATCTCGTAAACTTAAAAGTGCGTTAGCCGGTAGAAAATATTGAGCAGGCGCATCATTGATTGGTAGCTTAAGCTCATTGCCTTCAGTATCAACCAACTGAACCATAGGTCTAATATCTTTACCTGCAGCCGGTCTATTCTTTGGATCAATAACCTGAACACTTGAAAGGCCTGTCAATTCATCAGTCTGGGTATTAATTGTAATACCCTCTTCCATACCAATAAACTTAACAACACCTTCCATTTCAGTAATGATTGGGTGTGTGTGTGGATCCCACTTAGCTACTATCGCACCTGCGTCAACCTGATCACCGTCTTTTGCTGTAATTAACGCACCGTAAGGAAGTTTATACCACTCCCTTTCACGGCCATGATCATCAGCCACTGCCAAGGCAGAAGATCGCGATGCAACAATTAGGTTTCCATCTTTGCGCTCTATTGACTTCATATTGTGAAGTCTAACCTTACCACCGTGCTTAACTTGTATGTTGTCTACAGCTGAAGATCGGGATGCAGCACCACCGATGTGGAACGTACGCATCGTAAGCTGTGTACCTGGCTCACCGATTGACTGTGCAGCAATAACACCAACAGCCTCACCCGCGTTAACGATATGACCACGAGCTAGATCACGCCCATAACAAGCTGAACAAACACCGTATTTGGTTTCGCATGTAATTGCTGAACGAACCCAGATCTCATCAACACCGGCTTCCTCAATTTTAGAAATCATCGCTTCGTCTAGGAATGTTCCAATAGGCAAAACGGCATTCTCTTTATCGCCAGGTGCAAATACATCTCTGGCTGTTACTCGACCTAATACACGATCACCAAGAGGTACAACTACATCCCCCCCTTCAATCATAGGCGTCATTAACAAGCCTTCTTCTGTGCCGCAATCCTGCTCAGTAACAACAAGATCTTGTGCAACATCAACAAGCCTACGAGTCAAGTAACCCGAGTTAGCGGTCTTAAGTGCTGTATCCGCAAGTCCCTTACGAGCACCGTGAGTAGAGATAAAGTACTGTAGTACGTTCAAACCTTCTCTAAAGTTAGCTGTAATCGGCGTCTCAATGATCGAGCCATCCGGTTTTGCCATCAGACCACGCATACCCGCCAACTGGCGAATCTGAGCTGCTGAACCCCTTGCGCCCGAATCTGCCATCATATAAACAGAGTTAAATGAGTCCTGTTCAACTTCTTTACCCTCTCTATCAATGACTGTCTCTTTACCAAGAGTGTCCATCATTGCCTTAGCGACTTTGTCGTTAGCACGAGACCAAATATCAATAACTTTGTTGTATTTCTCGCCCTGCGTTAAAAGACCTGACGCAAACTGCGATTCAATTTCTTTTACTTCAGTGGTCGAGGCATTGATGATAGTTTCTTTCTCATCAGGAATAACAAAATCGTTAACGCCAATGGAAGCACCAGACAATGTGGCCTGCCTAAAACCAAGATACATTAACTGATCAGCAAATATGACTGAATCTTTTAGGCCACACTTACGGTATGACGTATTGATAAGCTTCGAAATCGCTTTCTTAGTCATGTTTTGGTTGACCAACGAGTATGGAAGGCCATCAGGTAAAATATCAAACAGTAAAGCTCGACCAACTGTTGTATCAACTATAGCGGTCGCAACTGTTTTATTACCTTCATCATCAAACTCAATCTCTTCAACACGAATTTTAACTTTCGCTTGAAGATGAACTTGATTGCCACTGTATGCTCGGTGCGCCTCTTTAATATCAGAGAACACCATACCTTCGCCTTTAACATTTATCTTTTCACGAGTCATGTAATAAAGACCCAAGACAACATCTTGAGAAGGCACAATAATAGGCTCGCCATTTGCAGGCGAAAGAATATTATTGGTAGACATCATCAGTGCACGTGCTTCTAATTGTGCTTCGATTGTTAGCGGTACGTGTACCGCCATCTGGTCACCATCAAAATCGGCGTTGTAAGCAGCACAAACAAGTGGATGCAACTGGATCGCTTTACCTTCAATCAATACAGGCTCAAATGCCTGAATACCAAGGCGGTGAAGTGTAGGTGCTCGGTTAAGCATCACAGGATGTTCGCGGATTACCTCAGCAAGAATATCCCATACTTCAGCTGTCTCTCTTTCAACCATCTTTTTAGCTGCTTTAATGGTTGTAGCTAGGCCACGATGCTCTAGTTTACTAAAAATAAATGGCTTAAATAGCTCTAGAGCCATCTTTTTAGGTAGACCACACTGGTGCAACCTTAAGCTCGGACCAACAACGATTACAGAACGACCAGAGTAATCAACCCGCTTACCAAGAAGGTTCTGACGGAAGCGACCTTGCTTACCCTTGATCATATCTGCCAAAGACTTCAATGGACGCTTATTTGAACCTGTGATTGCACGACCACGGCGACCATTGTCTAACAACGCATCGACTGCTTCTTGAAGCATACGTTTTTCGTTACGCACTATGATATCTGGAGCACTTAGTTCTAGAAGACGCTTCAAACGATTATTTCGGTTAATCACTCGACGATAAAGATCGTTCAAATCTGACGTTGCAAAACGCCCACCGTCTAGTGGCACAAGCGGCCTTAGATCTGGCGGCAGCACAGGCAGTACTTTTAGAACCATCCACTCTGGGTTATTTCCAGAGTTATAAAATGCTTCAAGTAGCTTAAGACGCTTAGAAAGCTTCTTAATTTTAGTTTCTGAGCTAGTTAATGGGATTTCTTCTCTTAATTCAGAGACCTCACCTTCTAAATCGATTTCTTTTAATAGAGCCTGGATAGCTTCGGCACCCATTTTGGCATCGAACTCATCCCCAAACTCCTCTAATGCTTCGTAGTACTGCTCATCAGTCAATAGCTGACCAGACTCTAACGTAGTCATGCCCGGGTCAATAACTATAAATGACTCAAAATAAAGTACACGCTCGATATCTCTCAATGTCATATCAAGCAACATGCCAATTCGAGATGGCAGTGACTTCAAAAACCAGATGTGTGCAACTGGGCTTGCAAGCTCAATATGCCCCATTCGGTCACGCCTAACACTTGCTAGCGCAACTTCAACGCCACACTTCTCACATATAACACCACGATGCTTTAATCGCTTATATTTTCCGCATAGACACTCATAGTCTTTTATTGGTCCGAATATTTTGGCACAAAAAAGACCGTCTCTTTCAGGCTTGAAAGTTCGGTAGTTAATAGTTTCAGGCTTTTTAACTTCACCATAAGACCATGAACGAATCATCTCTGGCGACGCCAGACCAATGCGAATCGAATCAAATTCCTTATTATGATTCTGGTTTTTAAGTAAATTTAATAAATCTTTCATCGGTTTCCGCTCCAAAAGGAGTTGGTTCTGGGCGGGCTAATGCCCGCCTCCGCTAATATTAGGTTAGTTCGATATATCTGAAATAACAGAAGTTAAGTACTGTTAATCGTTTTCAAGCTCAATATCGATACCTAATGAGCGGATTTCCTTAACCAATACGTTAAATGATTCCGGCATTCCCGGTTCCATACGGTGATCGCCATCGACGATATTCTTGTACATCTTAGTTCGACCGTTAACATCATCAGACTTAACAGTTAGCATCTCTTGCAATGTGTATGCAGCACCATAAGCTTCAAGCGCCCATACTTCCATCTCACCGAATCGCTGACCACCAAACTGAGCCTTACCACCTAGCGGTTGCTGAGTTACAAGACTGTAAGAACCTGTAGAACGGGCGTGCATTTTGTCATCAACCAAGTGGTTCAATTTCAACATGTACATATAGCCAACAGTGACAGGCCGATCGAATTTCTCACCTGTACGACCGTCATACAACGATGTTTGACCCGTATCTTCCAAGCCAGCTAGCCTTAACAACTCCTTAATCTCTGGCTCTTTCGCGCCATCAAAAGCAGGTGTCGCCATAGGCACACCAGCACGGAGGTTCTTAGCAAGCTCCATTATTTCGGCATCTGAAAATGTATCGAGCGCCTCTTGCTTACTGGCTACACCGTTATAGATTTCACCTAGGAACGATCTAACTTCAGCAACTTCTCGCTGATCTTTGATCATCTGGTTGATTTTGACGCCTAACCCTTTAGCCGCCATACCCAAATGTGTTTCAAGTACTTGCCCAACGTTCATTCGAGATGGTACACCTAGCGGGTTAAGTACAATGTCTACCGGCTCCCCATACTTATCATGCGGCATATCTTCTACCGGCATGATAACGGAAATTACACCTTTGTTACCGTGACGACCAGCCATCTTATCACCCGGCTGGATACGACGCTTAATAGCAACGTAAACCTTAACTATTTTCAAAACGCCCGGCGCTAAATCATCGCCCGTCTGAAGTTTGCGTTTCTTATCTTCAAAGCGCTCTTCATGCTCTCCACGACGCTCAGCCAACTGAGCCTCAGAACGCTCTAACGTTTCGTTAAGATCATCACTTGCCATACGGATCTTGAACCACTCTGACAAACTTAAGCTATCAAGGTAGTCGTTAGTAATTGCGTCGCCTTTCTTAAGATTAGGCGCACCCACTACTTCGTTTCCGAGTAATAACTCACGTAGACGCTCATAGGTTGCCGTTTCGACAATTCGATATTCGTCTTTAAGGTCTTTGCGGAACGTATTAAGTTGTGCATTTTCGATATCAAGCGCTCGCTGGTCTTTCTCAACACCATCACGAGTAAATACCTGAACATCAATAACTGTACCACGCGTACCAGTCGATACTCGCAATGACGTGTCTTTCACATCAGATGCTTTCTCGCCAAATATTGCACGAAGTAGTTTTTCTTCAGGGGTTAATTGAGTTTCACCTTTAGGGGTAACTTTACCCACTAAGATATCACCCGCTCCAACTTCTGCACCGATATAGACGACACCTGATTCATCAAGCTTAGCAAGCGCACTTTCACCTACGTTTGGTATATCCGCCGTAATTTCTTCACTTCCCAACTTCGTATCACGAGCAACACAAGTCAGTTCCTGGATATGAATCGTAGTAAATCGATCTTCTTTAACAACTCTTTCAGATACTAAGATCGAATCCTCAAAGTTGAAACCATTCCAAGGCATGAAGGCGATGCGCATGTTTTGGCCTAATGCCAACTCACCCATGTCAACAGATGGTCCGTCAGCCATTACATCACCACGAGCAACCTGATCACCACCTTTTACAAGCGGCTTCTGGTTTATACAGGTGTTCTGGTTAGATCGCGTATACTTGGTAAGACTATAAATATCGACACCAGCATCGCCTGCATCGACTTCATCATTATTAGCTCTAACAACAATTCTTGACGCATCTACACTTTCGATAATGCCGCCACGCTTAGCGACAACACAAACGCCAGAATCTTGAGCCACTATTCGCTCAATACCTGTTCCTACTAATGGCTTCTCAGCCTTAAGAGTAGGTACGGCTTGTCGTTGCATGTTCGAGCCCATAAGTGCTCGGTTAGCATCATCATGCTCAAGGAATGGAATAAGTGATGCTGCCACTGACACAACTTGTCTAGGCGAGACATCCATATAGTTAACACGCTCGGGAGGTGTAACTGTAAACTCATTCTTATGACGAACCGTTACCAACTCTTCAGTTAATGTGTTCGCCTCATCCATAAGCGCACTAGCCTGTGCAATAACGTAGTTACTTTCTTCAATTGCAGACAAGTATTCTATTTCATCTGTAACAACACCATCGACTACCTTTCGATAAGGACTCTCAAGAAATCCAAATGAATTCGTTCGTGCATATGTCGCCAAAGAGTTAATCAAACCAATGTTTGGTCCTTCAGGCGTTTCGATAGGACATACACGACCATAATGCGTTGGATGTACATCACGAACTTCGAAGCCCGCTCGCTCACGAGTCAAGCCACCTGGGCCTAACGCTGATACGCGACGTTTATGTGTCACCTCTGAAAGCGGGTTGTTTTGATCCATGAACTGAGATAATTGGCTTGAGCCAAAGAACTCTTTCACCGCTGCAGCTACAGGCTTAGCGTTAATCAGATCTTGGGGCATTAAACCATCAGATTCTGCCATGCTTAGACGATCACGAACTGCACGTTCAACTCGTACAAGCCCTACACGGAACTGATTCTCAGCCATCTCACCAACAGATCTAATTCGACGGTTACCTAGGTGGTCAATATCATCAACCATTCCTTTACCGTTACGAATATCTATTAATGTCTTTAATACTTCAATAATATCGTCGTTATCTAACGTTCCCGGGCCTTCTTCGGTTTCACGCCCAATTCGTCGGTTAAACTTCATTCGACCTACAGCAGAAAGATCGTAACGCTCTTCAGTGAAGAATAGGTTTTTAAATAAGTTCTCTGCTGATTCTTTCGTTGGAGGCTCACCAGGACGCATCATTCTGTATATTTCTACTAGCGCCTCTAGCTGACTTCTAGTCGGATCAACGCGTAAAGTGTCAGAAATAAACGACCCACAATCAAGATCATTAGTGTAAAGCGTTTCTATTTGCTCTATACCAGCCTCAACAAGAGATTGCACAACCTCTTCTGTGATTTCGGTATTACACTCTACAACTAATTCACCCGTGCGCTCATCAATAATATCTTTAGCTGTTACTTTACCGAAGATATAATTTAAAGGCACTTCAAGCTCACTAATGCCAGCATTTTCAAGCTGTCGAATATGACGTGCTGTAATACGACGCCCCTCTTCAACAATAACGTTACCTTCATTGTCTTTGATATCAAAGCTTGCTATATCGCCTCTTAACCTTGAAGGTACCAACTCTAATGTACATACTTCTTCTGTGACTTTATGCTTACTGGTCTCGAAAAACATGTCCAGAATTTGCTGAGAGTCATACCCTAGCGCACGCATCAATATTGATGCAGGTAATTTACGACGTCTATCTATTCGTACAAATACCGCATCTTTTGGGTCAAATTCAAAATCTAACCATGAACCACGGTAAGGAATCACTCTGGCACTGTATAACAACTTACCAGATGAGTGTGTTTTACCTTTATCATGATCAAAAAACACACCGGGAGAGCGGTGAAGCTGGGATACAATAACCCGCTCCGTCCCGTTAATAACAAACGTTCCGTTGTCTGTCATCAAGGGCATTTCACCCATATAAACTTCTTGTTCCTTAATATCTTTAATCGCCTTATTGGCTGATTCTTTGTCATAGATTATTAAGCGAACTTTTACACGCAGTGGCGCAGCATATGTAACGCCACGCAACTGGCATTCTTTAACATCAAATGCTGGCTCACCTAAACGGTAGCTAACATATTCCAGCGCAGCATTACCTGAGAAGCTGAGGATAGGAAAAACAGATTTAAATGCTGCATGTAGACCCAGATCTTCTTTAGCTCCGGGCTCAGCGTCTTTTTGTAAAAAACCGCGATAGGAATCCATTTGAATAGATAATAGATAAGGTACATCCATCACAGTCGGTAGTGTACCGAATTCTTTACGAATGCGCTTTTTCTCAGTATACGAGTAGGTCATTTGTGTTCCCCAGCTTTATGACTCAACACCTTTGGCGTCTCTTTTCGGTTTAAAACCGACAAGTTGAAACTGTCTTGCTGCACCGAGTCAGATAAATTGAACATCGGCAAATTAGATATAGCACATACTATCTTGGTATAGCTTATACAACGGAAAAAGGCCGACAATAATCATTGCCAGCCGATTCCGGTTTAGCTTAACCGCAAACGTTGTTCACCAAGTAAATTACTTGATTTCAACAGATGCGCCAGCTTCCTCAAGGGCTTTCTTAGCTTCTTCAGCGTCGTCTTTGCTAACACCTTCTTTAACAGTAGCTGGAGCGCCGTCAACCATAGCTTTTGCTTCTTTCAGACCTAGGCCTGTGATAGCACGTACAGCTTTGATTACGTTAACTTTCTTCTCACCAGCGCCCGCAAGCACTACGTCAAATTCAGTTTGCTCTTCAGCTGCTGCTGCGTCGCCGCCAGCTGCTGGTGCAGCAACTGCAACAGCTGCTGCTGCAGATACACCAAACTTCTCTTCCATTGCTTCAACAAGCTCAACAACTTCCATTACGCTCATTTCTGCAATTGCATTTAAAATATCGTCTTTAGACAGAGCCATGACTCAAATCTCCTGAAAAATAATAACTAGAATAATTAGGCTGCTTCTTTCTTCTGATCGCGAACTGCAGCAACAACACGCGTAACTTTCGACGGAACTTCGTTGAATGTACGCACAAGTTTTGTAATAGGTGCCTGAATAACGCTTGCCAACATGCCCAACGCTTGATCGCGCGTAGGTAGTTTGGCCAAACGATCAATTTGATCAGCCCCTAACAGTTCACCACCAACAGCGAGTGCTTTTATTTCGAACTTTTTGTTTTCTTTAGCAAAATCTTTAAGCAGTCTTGCGGCTGCACCAGGATCTTCCATAGAAAACGCAAGAATTGTTGGTCCAACCAACGCTTCTTTAATACATTCGAATTCAGTCCCACCAACGGCAAGCTTAGTAAGAGTATTACGAACAACTCTTAAATAAACGCCATTTTCGCGAGCCTGCTTACGCAGAATGGTCATATCAGTAGCGGTTACGCCACGATAATCAGCCAATACTGCAGACAAAGCACCACCGGCAGCCTCGTTGACCTCAGCGACTATCGCTTTTTTGTCTTCGAGTCCAATTGCCACTGGATTTCTCCTTCACACGTCGACCGAAGTCGACAATTTATATATGCCAATATTTAATCTATAAAATATTAGCAACCGCACGGTGAAAGTACTCAAAGAGTAAGGTCGCACCGTCTGCGCAGGAAATTAAGCTTAAGAAGTTATCTTAACCTTCTTAAGCGCCTGCGGTCTTTGACAGCCTTGGCTCTAGCCTAGACTTCAAAGTTCTTTTTTGCTCCACCTCTTAGAAAGAGATAGAACCTTGATCAATAACTAATCCAGGCCCCATAGTAGAAGAAACTGTAACTTTCTTCATATAGATACCTTTAGATGAAGCTGGTTTTGCTTTCTTAAGATCTGAAAGCAGCGCTTCAAGGTTTTGCTTAATTGACTCAGCAGAAAATTCAACGTTACCTAATGGGCTGTGAATTATTCCGTTTTTATCTGTACGGTAACGAACTTGTCCAGCCTTAGCATTTTTAACTGCTGTTGCTACATCTGGAGTAACTGTTCCTACCTTAGGGTTTGGCATCAAACCACGAGGGCCAAGAATCTGACCAAGCATGCCAACAACTCGCATTGCGTCAGGACTTGCTATAACAACGTCAAAATCAAGATTACCGTTCTTAACTTCTTCAGCAAGATCATCCATACCCACCACATCTGCACCGGCTTCTTTTGCTTTTTCAGCATTTTCACCTTGTGTAAATACAGCAACACGTACGTCTTTACCCGTACCATTTGGCAGAACAGTAGAACCACGAACAACCTGGTCTGATTTACGCGCATCAACACCCAAGTTAATCGCAACATCCACAGACTCTTTAAACTTTACCTGAGAAGAAAGGTCAGAAAGAAGTGCAACAGCCTCATCAATAGAGTAAGCCTTACCTGCTTCAACTTTCTCAGCAATCATCTTTTGACGTTTAGTTAGCTTAGCCATCTTATACGCCCTCCACATTCAAGCCCATACTGCGAGCAGTACCAGCAATGATTTTTACTGCAGAATCCAAATTACCTGCATTTAAATCAGGCTCTTTGATTGTCGCTATTTCTTCAAGCTGAGCTCGAGTAACAGTTCCTACCTTTTCAGTATTAGGTCGACCACTTCCACTCTTCACACCAGCAGCTTTCTTTAACAAAATAGCAGCTGGTGGCGTTTTCATGATAAAAGTAAAACTTCTATCAGCGTATACAGTTATAACAACCGGAACAGGTAAGCCAGGCTCCATACCTTGAGTTTTTGCATTAAAAGCCTTACAAAACTCCATGATATTCACGCCATGCTGACCCAATGCAGGACCAACTGGTGGACTAGGGTTTGCCTTACCTGCTGCAACCTGAAGCTTAATATACGCTTCTACTTTCTTCGCCATACTTCCTCCTAACGGGTTAAACGCCGCAAAGCTCCCCGTCGAGACACAAAAAGCCCACCCTGCGAACAGGATGAGCACCATAATTTTTCCTACAAACCAGCTTTAATCTTTTTCTACTTGACCAAAAGCTAATTCGACAGGCGTTGATCGACCAAAGATTAGAACAGCTACCTTAACCCTACTCTTCTCGTAATCAACTTCTTCCACCACTCCATTAAAGTCAGCAAAAGGCCCATCTATAACCCTTACAACCTCACCCGGCTCAAATAATGTTTTCGGCCTTGGCTTTTCAGCACCACTTTCGACACGCTGAAGGATAGCCATCGCTTCTTTCTCAGTGATCGGAGCAGGCTTTTCTTTAGTACCACCAATAAAACCAAGAACACGAGACGTAGACTTTACCAGATGCCATGTCTCGTCATCCATTTCCATTTGAACCAAAACATAACCAGGATAGAACTTTCGCTCACTCCTGCGTTTCTTCCCGTCACGCATCTCTACAACTTCTTCAGTCGGAACCAACACATCGCCAAAACGATCTTCCAACCCCTTAAGAGCCATCTGCTCCTTAAGCGAGCGCATTACTTGCTTTTCGTATCCAGAATACGCATGGACCACATACCAACGCTTAGACATTCGCAGCCCCTTACCCTATAAACCCAGACACAATCCAACTAACCAGGGAATCTAAACCCCACAATATCAACGCCACAATCAAGACAAAAACAATAACAATCATAGTTGTCTGCGTAAGCTCTTGACGAGTTGGCCATACAACCTTTCTAATCTCAGACTTTGCATCTTTCAACAACAACGCAAACTTTTGACCTTTTACCGTCTGCAGCGCAACAAACCCCGCCACAACAGCCAACACCAATAGCGCCAAAACCCTATAAAGCAAAGATTCAGCCGAAAAATAGTGATTACCCGCCACAGCTACCGCAACCAGCACCAGCACAACCAACCATTTCAAACTATCAAAGCGACCTTCTGCCACTTCCACTTTTGAACTCATCTTTACTTGCCCTACCGCTATAAATAGTGGCAGGCCAGGAGGGAATCGAACCCCCAACCTGCGGTTTTGGAGACCGCTGCTCTGCCAATTGAGCTACTGGCCTAAACTTTAATAAATACCTAGATAATTATACTACTCGCCACCCAACCAAAACTGGAGCTCATAACCGGAATTGAACCGGTGACCTCCACCTTACCAAGGTGGCGCTCTACCGACTGAGCTATATGAGCATCACCTAGAATTTGGAGCGGGTGGCGGGAATCGAACCCGCATCATCAGCTTGGAAGGCTGAGGTAATAGCCATTATACGACACCCGCAAAGTGGTGGAGGGGGGTGGATTCGAACCACCGAAGCTTTCGCGTCAGATTTACAGTCTGATCCCTTTAGCCACTCGGGAACCCCTCCTTATAAGAATCGCATTGACACTTACAAGATCACAAAACACACAACAAAGAAATGGAGCTGGCGGACGGAATCGAACCCCCGACCTGCGCATTACAAGTGCGCTGCTCTACCATCTGAGCTACGCCAGCTCTGTACCGCGTTTTGCGAGGCCGCTATACTAAGGCAAGTTATTTTCAGATGCAACACTTTTACAAGAAATTTCTCTCTTTCCGAATGACATTTTTAATTCTTCCATATTTTTTGTGATAATTTTATCTAATTCAGCCACACCCTGACCTTCAACAAAGACCCAGTATTCAAACGCCTGTTTACCTAACTCTTTTATTTTAACGTCATAACCTTGAGTCTGCCTTTTTTTCAACATCCTTCGCGCAGAATCAATATTTTCAAACATCCCCAGCGAAATGCCGTTAGTTAGTTCACCTTGCGTTATAAGATAACTGTCAACCTTCGCACTTTTTAGCTCTTTCAACTTTGTGATCGCCGCTTTTCTATTTTCATAGGGCTCTAGATGCACCCAATAGTTAGGTGCCTTTATGATCGGCTGCGTAATTATCTTGGTATCCAAGCCTTCACTATTTAACTCTCGCAAGAGTTTTTTCGCGCTTAACGGACTATCAATTGGTCCCAACAATAGGCATAACATGCCTACCCCTTCAGGTCCGGCTCGCGAGAATAAGGGATCTAATTCACCTAATAGTAATAGGCGTCCACGACCCTCTAGCACACGATAGTTTTCCGCTTTTTTATTCCCACCCATTCCCTCGAATACCTCAAGCGCCGCAAATAATGCATTTAGCAGCACCAGCGTTAGAAAAATCCAGCGCATTTCAACCTCCTTCTCCTGCCATTGCATCCGCTAAGCATTACTTATACCTCTTGCAAGCGCTAAACCTTCTAACACCAAGTCTGGATAGTACTCAACATGCTCACCAAATGATTTTACGTGAACACCATCCCCCCCTGTAACGATCAATCTTTTTATACCTTCTTCTTTCATCTTTGTGCGTAATCGATCAAATATCGACAGAAGAACGAAATTCACTCCTGACCGGACACACTCAGATGTTGTAATTCCATGCTTATCCCCAACACCCTCCAGGTCATTGAACTCAACACGCTCTGTCCCCGCTGACAAGCTCTGCCTCATCAGGCGCAATCCCGGAAGAATATACCCTCCTTTATGTCGTCCGTGGCTATCTACCACGTCAACAGTAATTGCACTTCCACAATCAACTATATAGCATGAATCCTTACACCTTGAGTAACCTGCAACAATAGCAAGCCAACGATCAACACCTAAAGATGCGGGCTCCTTATAGGCATTAACAACCCCCCTCAGCGCAGACTGACTTTTTGCAAAATACGGCACCAAGCTCGGCAACTTAACCGACAACACCTCTCGCAACCTGCGCTCTACACAATCTGCAGCTACACTTGAAATAGAAACAGACCGAATATTGCCCCAGTTAGCAAGACCATTCAACGTAAGATTAGCTGATGTCGCCTCCCTACCTCTCGATATTATTGTATCGTTATCTACTATTCGCCATTTTAAATAAGAATTACCTATATCAATCTGTAGATTCATTTGGCCTTACACTCACCTCACCCGCATTAACAACCGTAACCTTACCACCAATATCAACAAGCAGCCTTCCCCTGCTATCAACACCATGGCACACCCCTCCCCCCTCCACACCCGAAAGAGTAACTTCTTTTCCTGCCAAAATGTCAAATTTTGACCAGTCATCAAGTAGGCTGCTTAAACCATTAGTACGGTATCGCTCAATAGTCTCAATCAAACTCTCTATCAAAAACGCAGACCATAAACTCCTGTCGTGAGTTTGCTTTCCTGAAACGAGCTCTAAAGATGTCCAGGGTTGGCCTACACCTCTACCATCATTTTCGGACATTAATACATTAATACCCAGCCCTGCCACGACCTTCCAGCCAAATTCTGCCTCACCCTTTAGCTCTACCAAAATACCTGCCAATTTTTTACCATCAACCCAAATATCATTTGGCCACTTAAGTCCTACACCCTGTATACCTTGATCAGATAAACAATTTGCAACCGCCACCCCCAAAGCAAGACTCAACCCCTCTAATACTTCTGCTCCACCTGACAAGCCAAACGCCATACTTAAGTATATGTTTTTAGCATACGGACTGTGCCATGTACGGCCCCGTCTACCACGCCCTAAAGTCTGTCGTTCCGCTAAGCAAACCGAATAACCACTTGTAAGTAGATCTCCCCTCATAAGGTAGGAATTTGTCGAGTCCACATCCTGCAAGACACAAACACTATCTAGCTTATCTGAATGCAACTGAAGACGACTTACAATTACATCATAATCGAGTAAATCAAGCCCCCCTCGAACTCTATACCCCTTACCTTTTGTAACTTCTAGCGCAACACCATCTGACTCTAGCTTACCCAAAGCCTTCCATACAGCAGTTCGACTAACACCTAAAGCGGCACCCATCTCAACACCAGAGTGATATTCACCATCTGCAAGAAACTCTAACAACTTAACTAAATCCATATCCAACACCCACACATCATCAGCTTGCGATTATATCTTAGACACAGAAACAAAAAAGCCCATCCGTGAGGATAGGCTTTTTGAACTCTAGCTAATTAACTATTGAATCGGCGTCGCCGTAAGATTAGAAGTGATGCTTGCATTTTGAAGGCTCATCCCATATACCAAAGTAGATGGTTGAGCTGCATCAGGATGCACCATCTGAACACTTCCAAAGGATAACTCCTTAAATCGAGTATTTGCATTTACAGCAAACCCTAACGGCCTTTCAGACTCTAAAGAAGGCGTAGCACTCATATCAGCCTTACTAACATAACGATAACCGGCAGCCGATCCATCTAAAATCTTCTCATCACCTTTATTACCCACGACACCTTTTGAATCAGCACCCGTAATCTTTTTTACTACCTTAGTTTGATATACATCTATAGATATATCATTTTGAATGCCGTAAGTATTAGTTATGCCATCACCATCGTTGGTTGTAATGTTGTCAAAAACGATTTGCATTGGCCTATTAGCTACCGACCCCCCTGTTGACTCCCAAGTAAAACTATTTCGCTTAGTCTCACTCACAGCTTCAGCTAATATATTTTTTAAGCTCAAGGTTATACCTTCACTTCCTCGTTCTTCCCAGATACCACCTGCAGCACCACATCCAACAGCGTCTGTAGCGTTACCACCAACACATATGTCACCGGCACCACCCGCTTTAATAATCATGGACGAGCCAGTCTCATAACGCTTAACCACAAATCGGCCAAAACTTTGACCCGTTATTTTATCCCCTAATCGCAAGCCTGATATATCCATAACACTCCAAGACTCGCCTTCTACAATAGCCAATCCGTCTTCAGTCACATCTATTGTCATATTTCTTTTATGGATATCATAATCAAGCCCGGTAGCCCATATACCACGGCCGTTTTCATCCGCCATAAGGGCGGCCCGGCCATTTGTAATATGAATATCAGAGTTAATCGTCAGCCCCTCTCCTGACCGCCCACCTGTGCCGATAGTGATATGACCATCTGCGGTGAAATCATATGATGGATATACCCCAAGGGCCAACAGCAACTCTGTCCCCCCCTGAATATCTTGATTTTTAAGCTGAGCATCATTTTTACCCACTCTTAGGCCATCAATTTTATAGCCACCCTTAAAATCTTCAAATCCAACCCTGATACCATCGAAAAACTCTGTTCCATTAATTATTCCGGCCTCGGTGACATTAAGAGTGATATCTCCTTCTCCCCACGACTGCAAGCCACTCAACATAATAGAGTTACCATCATCAGTATAGGTGACGTTTGATACGTTAGTAGCCGACTCATATTGATCAACTAAACTCCACTGCGAGCTAATTCTTAACCCCTGCTCTCCTGCATCAACATTACCTCCCGCTTGCACATGGAAGATGTTTGAGTAGTTAACCCCATCAACTACTTGGTCCGCAAAAACAAACTGCATATCAAGGCTACCAATACTCTTCAGTGTTGACGGACCTCCTGTCAAAGCAGTTCCTGCAAGGTACTGATCTATCCTTGCCTTGGTCTCACCCAAAACCAACTTATCGATATGGTAAGCAGCCTCCGCCTTATCCCAGGCGATTGCCAAACCTAATTTTCCGGATATATCTGAGGCTACATCAAGTGTTAAATTATCAACATTATAATATCCAGTTACACCCAACGCTCCCACCCAATACCCATCATCACCCCAAGCAAAATCATAGCGATTAATAGTGTTTTGAGCATCTATAGTAAGACCTGTTAATCCTTCCCTACCACCAGCTCGCAATAGAATATTTGTTGTGAGGTCATATTTACCCCATAACGAACCAGCACTTAACAATGGATTTGAGCTGTGTCGGATAGCTCCAACAGTATATTCACCCGTATAGTTAGGCAGCCTTACATCTAAATAATCACCCTCAACATCAGTTCCAACATCCAGCGTCATCACAGACTCAGAGACAGCATCAATATCCTCAAACCAAAAGCTATTGCCTTGTGTACGATAACCAAAGGCGCCATCGGTCATCGTATAGCTTGACGTAAACGTATACCCGCTGGATCCGAGGGCTCCTCCCCCCCTAATATTAAGACTCCCATTTAGCGTGTAATCCCAAAAGAAACCTCCACCACTAGCACCGGTCATACTTCCTGCCTCAGTACCAAAGCGAATATCAGAAAACTCAAAGCGAGTTGGGGAAATGTCATATGCAATATTTAAACTGCCATCATTTTCAATATCCAAGATATAGCTTTGTTTTGACGGATTTTCGATATTAGAAGCATCAGAGATTTTGATTCCTTGAATCGCTATTCCTGCACCATCATCAAAATATGCTATTTCACCTATCTCTGCCTTTAAATCAATATCTAGAGATATGCCGCTTTGACCACTAACGGCTGACAAGATCTCATCATCAAGTTTAGTTAACTCGGCAGATATGAGGGGTGATAATAATGAACATGACAAACCTAGCAAAAGTGCCTTTTTTTTCATGGTGATATCCATTTTCAATTATTACCTGTTGGAAAAACAAGCAAATTTCCTTGCAGAGTAACATTACCATCTATCTCGACGGTGTATATGTCTGTCTGCTTGAAACCTAGGTCAGTTGGTCGAGCCGTACTACTTGTTGCATATGTATACTGTAGCTTATCAACCTTAATTTGATCTGGGAGTCCAATCTCTAACACCTCACGATTAAATTTTGCACCATCCCCACCAAACCCAGAGTTTATATCCCGAACTCTTAAAGTCAGCCCTTGAAATGAAAACGCACCTTTAAAATTATCTAAAACGAACCAGCCTCCATTTTCTTTTGTTTGAACCGCAAGTCTTGCCCCGCACCTTTTGCTGTCAGTACAATCACCAAAATACGCATTCTGAATAGGGCCACCGTTTTCATTAATAGCTATTTCGCCAGATAAATAAACACCAGCCTGACCAGAAATTACAGACAAGGCCTCATCATCAATTGATGATAGCTCAGCGTGACTCGACATTGAGGCCAACAATAAAATTGTAGAGCAAGCAGTTAGTGCAAATCGTATTATTATATTTTTAATCATTTCCTACACCTTAGTTCGCTAAATCATGGCTAGAGATTTTAAGGTACTGAACTGAAAGACCTTCAATTCGAGCAGACCCAAAATTCTGGCCTCCAGCGGTAATATCCCCTATATGTAAAGCTCCGATTCGCAGGTTACTTTTGTAGTCGGGGTTTGAGTAGTAATCATTAAAAAAATCCCATGCAGTCTCACAAGAGGCATCGGTACAACTTGCCCGCTTACCATCAGCAGGCAAGCTAGTCATATAACCCTGCGCAGTGGCGTATTCCGTTATTTTTGAAACCTCAAACACAAAATTTCCTGGCTCTATAACACCGTCTAATGTTTCTGTTACTCCAATAGACATAGGCTGAAAACGATTACCCAACGCTAACTCAAGCTCAAAATTTTTCATATAAATTGTATTGCCGCAGCTCTGCCCATTTGCGTCGCAAGCATTAATAGATAGTTCAGGTGTATAAAAATTAAGCCTAAACTCACCTACCAGCTGTCTTTTATTGTCATCCCCCCATAAACGCAAAAAACTTCCATCAAACACCGCACTCTTAGCATGTATGTTTAAATTGTCTGGATTTTTTGTACCAACCTGAACTTGGAGTTTTAAGCCGATATCCGGCCGCTCACCTACTATAGCTTCTGATGTTGCTGTATCAATCCCTGCAGGCCTACTAGCACAGGTGCCACTGCCCATAGGTGCTCCCGCCAAAACACAATCATAACCTTCTGCATTTGCTTCATAGTTCTTTAAAACTGTTGCACCTAGTGCATCTATTTCTGTGTCAAGCTGACCATCTTGATCACGATCTAGGTTTGCAGTCGTTGTTGCTTCATATTTTTTCGGTGCTGAGAATTGGAGAACCGCCTTATCGACGATACCAATATCATCGCCATCAACTAACTCTATTTCATAAGGGTTAACTAAACGACCTAAATTAACACCAGAAAGGTTTTGGCCATAATTACTGCCCGAGTTAGCAATATATAGCTGAGAAACGGTTATTTCTACGTCCTGAGTACCTGTTGAATCTTTAATCCCTTTTATTTTGAAAGACTGACCTGTTGTAGTGTCTGTCCGCGCGTCAAAAATAAAATCTTCGAACACCAAGCCAATTCCTGCGCCATCTACATCAGATAACTCACCATCAGATAACGAGGCAAGCTCAGCATTAGCCGATCCACACAAGACTAGCGCAGAAAACATACATCGAGTGACCACCATTTTACTCTTGCCACGTTGCATACTTACCTCATTATTATTTAAAATAATCCATTACCCCTGTCTATATATTCCGTTCGAACTCTAGGTACGCCATTTAGCGCTTCCTCAAGATTTACGGTCACACTACTGTTCGGTATATTAAAGAATGCCCCGGAAGTAGCCTTAACAAAATCTTTAGCACTTGGGTTTTGCTTCCTGACATCCTGCAACCATTCAAGATCTTTAGTCTGAAACGACATAAACATACCGCTAGCAGAATTTGTTAAATAGCGACTACCTTGCCGTTCTTCTACTTGCCCAATAGGAAAACTCTCGAATTGCTCAAGATTAAAGCACGCATCAACACCTAATACCTTGCAACCATTCACATAAATTATAATATCTCCCTTAGGGCAACTAAAAAATGAACAATTTGGAACGTCAATTTCACTAGAAGAGAAGCCACCCAGTAGGTTTTTTACAGACCACCTTGTGAACCCACCAGCACCACTCAATACAAATGTCTCATTATTTGGAATCCCGATCATTGTTGACCTAATGGGATCAAGATTTCCAAACTGATCAACTAATTTTGCCTGCGCTTCTATTGGGCTATCGCCCTCTAAAAGAGGCGTTAATAGTACTAAAAGTCTATCTGATAGATTTCCATTTGAACTTGCATTCTTCATTCCCTCGCCACGATCCCTTATGTCTACATCAACATTGCCAGTAAGTGCTTCAATATTGCCAGACAAAACTCCTTTTGCCTCGCCAAAACCAATGCGAACCCCTGTCATTTCATTTGAGTTATCATCATAAGCAAATTCAATAAAAGGGTCAGTTATTTCAAACGGGACAATTTCACCATCAAAATAGCCAGAGCCATCTTCTTTTATAGGGCGAGCGGCATCAGGGTTTTGAATATAGTAATTCGAGTCAAATATATACCCTAAAGACATATTATGAATCATTACGTCTGCAGGCTTTTGTTCGCCATAGGGGTCAACTCTGTCATAGCGACCTAACTCTAGGTAATCGATATTTGATTGTATTTCAATATCCATCCCTAAGTTAATACGTGTATAAGATGTGCTGTTAGAGGTATCTGGATGATATGATTTATCAATTGAAATGTAAGCCTGCCCAACAACATTCGCCAACTCACTATCCCCAATGGGCTTTAAATCGGCTTCTGCATTAACTACAAAAAATAGACACATACAGCATACAACCGCCCCAATAGGACGTTTGAGAAGTTTTTTCTCACGGCATCTGGGCTTAAGATTAGCCACTTTAGCCCCTCCTTTTTTATTATTTTAGATTAGTCCGTCGAAACCAATTAGATGTACATTAGTACATTTTGTTTATATTTTAGACTCCTAATTTTAGAACTTCGAGAAATCAGTTTTAATTAATGCCAAAAACCTTAACGAACATTTTGAATTATGAACTTAATCACATTTCAGCTACTTAATTGATTTACGTCTTACTCTTTTGGTAACCCCGCTTATCCACTCTTAGTATTTATTTAACTTAACTTTCTTCCAGACAATAAAAAACCCCGGTAGGATGACCTACCGGGGTTTCGTATTTAGATGCCTGACGATGACCTACTCTCACATGGGGAGACCCCACACTACCATCGGCGCAGAACCGTTTCACGACTGAGTTCGGGATGGGATCAGGTGGTTCCAGTTCGCTATTGTCATCAGGCAAAACCTTGGCTAGCTGATCGAAGATGATTTATCTTTTTGATCAGTTAACAACAATTTCGCAATGTCTTTAACATTTAGCAAGTAAATTAAGTTTTATAACATATCGGATCATAATCACATTATCCGGTAAATATTTTCGTTTTGATCGTTTCAGACTCAAAACTATTTGGGCGTTATATAGTCAAGCCTCACGGGCAATTAGTACTGGTTAGCTCAACGCCTCACAACGCTTACACACCCAGCCTATCAACCTCATAGTCTTTAAGGGCCCTTTAGGGAGCTCGAAGCTCCAGGGAAATCTTATCTTGAAGGGGGCTTCCCGCTTAGATGCTTTCAGCGGTTATCCTGTCCGAACATAGCTACCGGGCAATGCTACTGGCGTAACAACCCGAACACCAGAGGTTCGTTCACTCCGGTCCTCTCGTACTAGGAGCAACTCTTCTCAAATTTCCAACGTCCACGGCAGATAGGGACCGAACTGTCTCACGACGTTCTAAACCCAGCTCGCGTACCACTTTAAATGGCGAACAGCCATACCCTTGGGACCGGCTTCAGCCCCAGGATGTGATGAGCCGACATCGAGGTGCCAAACACCGCCGTCGATGTGAACTCTTGGGCGGTATCAGCCTGTTATCCCCGGAGTACCTTTTATCCGTTGAGCGATGGCCCTTCCATACAGAACCACCGGATCACTATGACCTACTTTCGTACCTGCTCGACGTGTCTGTCTCGCAGTTAAGCGCGCTTATGCCATTACACTAACCGCATGATGTCCGACCATGCTTAGCACACCTTCGTGCTCCTCCGTTACTCTTTGGGAGGAGACCGCCCCAGTCAAACTACCCACCACACAGTGTCCTCGATCCGGATTACGGACCTGAGTTAGAACCTCAAACATACCAGGGTGGTATTTCAAGGGTGGCTCCGCCCGAACTAGCGTCCGGGTTTCAAAGCCTCCCACCTATCCTACACAAGTAGGCTCAAAGTTCACTGTGAAGCTATAGTAAAGGTTCACGGGGTCTTTCCGTCTAGCCGCGGATACACTGCATCTTAACAGCGATTTCAATTTCACTGAGTCTCGGGTGGAGACAGCATGGCCATCGTTACACCATTCGTGCAGGTCGGAACTTACCCGACAAGGAATTTCGCTACCTTAGGACCGTTATAGTTACGGCCGCCGTTTACCGGGGCTTCGATCAAGAGCTTCGCCGAAGCTAACCCCATCAATTAACCTTCCGGCACCGGGCAGGTGTCACACCCTATACGTCCTCTTACGAGTTTGCAGAGTGCTGTGTTTTTAATAAACAGTCGCAGCCATCTGGTATCTTCGACTGTCAAAAGCTTACGGAGCAAGTCCGATCACCCTCAACAGCGTGCCTTCTCCCGAAGTTACGGCACCATTTTGCCTAGTTCCTTCACCCGAGTTCTCTCAAGCGCCTTGGTATTCTCTACCTGACCACCTGTGTCGGTTTGGGGTACGGTCTCATATAACCTGAAGCTTAGGGACTTTTCCTGGAAGCATGGCATCAACCACTTCAGTCTCGTAAAAGAGACCTCGTCATCAGTTCTCAGCCTTAATGGACACCCGGATTTGCCTAAGTGTCCAGCCTACGACCTTAAACAACCATCCGATAGGTTGCTGGCCTAGCCTTCTCCGTCCTCCCATCGCAGTTATATGCGGTACAGGAATATTAACCTGTTTCCCATCGACTACGCTTTTCAGCCTCGCCTTAGGGGCCGACTCACCCTGCGCCGATTAGCGTTGCGCAGGAACCCTTGGTCTTCCGGCGTGCGGGTTTTTCACCCGCATTATCGTTACTCATGTCAGCATTCGCACTTCTGATACCTCCACGGAACTTCTCAATTCCGCTTCAACAGCCTACAGAACGCTCCTCTACCATGCGTGTAAACACGCATCCGCAGCTTCGGTGGTATGTTTTAGCCCCGTTACATCTTCCGCGCAGGCCGACTCGACTAGTGAGCTATTACGCTTTCTTTAAAGGATGGCTGCTTCTAAGCCAACCTCCTAGCTGTCTGTGCCTTCCCACATCGTTTCCCACTTAACATACACTTTGGGACCTTAGCTGGCGGTCTGGGTTGTTTCCCTTTCCACGACGGACGTTAGCACCCGCCGTGTGTCTCCCGTGATTGTACTCATCGGTATTCGGAGTTTGCATCGGGTTGGTAAGTCGAGATGACCCCCTAGCCGAAACAGTGCTCTACCCCCAATGGTAATTCACGAGGCGCTACCTAAATAGCTTTCGAGGAGAACCAGCTATCTCCGAGTTTGATTAGCCTTTCACTCCTATCCACACGTCATCCCCTGGCTTTTCAACGACAGTGGGTTCGGTCCTCCAGTTGATGTTACTCAACCTTCAACCTGCACATGGATAGATCACTCGGTTTCGGGTCTAATCCCAGCAACTATACGCCCTATTAAGACTCGATTTCTCTACGGCTCCCCTATTCGGTTAACCTTGCTACTGAAATTAAGTCGCTGACCCATTATACAAAAGGTACGCAGTCACAGAACAAGTCTGCTCCCACTGCTTGTACGCATACGGTTTCAGGATCTATTTCACTCCCCTCACAGGGGTTCTTTTCGCCTTTCCCTCACGGTACTGGTTCACTATCGGTCAGTCAGGAGTATTTAGCCTTGGAGGATGGTCCCCCCATGTTCAAACAGGATACCACGTGTCCCGTCCTACTCGATTTCACTACTATGCCGTTTTCGTGTACGGGGCTATCACCCACTATGGCTGTACTTTCCAGTACATTCCACTAACAACAAAGTAGCTTAAGGGCTACTCCCCGTTCGCTCGCCGCTACTAGGGGAATCTCGGTTGATTTCTTTTCCTCGGGGTACTTAGATGTTTCAGTTCTCCCGGTTCGCCTCTTTTACCTATGTATTCAGTAAAAGATACCTGTCTGATGACAGGTGGGTTTCCCCATTCGGAAATCATTGGATCAAAGCTTGTTTACCAGCTCCCCAATGCTTATCGCAGGTTTCTACGTCCTTCATCGCCTCTGACTGCCAAGGCATCCACCGTATGCGCTTAGTCACTTGACTATATAACCCCAAATAGTCTTTCGACCGAGGTTACATAGGTAACTAAACCCGTAACAATATTCGCCGGATAACGCTTGATTATGAATCTCAATGTTATCCGTTAGATTAATACAGAGGGTAATCTGATCAATCTAACTTAACTTAATTTTACTTACCAAATTGTTAAAGAGCATTCTGGTGTATAACCAGAAATAAATTGACTCATTGAATCAGCTTATTTTTGATTACAAATCCAAATAATTAAATAATGTTCTGTCCGTAGAATTGGTGGAGCTA